>NZ_DBHC01000032.1:0-111999 GCF_002296035.1 Roseivirga sp. UBA838
TGAATTAATTTCTGTCTTAGGCTTACTTGATTGTGGTAGTTGAATATGGTGCTTAGCCAAGTGAAGAAAGATATTAAAGGCACTATCAAATTCATTTTTCAGCCTGCTGAAGAAGGTGGTACTGAGTTCGTAGTGACAAATAAATAATTATACCTATTTAGATCACATAGAAGTAAATAAACCACTTAAGTTTCCAGCTGTGTCTTGGCAACCCTTATCAGAATCATTTGTAGAGACGTAAATGGCGGCAAAGTGTCAAAACATGGGTCATTCAATCTAAGTAAGTAGCCCTAATAGTTAAATCGAAAAGAATTAGTTATGTTGTAAAGTAATAATCTTACAAAATATTTTTCGATGACTTAAATTCTCTAAATGGGACAAACCTATTGGCATAAGGGCATTGAAATCTGGTATAGCCGAGAAAGAAGGCTTTGGTGCATTCGGAATCGTACTACTATCTCAACCTACGCAAACATAGAAGTCTTGATGAGAGATCATCCTGAATTTGCGCATATCGAAGGACTCAAGCTAGTGTTGACAAGAAGGTTGGAAAAAAAAGCAAGAAATCAAGAGGTGAAAAACGATATAGCTGGAATCAAAACAGTAGTGAAATTTCCGGAGAAAAGAATAGTCGAAGATGGCAAATTAGTTACCTGTTACTACTGTTCCGGAAGCGGACGAGTTGGATATGGGTTACCCTGCCCTGAATGCAAAGGAAAAGGTGATTATATGGTTACTACCAAAGGCTTCTAAATTCGTGAGCATGTGATTAGCTGGGCAAAAGGGTTGGTTTTTGAACTATTGCCTGACCCTGACCAACCCCTCTGAACTTTGGAGGGGTTTATTTTTAGGCTTAAGAAAAGAAAGTAGGCTCAATAGCGAAAAGCAGCATTATCTGATTTATGAGATTGCACTCTGTCTCTATTCATGTCATTGTAAATAAAAGTTTGAATCGTTTTCGAGGGTTTTACTTGGTTTTAACATTTCCAAAAATTACGGCCTCAAACTGAACCTTGTGTTCATTGAATCATTTTTTCAGGCGGATTTATTTTAATCGAGAAATATATTTTTTACAATTAAAATAGGGTTACTTAATTACTATTTGGCTCGTAGTCGACCCTCCACTACTAACAACCCGTAAATAATAAGTACCTTTCGGAAGATCTCTCACATTCATCTTTGTAGATTTTTCGTTCAGTTCCAAAGTTCTAACAACTTCTAATTCGCTATTAATCAAATAAGCTTGGTATCTCTCTGAAGTAGCATTACGCAAAGGTCTTTCCTTACTTGTTAGTTCAATATTAATTTCGTCACTAGTAGGATTTGGATAGGTGCCTACTGACATCATCATTGGTCCTCCAGAACCCGAACAGCCATAAGGTTGATGTGACATATCAAAGAAAAATGTCTTCCAATTAGAGGTACCACAGAAATTAGTGGTTTTCACTCTTAAATATCTGTTGATAGCTGAACCAGCATTAAAGTTAATAGTTACAGAAGGAACAGTAGTAGTTGAGTTAGATATTGTTCCAGCATTGGTCTCCCAATAGTAACTTTGTGCATTGGTGCCTACAGGAAGAGTGACATGAAAAGTGCCGGGATCATTAGTTTGTTCATAGCATATTTCTATCGGCATATATCCCAAATCTTCATAAGTAATTGAAGCTGCCAAGGGTGCAGGGTTCATATTTATTTCCGTGGTCGTGTTGATCGGGTAAGGCCAAACACTCTGTGACCTGACATTTAAACTAGCACTTGTAGGAAACGCAGAAGGCGCTTGGATTTTAACAGTCTTGCCTCCTTGATAAATATTTGTAGCACTACTTAGATTTCCATTAGTGCTTGTTACTTTCCACCCAGCTGGCAATTCCCAAATCCACTGATGATGCCAAAAACAAAAGTCAGAGTTATTAGAATCCGATGGGTAATCTGGCAAAGTAACAGTTTGAATTTGATTTACTGAACAGAAATAAAGATCATTTGTGCCTTGTACTACAGCTTTACCTGGTGGCACTACATTAAACCTAAAATAAAAAGTTTCCTCCACCCATGAAGAGAAAATATCATCTTTAAATCTTGCAACAATCTGCACATCATTAGATTGTTGCCGTAGTCCATCAACAAAAATAGTGTCAGGGGGATTGGTTTGAATAATTTCTGTTTTTCCAATAAAAAAATTTGCTCTTTTATTATTACTATTATCAACATTTAAATTCAAATTAGTTAGCTCAGGTAGTTGAAATGGAGAGTTTGTGTTTACCCAAGGACTACTACCTATATGAACTTGTGTTGTAGTATCTAGATTGCCATTGATATACAGTGCGAAGACAAATTTTCCAGCGAGCTTGTTATTAAAAGCATCTCTGGCCGAGAATGACAGAAAGGTTTCTTCATTCGGGCAAATGCGCATATTGGGCGTGTAATTTTCAAGCTTAATAGTCTGGGCGTTCATTCCTAAGCAAACGCAACCTATTATTAATGTTAGTATTGTGTTTTTCATAGTTTATTGATTATTACGATTGATTTATTAACAGACACAATCTAATACTACCTTACATTCATGGTGCAAGAGTGCCATAACTAACATTCTTAAAATTACCTGCAATTCTTAGAGTAAGTGGAATTTGGTCACCCCTTGTGTAAATTTCTATACTCCCAGCACAATACTTATACCCTGAGTCTTCATAAATTTCAGAAATCTCAAACCTAACCAATTGATTAAAATTAGTTGCCATCCAGATAGACCCTCCGGGCTCCGAGCTATTTAATCGAAAGGTTGCTTGGAAAAAATCTGGATAGTCTAAAGAATAATTCTCGATATTAAATGGGCGTGTAAAATCGATGGTCCTCGAATTATTTTCTAATATCATATACCATAATGATTCTTCATTTTTAGCAGACACGACAATGTGATTATCTATTGTGTCATAACCAATACTCAACTTTCTAGGAACCCACTTACTTTGAGCCACCTGAAAATCTGCTAACAACGGTAATAAAGGAATTTCCTCAGGTATTGGTTCTTCTTGAGTACTGCACGACACAACAGCAACAAGAAAGAAAGAAAGAAAGAATGAGTGTCTATTTTTCATAAGATGGAAACTAACTCAATAATACAACTTAATCAGCAATAAATCAATATTGAAAACAACCTAATGAATTTAGTTAGTTTCGTTTCATGTTTTGATATCTCTTCGATATGATTAATTGTTTAGATCACATAGAAGTAAATAAGCTGTGTATTCATAGCACTTTATAGTAGTCATTTGTGAAGACACAAATGGTGGCTAATATGAGTGTCCTGAGCCTTCTGTTCATTACGATCCGTTAGCTTCTTCTGCCCAATTATTGAGCAGATAGAAGTCTCTGAATTAATTTCTGTCTTAGGCTTTCTTGATTGTGGTAGTTGAATATGGTGCTTATGACGGCCGGAAAACCATCAACTATAAAAAAACCCTAGACGAGGTATCAGTCCTCAATCCATAGTTTTCATCATCGAGAATTAAGTCCTATCTTCCTCATCAAAATTCCTTTTTATGAAGAAGATAATACCAGTCCTACTTTGCCTTTTAAGCTTATTCGCTACTTCAAATTCATTCTCTAACGACAACAACCCTGAGGAAAACGCTTTAGCCGATAAAGTACTGGAACTTGCTAAAAATGTTGAGCCTAAAGTGATTGAATGGAGACACTGGCTACACGAAAATGCAGAGCTTTCAAATCGTGAATTTAAAACCGCGGCTTATGTAGCCACACACCTCAAAAGCCTTGGGTTAGAGGTAGAAGAAGGGGTTGCCAAAACCGGAGTAATAGGTATTCTCAAAGGAGGAAAGCCCGGTCCGGTGATAGGGCTACGTGCCGACATGGATGGCCTTCCTGTAAAAGAACGGGTGGATTTGCCATGGGCTTCCAAGCAAATAGGAGAATATAATGGAGTGGAAGTTCCGGTAATGCATGCTTGCGGACATGACACCCATTTGGCTATTTTAATGGGAGTTGCAGAAGTGCTAAGCCAAGTGAAGAAAGATATTAAAGGCACTATCAAATTCATTTTTCAGCCTGCTGAAGAAGGAGCCCCTGCCGGAGAAGAAGGGGGTGCCGAACTCATGGTTAAAGAGGGCGTAGTCCAGGGTATGGATGTTATCTTTGGATTACACATTAATGCACAAACCGAAGTAGGCAAAGTAAATTATCGCCCAAATGGAATTATGGCAGCCGTCAACAGTTTCGACTTACACATCAAAGGAAAACAAACTCATGGCTCCACTCCCTGGACAGGAGTTGATCCGATAGTAACGGCAGCACAAATCATTAATAATGCCCAAACTGTGGTGAGCCGAAGCCTGCCTCTTACCAAAGCAGCCGCAGTACTTAGCTTTGGCAAAATTGAAGGAGGTGTTAGAAACAACATTATTCCTGAAGAGGTGCATATGGTGGGTACTATTCGAACGCTCGATGCCCAAATGAGAGAAACACTATTTGCTACCTTTGAGCGCATAGTAAAGAACACTGCAGCCAGCAATGGTGCTGAAGCTATCCTTACTATTAACAAAGGGTATCCGGTTACCTTCAACGACCCGGACTTAACGGCCCTTATGGCCGACACGTTTGTAGAAGTTGCCGGTGCCGAAAATGTGAATGCTTCTATGGATGCCATTACCGGAGCTGAAGACTTTTCTTTCTTTCAGGAACAAATACCGGGTTTGTACTTCTTTATTGGAGGAATGCCCAAAGGGCAAGATCCGGCCAAATCGGCACCTCACCATACACCAGACTTTTATGTAGACGACTCAGGTATGCTCACAGGCATACGACTTATGAGCCGTTTGGTGGTGGATTATGCGGAAAAGCAAAAGTAGCTTAGGGCTTACTTTTTACCCGTAACGCCCACTAAAGACTCTAAGTCGGCCAGCAGGCCAATGGTCAGGTTGCTATCGTCCAGGTTGTTCACATCAACCTGGCCATCACGATACTTGAACAACGTCTTGAATGGCGATTTTGGTAACTCTACACCCAGGGCAACGCTGTAGTTGAGTCTGATTTTCTGCTCGGGATTGATTTTTTCGCTAAAGTCATAATAGGCGTTAGACTCCAGTATAATGGAATAATTGTCGAACACGGGAATGTTGTAATAAAGGTTGGCATAAACCTGACCAGAGAATTCATTTTCGCCATCGGCACCAATTCGCATGTTATCAAATTCCTTATAAATCTTTCCACCCACATTAAGCACAGGCTTCAGGCGTAATCGATTACTTCCGTAAGTCAGGTCTACCAAATTGTCGATTAGCTTTTCATAAGAAAAATTAAAGGCCATTCTCCCGCTTGTAAAGGTCTGGTTGCCCTCTACCCCAAACCGGGCCATCATTTGGGCATCGCTGGCTCCGGAAATATTGAAGTTGATCGGGTAAACATACAGGTAGTTCAACGAGTCTTTTGAGTTGGTACTTACTCTACCCTTTGCGTAAAAAACCAATGGTTTCTTATCGTTTCCTTTGCCTGAGCCAAGAGCATAACTCTGATGAAAACTGAAGTCGGCATTGAGTTCCAGCTTGCCAATATCGCTTTCACTTTTAGGCGTAAAACTCCAGTTAAATGAGTTATTGGCATAGGCATATTCACCTCCCGAAGCAGCAAAGTATATATCCATAATACTCTCATTCATCTCGATTTTGCCTAATGATTGCTTCTCCAAATCGGGCTTGCTGATGGTATGCACACCGTTGGTCAGAATTAGTTTTATATCTGCTTTAGAACTCAGATACACATTGGCCTGAGTATTTTGAAGCAGAACGAGTTCATATTTGGAAATACCCGATATCTCTACTTGTATGTTTTTGTTCTGAAATCGTGTTTTCACCGCAATATCCGGATTCTGAAAAAGCTCCTTGCCATTGGCGTAGAATGCAAAGCTATTCTGAGTAGAATCGAAGTAGTGCAACGTTTTTATTTGGTTGATATTAGCATCGATACCCAGATTGCCAATGAGAATATTGATTTTAGGTGGATTTGGAGTATCTACCACGGTTTGGAAAGTGTATTGTGCATGCGCCTGTACACACACAAACAACAGAAGTGCTATAAGCTTTTTCATGATTTACCTGGGGCCTGTGCTGTAATTATTAGAAACGTAGTCGATACAATCTTTCACCACAGACCAGCTTGCAAAGATGGTTGGGTTTAAGATGACATCGTACATGTATTGATGGTAGGTGGTGCCATCGTCCGTTACCGGAATAGCCTGAATATTGGACTTTATTTTATTGAGAAAGACACTTCTGTGAGTTGGCTGAAACCCATTGAAGCTAAAGTTTTCGAAATCACCGTCAAAGTCGCTCACAGCTTCCAATGCCGGCTTCACCACCTGGGATTTTACGATATCGCGTGTTAATGACATATGGTTGAAGTTTAATATTCTTTCAATTTAAGAAATAAAAGCAGAGTTATTGGCACAAGTTCTATACTCTCCAATGAAGCAGGAGGCTATATGGCTGCGGCTTCATTTTCCATGCGCCTGGCCACCAGGGTAGTCAGGCAACTGGCGCTGTTGAGCTGATCTTCCCAATACATACCATGTGCCCGAATACCCGAAAGCATAATAAATCCAAGCAAGTTGAATCGCTTTTTGGGCAATACATTGAAGGGCAAGTTTTGTGGCAACAAAGCCTCAGCAGTTACCGATTGTTCGGCTTCTCCTTCCTGGTGGTCTTTTCTAAAATTTGAAGAGAGAATATCGGCTTGAGAATATATATTGTACCAGTGCCGAAGCGTAGTAGATTTAAACTCACGTTCTTGGTAATAGCTCTTCCAATAAAGCCTCACAAAATCGAAAGGACAGCCTATGGTTACCAAATGGGTCACCTTATCGGCAACCCTGAAGCTAGTAGCGCCCTTCATTGGAAAAAGTGTGTCCAAAGCCACCATAGTTCCAAAGCTATAGGCCATTACCGTCACCTGATCGTAGTTTTTATCTTCTTCGGCTACCTTTTCGAGAAGTTCTTCAAATTTACCCGTAAGGTTGAGCCGGTTATGTCCTGTGCTAAAGTATCGGATCATACACACCAGCTCGGTAGCCATTTCGGTTATGAACAATTTAAAATCGGGCATTACCAGATAAAAAAGTGCAAAAAACCCGATCAGGTATTCGGCTTTGCCGCGCATAACACCATATACCGAGTCTATAAACTGACCAAGCCTATTGTTCTCTATAAAGTCGTTGAATTGAGGTAGGGCTTTCAAGTCCACCATATCGCCAATGGCTACAGGAAATGAAGCCACCAACAGCAACCCAAAAGAGGCCAACAGGGCCAATATTGAAGCTGCATACAGAAATTGACCCGAGCTCCCTTCTGAAATACCACCTCTCCTTTTTACTATTCGCCTCAGTGTGTAATAAAACACTTTCGGCACATTTAAAAAGAGAATTGCGCTGAGTACAAAGGTTTTATGAATAAGACTGGTTTTCTTAAAACTGGCTGTTAGCTCATCGATATAACTGAACTCGTAGATATCGATGACATGCCTACTTTCTTGTCCAAGTTGTTCGTGCACCGCAGCCACCTGCGTTTTGAGTCCACCATCAATACCAAAAGATTCTTCCCGAATTTTGATGGAGTACTTCTTTTTCTCGTTGGGCTCATTGATATCTACCGCTTTCACATATCGATGGGCAAAGCTTGCAAGTGACTGGTCGGTAAAGCTGGAACCCAAGCCCGGCATGTATATAATGGCCTCCATAATGAAAAAATTAGACCATAAATTAGGAAATTACCGTCAGGAAATACGCTGCCCCACCTTTATATTTTCGCACTTATCTACTGAAAATCAAAAGATTACCCGAATTAGGGTAGCGCTTACTAATTTAAAGCAACTACTGGTAGTCTTCTCTAGCCGGGTTAAAGACATCCAGCAATTGGCAGTCGGTTATGGCTCTTCCCGAATGTGTAGCATTAGAAGGTATAATGGCTACATCGCCTGCTTTCATTAGCTTGGTTTCCCCCTCAAGAGTTAGTTCAAACTCTCCTGAAATAACTTGTGCCGCCACTTGTTCGTGAACGTGTGAGTGTTCGGGCAATTCGCTCCCGGCCTTTATCTCCCAATAGGCCAAGGTCATGTTTTGAGTATGAATCATCTTGCCGGAAAAGCCGGGCAATAGTTCTTTAGATGGGATATCTTTTAGATTAATGAAGGGCATTAGCTGAAGATATTTTGTTCATTGGCCTCTTCCAGCAAATCGTCTTTATTGATTGGCACAACCCCTACATGTTCGCAAACCAAACCACCTCCAAGGTTGGCCAATGCGGCTGTTCTCCTGGCGTCTAATCCGGCTGCCAAGCCACAGGCCACAATGCTTATTACGGTGTCTCCGGCACCTGAAACATCCGATATCTGCCTAACATGGGCGGGTATCAGGTGGTTTTCTCCATTGTCTTTAATAAAAACTCCATGTTCTGAAAGGGTAACCATAATCATGTGTGCATTTAAGGCACTTTGGAGAGCCTGAGCGGCTGATTTAATGGAGTCAATGTCTTTGGGGTCTACATCTACTTTGAGCCCTTCTCTCAACTCCTTTAGGTTGGGTTTAAAGAGGGTAGCGCCCTTATAATCCAGAAAATTGCGCTTTTTAGGATCTACCACCGTTGGAATTCCCAACCGGTTGGCCTCACTAATGGTTTCGGCTATAATGGTCTTGTTAATGACTCCTTTGTCATAATCCTCAAAAATAACCACCTGGCACTCGGGCAAGAGATTTTTAATATGAGCTAAAAGGCTCTTCTGCTCAATCTCGCTCATGTCTTTGTCTGATTCCGTGTCTACCCGGAGCATTTGGTGAGAGCCGGCCAAAATTCGTTCTTTCACGGTAGTCACTCGTTCAGAACTGGTAATTACCCCTTTGTCGGGAATTCCCCTTTCCCGAAGTCGTTCTAAAAAGAACTCTCCATCGGGGTCATCTCCCACAATAGCGCAGGGAATGGGGGTGGCTCCTAAAGACTGCACGTTCAACGCTACATTGGCCGCGCCACCCAGTCGCTTTTCCTTACTTTTGGCCAATACCACCGGCACAGGTGCTTCAGGCGAAATGCGGCTTACCGAGCCCCAGATGTAGGAGTCTACCATAACATCGCCAATTACCAGTACCTTCAGTTTGCTGAAAGCTTCAAAAAGAGATTCTGCGCTATTAAAAGTCATTTATTGCAATTTAGCTAAAGCGGTTTTCATTCGGCTAATGGCCTCACGCAGCTCTTCTTCAGAAGCTGCATAGGAAAGTCGTATACAGTCAGGGTCGCCAAAGGCGCCTCCCGTTACCACAGAAACATGAGCATTTTCCAGAATGTACATGGCCAAATCATCGGCATCCTTTACCGTAGTTGTACCATCGCTCTTCCCAAAGTAGGCACTCACATCGGGAAAGAAGTAGAATGCTCCTTGCGGCATATTGGTTTTAAAGCCCGGTATTTGGTCTAAAAGTTCCTTCACCAGGTTTCTTCTTCTCAAATACTCTTTGGTCATTTGGCGGGTTGGCTCCAAATCGCTGGTAAGGGCAGTGAGTGCCGCACGCTGTGCTATTGAACAGTTGGCCGAGGTAAACTGCCCCTGGATTTTGTTACATGCTTTGGCCAGCCAGGTGGGAGCACCAATATAGCCCACTCTCCAGCCGGTCATGGCAAAACCTTTGGCCATACCATTTACTGTGGCGGTTCTCTCCAGCATTCCGGGCAGAGCTCCTATACTGGCATGGGCACCAGTATAGTTGATGTGTTCATAAATTTCGTCAGACACTACAACGAGGTTCTCGTGCTTGAGCACCACTTTGGCTATGGCCTCTAACTCGGGCTTGGTAAACACTGAGCCGGTGGGGTTGCAAGGCGAAGAAAAAATCATGGCCTTAGTTTTAGAGGTAATGGCTGCCTCGAATTGTTCGGCAGTTACCTTAAAATCGTTTTCTATTCCTCCTTTTACTAATACCGGCACACCTCCTGCCAGCTCAATCAGGGCCGAGTAACTTACCCAGAAGGGTGAAAAAACTACCACCTCATCGCCTTCATTGATGATGGCCTGAAAAATATTGGCTATAGACTGCTTGGCTCCATTGGAAACCACAATTTGGTCGGGCGCATAATTCAGTCCGTTTTCCTTCTTGAATTTCTCGGCAATTGCTTCGCGAAGATCCAGGTATCCATTTACGGGAGGGTATGCAAAATACTTTCCTTCATCGATGGCCTTTTTGGCTCCATCCTGAATATGCTGTGGTGTTTTAAAATCTGGCTCTCCCAAGCTAAGGCTAATTACATTGATACCCTTTGCTTTGTATTCTCTGGCCTTGGCTGCCATGGCCAACGTGGCCGACTCGGCCATGTTTTTAATGCGGTCTGAAACAATGTTCATGTCCTGTTCTAATCGTAAATGGTTCTTGTTAATATGCTGCGGCCCAGAGTTACCTCATCGGCATACTCCAGTTCGCCACCAATTGGTATTCCTCGTGCAATAGTAGTGACTTTTATGCCCAAAGCCTTCAACTTTTTGGTGATATAGAAGGCTGTAGTGTCTCCTTCCATAGTAGGACTCAATGCCAGTATTACTTCCTCCACTTTAGGATCGCTTTTTTCAATACGGGAAAAGAGGGAGTCTATGTGTAAATCTTCCGGCCCAATACCTTCGATTGGTGAAATTACTCCACCCAAAACGTGGTACAGTCCCTTATATTGGTGGGTATTTTCTATGGCCATTACATCTGGCGTATCTTGTACCACACAAATAGTGGTAAGGTCGCGAGTAACGGTGCGACAGGTGCAATCGGTAGTATCTGAGATTATATGGCAGGTGCCGCAGTACTGAATATCTTCTCTAAGCTGCGCGAGGGCCGAAGTAAGGTTTTCGGTAGATTCTTTTTCTTGTTTCAGTAAATACAATACCAACCTCAAAGCTGTCTTTCTACCGATTCCGGGCAGCTTGGAGATTTCTTCTATGGCATTTTCTACAATTTTTGGGGGGAAGTTCAAGATAGTAGTGGGCAAAAATTACATAACTGTTGCGGTAATCCCCGCCTCTAAAATACTTTCACACATGGGTCTTAACTCTTTGAAGGTGCCATGTTTTACCGTGCACTTACCCTTGTAGTGAATCAGGAGTGTACACTGTTCGGCCTGTTCGGCAGAATGCTTACACACCTTCATTAAGATATTGATTACATGCTCAAAAGTATTCACATCGTCATTGAAGACCACCAAATCGCACAGGTCTTCTTCAATCACCTCATCCAATACCTCTACGCTTTCTTGCTCTTGGTAGCTTAATCGCATATCTCTAAAATTTGGAACAAATTTAATGAAAATCATCTGCATAACCAGTTGGTGGCGATTGGTTAATCGGAAATCAGTAGTCTGGCTCTTCTCCGTCATTGCGTGGCAAGTGCGGCTGCGACAGTCTCTACCATAAAGGCGCACCGTGTAAAACAAGTAGGTTGCTTTGTCGCAACCTGCTGCCAGTGCAAAGTTTGTTTCTCGCAACGATGCAACGGTTACAGCAATACCCCCGATTTCTGATGAACTGTTTTCTCATCACTGATATACTGATATCTTTACCCCATGAGTCCTACGCTTGTCATTGCCCTAATTGGTGGATATTTTCTGATGTTGATCGTGATTGCCCGATTGACTTCCAGAGGTGCCAATACACAGACTTTCTTTACGGCCAACCGGCAAAGCCCCTGGTATTTAGTGGCTTTCGGTATGATTGGAGCCTCACTTTCGGGAGTTACGTTTATCTCCGTTCCGGGGGAGGTGGGTAATAGCTTCTTCTCCTACTTTCAGGTGGTAATCGGTTACTTGCTGGGCTATTTTGTTATTGCCACAGTGCTTATGCCATTGTACTATCGCCTCAACCTGGTTTCTATTTATGGCTATTTGGAGCAACGCTTTGGTTTCTGGTCGTATAAAACCGGGTCAGGATTCTTCTTGCTTTCGAGGGTAGTAGGCGCAAGTTTTAGGCTGTTTCTGGTAGCTATAGTATTACAAACGGCCTTGTTCGATGCCTTTGGAGTACCTTTCTGGGTGAGTGTTATGGTGACCATACTGCTCATTTGGGTCTACACTTTCAAGGGTGGGATAAAGACTATTGTATGGACAGATACTCTGCAAACGCTGTTTATGCTCACCGCAGTGGTTGTTACCATTTTCATCATTACCAAAGAACTGGGCTGGTCTATTGGCGATGCCATTGCCCAAATTGAGGCAAGCGAAATGTCCAAAATCTTTTATTGGGACTGGAGTAGCGCCAGGTTCTTCCCTAAGCAGTTTATCTCGGGTGCCCTTATTGCTATTGTAATGACAGGGCTCGACCAGGACATGATGCAAAAGAATTTGACTTGTCGCAATCTTAAAGAGGCTCAAAAAAACGTATTTGGTTTTAGCGTGGTACTCATTTTTGCCAACCTACTCTTTCTTGGTATGGGCGCATTACTATTTATGTATGCCAATAACAAGGGAATTGAAATTCCTGCCAGGACCGACACCCTCTACCCACTTTTGGCCTTAAACCATTTAGGCACTTTTGCCGGAGTGGTCTTTTTACTTGGAATTATTGCCGCAGCATATTCCAGTGCAGACTCTGCACTCACTGCCCTTACCACGGCTTTTTGCGTAGACTTTCTGAACTTCGAAAAGAAGGAGGAAGAGGAGAAAAAAAGAACCCGCCTTAAGGTTCACATTGGTTTCTCGGTGCTTCTGTTTCTGGTCATTCTCATTTTCAACGCTATTAATGATGACAGTGTCATTAATTCCATTTTCAAAGCTGCCGGCTACACCTATGGCCCACTTCTAGGCCTTTTTAGCTTTGGACTTCTTACCAAAAGACAGGTGATAGATAAATATGTGCTTCCGGTTTGCCTGGCGGCCCCCTTGCTTTCTTACTTTATAGATTTAGCTAGCGGAAGCTGGTTTGGTTTCTTTATTCTGGCATTGAATGGAGCACTGACTTTCATTGGGTTGTTCTTGATTTCGAAAAAACCTTAGTGCTCCTGGTGGTGGCAATTTGCCGCCAAGATAGGACCAGCAGTAGCCTACAGACTCATACCACTTCGGCCAATCACCCCAACCTGATCTGGAACAGGCAGATATTCCTTTAATCTAAGGCACAAACCTCTTATGCATGTATTGAAATTCTTAGACTCTAATGCTTTAACTTAAAGCCATATGAGAACTGCAGCACTAAGAATACCCGCCTTCCTTTTAGTTGCTTCGGGCATTATCTTCATTAGCCTATGGCTCATGACATCTCCGAATTTCATTAGCAACCGTTCTTTGCTGGCCGTTGGCAGTTCGATAGACATAGCTCTTATTATTCCTTTGATCTACTTTCTTTTTATCAGAAACAGTTCCTTTCCGAAAATCACGGTCGTCCCTGTTTTTATATTAAGTCTTATCATGGCCTTTCAGGTTATTCCAGACGACTACCATGCTACTCTCAATAGAATTAAAATGTTGGTAGCGCCTATTGAGTTGGGTGTTATTGGTTTTCTTATTTACAAAGTCATTCAGTTAAATAAGAACCTCAGCCAAACAAAGGGTGGACTTCGTAATTTTCCTGAACGAATGAAGGCAGTTTTGCTCGATATGAAAGCCAAACCGGTTCTTGCTAATATAGCCAGTTCAGAATGTTCACTTTTCTATTACACTTTTGCAGGATGGGCGAAACCCCAAGCATTGGCTTCCAATGAGTTTAGCTATTACCTCGAGTCAGGATACAAGTCGGTTTTTGTTTTGGTACTCTTTCTTTTGCCGGTAGAGACTTTCGTTTTGCATTATTGGTTAATGATCATAAGCCCAACACTGGCCTGGATTCTCACAGGCATAAGCATTTACAGCCTGTTCTTCATTTTCGGTGATAGAAATGCGATGAGACACAGGCCCATTGTTTTGGATCAAGATTCGCTTTCAATCAACATTGGAATACGCTGGAGTTTTGAGCTACCCTATCACCTAATCGATAAAATTGAACTTAGAGAGGGCGATGCACACAGTGAAAAATTTGTCAACCTTAGTTCATTTGGACATGGCAATGTGGTTATCTCTTTAAGAGAAAAGCTACAGGTTCAGGGAATCTACGGCATCAAAAAAAGCACCGATAAACTGGTGCTTTCTATAGATAGTGAAGACAAATTCTTTGCGTCTCTTTCCAAGAGAATTACTGCGTAATTTTCTTCCTCAGCTTAATTTTGGCTGCATTTCTCCTTCTTCTCATGTTCAGTATTTCAACAGTAAGCGAGAAGAACACGGCAAAATAGATATAGCCCTTTTCTATGTGTTTGCCTATACCTTCCAACACCAGCATAAAGCCTATGAGAATGAGGAAAGACATGGCCAACATCTGAAGTGTTGGATGTTTGTTAATAAAGGCACTGATTTTACCGGCAAAGGTCATCATTACAATCATGGCCAACACCACGGCCACAATCATAATAATGATGTGTTCCGTAAGCCCTACAGCGGTGAGAATAGAGTCGAAAGAAAACACCATGTCAAGGGCCACTATTTGTAAAATAACCTTGCTCATAGTGGTAACGGTTTTGGTTTCCGACTCATGATCGGCTACCTCCAGCGACTCATGAATTTCAGTAGTACTTTTACCAATTAGAAAGAGACCACCCACAATTAGAATAATATCTTTTACGCTCACGGGGTGCTCCATTACGGTAAGCACGGGCTCGGTGAAACCAATAATCCAACTAATACCCAAAAGTAAACCCACGCGCATAAGAAGCGCCAGAGCCAAACCAAGGTTCCTGGCGGTTGCCTGCTGTTTCTCGGGCAATCGGTTAGAAATTATGGAAATAAAAATGATGTTATCGACCCCCAACACGATCTCCAAAAAGGTGAGGGTTAAAAGCGCTACTATTCCTTCAGAGCTTAAGAGTACTTCCATTGCGTTTATTCTTCTTTCTTAAATTTACTATCGCTGGCATAGGCCAGAATTGATTTATTAATGAATCGCCTAACCGGCTTTTCCAGGTCTTTCTGCCGCCTATCCAGTGTTACATGGAGTTTTATGACAATGGCATCTTTTTTTATGGAGTCTACTTTCAGGCTAAACTTCTCCAGGTTAATGTTCTTAAACTGTGCTTTTAGTGCCTCAATAAGGTAGCTTTCGAAATGGTCTATGTTGGGTAAGGCTTCCGGTAACAGCTCAAAATCAAAGCTCAGTTTTTTGAAATTTTTCTTTGAGCTATTGATAACATGCGATGAGGCCATGGTAGAATTGGGAATGTACACGATCTCATCATCATCGTTGAGCAACACAACATTCATAAGGGTAATGTCTGTTATGCGCCCGCTATCTTCGCCCACTTTAATGTAATCATTGATTGAAAACTGATTGGAAAACATCAGAATGAACCCATTAATCATATTTACCAGATACTCTCTGGAAATAATGGCAATAGCGGCTGCTACTATGCTAATGGAGGTAAAAAACTCATTTACCTCTATGTTGAAATAATATGGAATGGAAATAATAAGTATAACCCCATACAAAATGGACGCTATACGGTTGATACCCACAATATAATTGTCGCGAAAATCGCTCTCTTTGTTCTGTCGTTTTAGGTAAAGATATACCAGAGAGATTCGTCCAAAAGACACTAACAGCACACTGGTAAGATAAAAGAAGAGGGTAGGTAAAATACGTCCATCCAGTTTCAGTTGGTCATAACTATCAGGAAACCTGTATCGCCAAACCAAGCCAACCACAACCAGAATAAGCTTAATGAGAAAAAACAATCGCTTTTTCCCTTCTTGCCTGGCCCTGTCAAGGGGTCTGTTAATCTTACTTGCCTTTTTCAACAACTTCATGCTTACACGGGGCGAAATTACCGAATTTCGGCTAATCAAAGAGACAATTCAGCAGAGGGATCCCAAAACACCCTATCGAATTGCTGTATCTTATCGCCAATCACTTCTACGCCTTCGGCTTCCAGCCGTTCCTGCATTAGGCTAGGCGTTTCAAAATGATGCTTTCCGGTCAATATTCCTGTTCGATTCACCACCCGGTGAGCGGGCACATCGCTGAGCCCATGTGCTGCATTCATAGCCCATCCCACCATTCGGGCACTGCCTTTAGTACCCAGGTAGTTGGCAATGGCTCCATAGCTGGTTACCCGGCCTCTGGGTATAAGCCTTACCACCTCATATACATCATTGAAAAAATTTGAATGGTCCTTTGCCATGGTTTGAAACTACAAAAAAGTCCTGCACATTGAGCACAGGACTTTCAAATTCGTAGGTGTCAGTCTATGGGCTACCCTCCTCCGGCAAAAAAGCCCAAAAGGCCCATCATGTTGAGCAACACCAGTAAAATGGTGATGGGACAAACATAGCGGATAAAAAACACAAAGATGCTGGAAGCCAACGAGCCGGCCTTCCAGGTTGGAGACCCTGTATCCAGCTCGCTCACAATTTTATTCACAGGCATTTTCCAGGCCACATAAATGCAGGTAACCAAGGCTACCAACACTATAAAGAAAGTGCCAAAGAAAAAGTCTAGTATGTCTTGAAATCCTGTATACTGGTGTCCAAACATTACTATCTGCATTTTACTAAAGAAAGCGGAACCGCCTTGAGAAAGTGCGGAAGGAATACCCACAATAAATAGCAGGATACCCACCACCCAAGCCGATTTGTTTCGGCTCCATTTCTTTTCATCCATAAAGTAAGAGGCGGGCACCTCAAGCATAGAAATGGAAGATGTAAGAGCCGCTACAGTGAGTAACAAAAAGAAAAAGGCTCCAATAATGGCACCACCGGGCATACTATTGAAAATCTCAGGCAATACCTGAAACACCAGTGTGGGCCCGGCTGCAGGGTCTTTTCCAAAAGCGAAAACGGCAGGGAAAATCATAAAGCCCGCCAACAAAGCCACTCCTGCATCCATTAGTCCCACCCATAGGCCTGAACTAATAATACTGGTCTGTTTTGGAAGGTACGAACCATAAGTAATCATAATTCCCCAACCAATGCTCATAGAAAAGAAGGCTTGCCCCAGTGCTACCAAAAAGGTATTGGCACTTATTTTTGAGAAGTCAGGGTTTAGGTAAAAGTCTACGCCCTTCATGGCTCCCTCTAAAGTAAGCGACCGAACGGCCACTACTGCAATGAGCAAAAACAACATAGGCATAAGCACTTTAGCGGCTTTTTCTATGCCTCCGGAAATCCCTCCCTTTACAATAAAAATAGTGATCAGAGTAAATAACCCCATCAGTGGAATGGTGTTCATTGGGTTAGAAGCAAACTCCTGAAAACTACCCGTATCGCCACTAACAGACTTGAAAATATAGCCTATGGTCCAACCGGCTATATTTCCATAATAAGAAAGCACAAAGAAGCTGACGCAAAGTGCCAAAATAGCTCCAAGCCCCATAAACAGAGGGTTGGCCCCTGTGTCTTTAAACGCACCAATAGTGCCTTTTTTTGTCATTCGCCCAAACCCCATTTCTGTAAATAGCAAGGGCACGCCAATGAGCACTACGCAAAGCAAGTAAACCAAAACAAAGGCTCCGCCTCCATTTTGGCCCGTGATGAACGGAAAACGCCAAATATTACCCAAACCTACTGCCGAACCGGCAGCTGCCATGATAAATCCGAACTTGGATCCCCACTGACCGCGATTTCCATCGCTTAAATTAACGGCCATATAAAAAAGTTTACGTTGAGAATAGAAAAGTTTTAACAAAGAATATTCTCCATTTTCCATCTAAAAACCAAGCATATTTTATAGTAAGCCCTAAAACCAAAGAGAAAACTGTTCAAGACGGCTGCAAACGGTTGCACATTATGACACCGATTCAATTAAAACTTGAGTTTCTGCTTAAAAAAATTAGTTTGTCCGGCTTCATAAGAATCAAAACTGAACAATCGCAAATACTAACAGTCAATTATATATGGCAGAAAAAAGAGAAGAATTTAGTAACCGGTGGGGAATAATTCTAGCCGCCCTGGGTATGGCTATTGGTGCCGGAAACCTCTGGCGGTTTCCAAGAATAGCCGGAGAACATGGGGGTACCTTCATTATTTTATGGATGTTTTTCCTGGTGATATGGTCTATTCCCTTGCTGATGGCCGAACTGGCCATTGGTAAGCACTACCGAAAAGGAACACTAGGGTCGCTAGGTTCTTTAAGCGGAAAAAAATTCAATTGGATGGGCACCTTCGTTACCCTGGTAACAGTAGGTATTGCCTTTTACTATTCGGTGGTTACAGGCTGGTCGTTGCGTTACTTTTTGCTCAATACACAAAACCTGGTAGACTACCTCTTTGGGTCGGGTGCTATGAACGAAAAGTTTGCCGACCCTAGCGTAAACTTTATGGACAACTTCTGGGCAAGTCTTTCCAACTCTAGCTGGGAGGCAGTTTTATGCTATATGCTCACTATTACTATAGCCATTTGGGTTTTGGGCAAAGGCATTAAGAAAGGGCTCGAAAAAACCAATAAAATATTAATACCAACCTTATTTATTCTTTTGCTGGTGGTTGCTGCCTTTGCCATTCAAATGCCAGGTGGAGTGCAAGGCCTGGAATACCTCTTTACCATTGATGTAGAGAAGTTTAAAGATCCAATCATTTGGATTGAAGCCATTACCGACTCGGCCTGGAGTACCGGAGCCGGCTGGGGTCTGATGATTACCATTGGCTCTTTCTCGAGACAGAAAGAAGATGTAACCTTGAACACCTTCTTAGGTGCTTTTGGCAACAACACAGCCGCTCTTTTGGCAGCTATGGCCATTTTGCCGGCCGTTTTTGCTATGGCAGCTACGCCTACTGAAGCCATTGATTTCTTACATGGTGGAAATACAGCTTTGGTATTTACCATCTTACCACAGCTGTTTGCTCAAATGCCAGGGGGGCCATTCCTTTCGTGGATATTCTTTGGGGCCTTTGCCATGGCCGCTTTCAGTTCCATTTTGCCAATGATGCAACTGATTATAAAAAACCTGACCGACTATGAAATACCCAAAAAGAAAGCGGCCATTATTGCTGGTGCGGCATGTTTTATTGTTGGATTCCCTTCGGCCTGGTGGCTCGACTTCTTCGAGAATCAGGATTGGGTATGGGGCGTTGGCCTTTTGGTGAGTGGCATTTTTATATCCTTCCTCATTATCAGATATGGCCCCATGAAGTTCAAGAAAGACTTCATCGATCAGAATTCCGACTTCAAGGTATCTAAGCTATACTTTGCTGGCATGATCTACTTCAACTTTATAGCTGGCCTATTTCTGGTTTATTGGTGGATGGATCAGGGCTACAGCGAATACCCGTGGTTTGATGCCGAAGGCAACTGGAACTTGTTCGACAGATTTAGCAATGCAACCATAGTTACGCAATGGGGAATAGCCCTGCTTATTGCTGTGGTGTTTAATGGATGGTTTTACAGAAAATTCGTGAAAAAATGAGTGGAGAAGCAATAATAGGAATGATTATATGCCTTTCGATTACCCTGGGGGGATTTTTAGTTTTTTTAAAAATTGCGCTCAGTGCGGATAAGAAAGAGAACGTTAAAAACGAAAATTGACGTTAACCCTGAATGCATTTCAGGGTCTACTAAGAAGATGCTGAAACAAATTCGGCCTGACAACGAAATGTTTTAATTCTTGATTTGATCGGCCACAATGGCAATCCCTTCATCGAAAGAATGAGGCTCGTACCCAAGCACGGTGCGGGCCTTTTCTATGAGCAGCCCGGTTTTTGGGGGCCTTTTGGCTGTTTGACTGAAGCTGCTGGCATCGGCACGCTGCATAGTACGCATGTCGAGGTTAAAAAACTGTGCTGTTTTTACGGCCATTTCATAAGGATTGAGCAGATCTTTTCCACAAATGTTGAATATTCCGGAAGCTTTCTTTTTGGCAATAAGATAGCAGCCCATCGCTAAGTCTTCAGCAAGTGTAGGGCTCCGCAATTGGTCATCTACCACCTTAATCTCCTTGCCTTCTTCCAGGCTCTTTTTTACCCATAGAATAATATTGCTACGGCTCATATCGTGGGCAATACCATACACTAAAACGGTTCGGGCAATAGCATAGTCAATGGTAGAGTTCTCCAATAATTTTTCGGCTGCCAGTTTACTTTCGCCATAGTAGCTCACCGGATTGGGCACAGCCTCCTCATCATAGGGGCCATTTTCACCATCAAAGATAAAGTCGGTCGACAGGTGGAGTAAAAAGGTATTGTTATCTGCGCAAGCTTCAATTAGATATTTTACAGCATTTACGTTCTGATCCCAGCAAGCCTCTTTTTCCAGTTCACATTGGTCTACGTTGGTCATGGCGGCCGTGTGAATAACTACCTCGGGGCGGTGCCTGGCTACAACTTCCCGTACTTGCTCACGGTTGGTTATATCCATTACATCAAACTGGTAGTCATCTTGTGCATAGGGAAGCCGATTGGCCCCGCGGGCAGTCGCAATAAGCTCATCTTCTCCACGGTCGAGTATCAGTTTTACGAGTTTTTGACCTAGCAACCCATTGGAACCGGTGATGAGTACTTTCATGATTTAATCTTTTTGTGGATATTCTATGCCGTATTTTTTGGTAACCTCCCTCTTGGGTAGCGTTATTACTTTCACATGCATGTGAATATCTTCCAGCGGCTTATCGCGCAAATTGGTTTTGGTAGCAGCAATTTTATCAATCACTTCCAACCCTTCTACCACCTGACCAAACACGGTATATTGCCCGTCAAGGTGAGGAGCCCCTCCTTCGGTAGCATACACTTCTTTGGCCCAGGCCGGATAACCCGGGTCAGTCTGGTCGCCAAATTCCTTCTCAATTACATCGATAGAATTGAAGATTAGTCGCTTATAGGCCAGTCCAAAATCATAGGTAGAATCGGTTTCGCTCAAACCTCTGTGATACTCCACCTTTTCCGTTAGTTCCGGAAAACGTTCCGAGCGTAGCATTCGCGCAAACAACCCACTGAGCTTAAGCTCCTGCCTTCGCTCTGCCCGGGCTTTCAACCCTTCTTCATCGAATATTTCGCCATCTACAATGTAAAACTGAGAGCCGCTCGATTTTTTCTCAGGGTTTACAGCATCGCCTGTTCGGGCAGCCGCCAAAGCACCTTTTCGGTGAATATATTTTTCAGGAAGAAATTCAGCCTCGAGTGAATAGTCTACGGATTCACCTGCTACTCCAGTCGAAACATCACCTGTTTGAATCATGAAGTTTTCAATAACCCTGTGAAAAATCACGGAGTCGTACTGACCGTTCTTAGCCAGCTTCAGAAAGTTTTGCTTGTGAATGGGGGTATCATCGTACAACACGGCCGTCATATCGCCATATGGTGTAGAAATAACCACCAGTTCATCTACTTCTTTGGGGGAGCACGCCAGAACGCTCAAAAGCAACAGACTTGCCCAAAAAGCTTTAATACTTGTTCTATTGTTGGTTGCTGTAGTCATAGCCATACTTTTCTGCAATTTCTTTCTTAGGCATTTCTTCCACCGATACGTACATCCGAACGTCTTCTACCGGTCGGTCTCCGGGCTTGGTTTGAACCCCCGCAATGGAGTCGATTATGTCTAAACCGGAAATTACCTCGCCAAACACGGTATAGTCTCCATCCAGAAAAGGCGTACCTCCAATGGTTTTGTAGGCTCTCTTCTGTTCTTCAGACATTTCAGGTCTATTGAGTTTTCGGCCGGTGGCTTCTTCGAGTTGGTCTATGGTGGCCAATAGCTTCTTTTTCAACTCAGCGTCTCCTCCTTGCTCATAGGCCTGCTGATACTCTCTGTTCAGGTCGTGATCGGGTAAGGCAGAACGCAAGTATTGAGCTGCGCTGCCAATGGCTTGCAAGTTGGGGCCGCTAAATTGCCCGAGAGAGGCATCGTCTAGCACTTGTCCCTGAACCACAAAGAACTGGCTTCCGCTGGACGCTTTTTCGGGGTTCACAAAATCGGGTTGCCTGGCGGCAGAAAGGGCTCCCTTCTTGTGAAAAAACTGAGGAACAAATTCGGCCGGAATAGTATAGCCGGGGCCGCCACTTCCCAAATTCTGGTCGGGAGCCGCATTTTTCGATTCGGGGTCTCCACACTGAATCATGAAGCCCTGAATGACCCGGTGAAATAAGAGGCTATCGTAGAATTTTTCTTGTGCGAGCTTAATAAAGTTTTCTTTGTGCTTGGGTGTTTTGTCATACAAAACAGCCTTCATTTCGCCAAAATTGGTTTTAATGGTTACCAGGTAGTCATTGCCTGAAAGGTCTGCGGCTTTGGTAGTTTCACTGCCCGACTTTTCTCCTGAAGAATCGCAGGCCATTGTCAATAGAAAAACGGCCACTACGGCTAAAAAAATCTTCTGTCTAATCATGGTTCATTGTTCGTTTAATCTCCTCTAAAATGGCTTTCCCCCCCGAAGATAATACTTCATTGGCAAGTTCGGAACCTAGCCTCTCGGGAGTAGAAGCGTGTGTTTGGTGTTGTTTCACAATTCTCTTTTGGCCATCGAGGCTGATTATGCCTCCGGACATTTTCAGGGAATTATTCTCCAAGGTTGCGTATCCGTAAACCGGTATGCTACACCCTCCGTCCATGGTTTTTAAATAAGCTCTTTCGGCCAATAGGCAAGTTTCAGTGTCTGGGTGGTTGAGCACCTCCCTTACCTTGGCGCGTTTTTCGGCAGACAGGGTACTGTGAATTTCTATGGCAACACTACCCTGACCCACCGCGGGAATAAACTCATTGACCGATAGCTTGTGCTTTATTTTATCGTCATACCCCATCCGGTGCACTCCTGCATAGGCCAACAAAAGGGCATCGCAGGCACCTTCTTCCATCTTTCGGATTCTCGTTTGTAAATTTCCTCGAACGGCCACCGTTTCGATGCCCGGGTAAAAATGACGAAGAGTGGCTACTCTCCTTGTGCTGGAGGTTCCCAAAACCAACCCCGGACTACTCAGATCAACTGAGGGCTTGTGACTAATAATCACATCGTTCACTTCTTCTCGCTCCATAAAGGCAATGAGTTCAAAACCTGACGGGAGCTTTGATTGCATGTCTTTAGCACTATGAACGGCTATATCGATTCGGCCATCGGCCAATTGCTCTTCAATCTCTTCAGTGAACACACCCTTGCTGCCAATCTTGGCAATGGAAACATCGAGTATTTTATCGCCTTTGGTTTCAATGGTCACTATTTCTGTTTCGAGCCCTGCGGCCTGAAGTTTTTCTTCCACGTGGTAGGCCTGCCAAAGTGCCAGTCTGCTTCCCCTCGTTCCTATCTTAATTTTCATCAGGCCTTGAGTTTAGAAATGGTGCCTTTCTTTTTGGGTTGGTTTCTTTCGATGTAAGCCACTATTTGCTCGGCAATGTCTACACCGGTTGCTCTTTCTATACCTTCGAGGCCGGGAGAACTGTTGACTTCCAAAATAAGTGGTCCGCGGCTCGACTGCAAAATATCTACTCCGGCTACGGAAAGCCCCATGGCATTGGCGGCTTTTACAGCTACCGATTTTTCTAAACGGCTAAGTTTCACCACCTCGGCTTTGCCTCCACGGTGCAGGTTGCTCCTAAATTCACCTTCCTGACCTGTGCGCTTCATGGCTCCTACTACCTTACCATCGACTACGAAAACGCGTAGATCTGAGGCCTTGGCCTCTTTAATAAATTCTTGCACAATAATACGTGCTTTAAGTCCGTGGAAAGCTTCTATAACCGACTGAGCAGCTTTTCGGGTTTCGGCCAAAACTACACCCAACCCCTGGGTTCCTTCCAGAAGTTTAATAATCACAGGTGCTCCGCCTACATGATCTACAAGGCTGCGTTCTTCTTTGGAGTAGTTGGTAAAAGCGGTACGAGGCATGGGCAAACCTGCTCCACTGAGCAACTGTAAGCTTCTTAGCTTATCGCGAGAGCGAACAATGGACTGGGAGTAGGTGGTACTGAAAACTCCCATCATTTCGAACTGACGAACAACAGCAGTACCGTAAAAGGTTACAGAAGCCCCAATTCGGGGTATTACGGCATCAATATCGTCCAGAACCTCACCCATATAGTGTACTTTTGGACCTGTGGGTTCAATGGTAAGGTCGCACTTGAGGTGGTCAATAACCCTGGCCTCATGCCCTTTTGCTTTGATAGCCTCCACCAGCCTGCGTGTGGAATACAGGTGGCTATTTCTTGAGAGTACTGCTATCTTCATTTTTGTATTTCTTTTGGTACGAAAGATTCTTTTTTCTTACATCTACAACAAACCCCATTCTCAGTAGTTTTCGGCCCAAAAGCACTGGATACTTCATTTTACTTCGGTCCGAAAGGGAAAACTCGGTTTGTATTTTATGGCCAAAAAGCTCTACCAGGGTAGTTACTACAAAGCGCTCTTCCATGGTGCCATTGGAGCTTCTGATCTTCTTCTTCTTAAAATTGGTGGTTGAAAATGTTCTTGCTCTCTTTTCCTGAAGCCTGTTACCCTGAATATTAAAGGTGAGAACTTTTTCCCCATTAATGGTTTTCACCTTCACCTTAGAACAGTTAATGGCCGATGTGTAGGCTCCGGTATCAACCTTGGCGTCTACATCAAACAGGCCAAAATCGGGTAAATCGATCTTATCGACACGGCCAATGGTCACCGAACGTTTGAACATTTAAAGATTTTTGGCTCTCGCAATTTGGGCAATGGAAAGCGATAAATCAAGGAAGAGAATTTTCGGATTGGCATTTCGCTCCACATGATACTGCGCTTCATCGAGCTTAGGGCTTAGTATGGCTATTTTCGGGGGTACAAATACAGCCGAAAACTTTTCTACAAAGCCGCGCTCGGTTTCGGGCAATCTGGAAATGGCCTCTGCGCTAACCCCTTTAAGGAGCGTTTCGCGCATAAAGCGACTGGCCACCGCAAAAAGGCCCACCTGAAATTCCTTGCCTTTTTTCTGAAAATCATCGGCCAGCTGTATGAGCGCCTCAAAGTTGTATGAAAAACACTGGCGCATCCAGTCTTTAAAGTAATCGGCCACTTCATTGCCGGTTCCGCCAATCTCCAGGAGGGCCTTGCGCATATTGCCTTCGGCTCTGTAAGCCAATTGGGCAATCTCCTCTTCCGAAAGGTCTGTTTTTTGAGCCAATACCTGCTTTATATCCTCATCGTCAAAGGCAGGAATACGTAGCTGCTGAGCCCTGGAAAGTATGGTGGTTAAGAGCTTGTTGGCATCGTTAGAGACGAGAAGGAAAAGCGTATTTTCAGGGGGTTCTTCCAGTATTTTCAGAATACCGTTGGCGGCATTCACGTTCATTAGTTCGGGCAACCAAATGATCATTACTTTGTACTTTCCCTCAAATGACTTTAAGGATAGGGCCCTGACTATATTGCGGCTTTCCTGTCGGGGAATCATGAGCAGCTTGTTTTCCCAACCAAAGTGATTGCTCCAGTCACTCACATTGCCATAGGGATTTTGCTGCAAAAAGGCCCTCCACTCTACCAGAAATTTTTCGCTTGTAGCATCTTCTCTTTTCAGTTTTGGTGTGGCTGCCGAAGGGAATACAAAGTTTACATCGGGGTGAATGTATTTACTATTTTTTATGCATGAGGGGCAGTTACCGCAGGCGTCTTCGGCCCCGGGGTTTTCGCAGTTGACATAGGTGGTGAAGGCAAGTGCCATGGCTAAATTGGCAGAACCTTCTGCCCCTACGAATAACTGGGCATGTGCCACGTGGTTGCCCTGAACTGCCTCAATGAGCTGTTGTTTAGTATGCTTTAAGCCGGGTATGTCTTGAAACCTCATGATTTATCCCAGGTTCTATATGGTGCTGTTTCTTCAAAAACGTGAGCAATAATGGCCTGCTCAGTGGCATCGTAGGTTTTGCCGCGTCTTTGCATAGCAGCTTCGGCCACCTCGGCAAATTTATTGAGTCTGAAGGTAACTAAACCTCCGGTTCCGCCCCATGAAAATGAAGGAATGAAATTTTTGGGGAACCCCGCACCAAAAACATTGGCCCCAACACCAACCACTGTGCCGGTATTAAACATGGTGTTGATTCCGCACTTGGCATGATCGGCCATCATTAAACCACAGAATTGGAGCCCTGTATCATCGAACCGGCCGGAACCATAATTCCAAAGCCGCACCTTTGCGTAATTGTTCTTAAGATTGGAGGTGTTGGTATCTGCCCCAAGGTTGCACCACTCACCAATAACAGAATTGCCCAAAAAGCCATCGTGCCCCTTGTTGCTGTAGCCAAAGATTACTGAGTTGCTCACCTCTCCGCCTACCTTAGAATATGGGCCAATGGTAGAGTCGCCTTTTATTTTGGCCCCCATATTTACGTGAGACCCTTCACAAAGGGCAAAAGCTCCGCTAATAATGGCCCCCTCGTGCACTTGTGCATTCTTACCAATATATACCGGCCCATTTTCAGCATTGATAATAGCCGCTTTTATGGAAGCTCCTTTTTCGATGAACAGGTTCTGAGGGTTATAGACTATGGTGTGCGGATCGGTCACCGGCTCGGAGTTGCGGCCTGAAGTGAGTAGCTCGAAATCGGCAATTATTTCATTCCGGTTTTCTGCAAAGATTTTCCAGGTACGATCGATGAGAGTGAACTCTCCTTCAAATTCTACCGGGTGGCCTCCTTCTCCGTTTCTGGCCAATACTTGTTTATTTGCCACCAATTCTTCACCGGGCTGCAAGGCACTTATGGCTTCAATAAGGGCCTTGTTGGCACATAAAGCACCGTTTACCTGCACAGCAGAGGAGGCTTGCGCAAATTTAGCGCCCAGGTACGGCAGTGTTGAGTAGCTGCAAGTAAAGCCTCGCATTCGCCACTTGTCGGCAAGGGTTAAAATTCCTACCCTTATTTCGGCCACCGGGCGAGTAAAGGTAAAGGGAAGTAATTGGGTTCTTATTTCAGGTGAATCGAAAAGCGCAATGTCCATGCACAAAAATAAAAAAGTCTCCATCTGAAAAAATGGAGACTCCAAATAATGCTTTATGTATTTTTAGCCGACTACTTTTTGTAACGCTTGTTGAATTTCTCAACACGTCCTGCAGTATCAACAAATAGCTTCTTACCGGTGTAGAAAGGGTGCGAAGCAGAAGAAACTTCCACTTTAATAACTGGGTAAGTGTTACCATCTTCCCACTCAATGGTTTCACTAGAGGTCATTGTAGACTTAGTCAAAAACTTGTGCTCACTAGATGTATCGTAAAATACAACGGTGTTATAATCAGGATGAATGTCTTTCTTCATGGCTTCAAAATTATATCTCCCTCAAAAAGGACTGCAAATGTAGCGACTTGCCATTTATTTCACAAACTTTTCAATTTAATAATCAGGCAGTTATTTACAACTTTTTAAAACAAAGCCCTGATAGTCTTACAACAAGGCCCGGGGTTTTGGGCTCAAAGGTCTTAAATTTTATTCATTACGGCCGATACTACCCGGTCGCAACGGCTATTGCCAAATTCAAAAACCGCGCTAGTCATAGACTGTTTGAGTAGGTCGTCTTTGAGCATTTTTTTAGCACGGTGCAAACGCACCTTCACATTACTGTCGCTCAAATCGAGCAAACGAGCAATTTCTTGCCTGGGAGTTCCCTCCAGTTCATGTAAAATAAACACCAGCCGATACTTCTCCGGCAATCTGTCTATTGTTTGTTCTAAAATAGCCCTGGTTTCTCCTCCAATTACCTTCTTTTCAGGACCGGGTTCAGGGGCAACTATTTTGTGGGTATGATCTGTAGTACCAGCAGCCTCCATAAACATGGCCTGCTTCCTTTTTCTGAGTTTTTGAAGCGCTTCATTCATTCCTATTCTGATTAGCCAGGTAGAAAAAGCTGAGTTTCCTCTAAATTCATCGAGTTTTAGGTAGGCCTTCAGGTAAGCTTCCTGCATAATGTCTTCCACCTCACTTTCGGAGACTATATAGCCTCTTACCACCCGATAAAGAGTCTGATTGTACCTGCGCATGAGTATCTCAAACAACTCTTTTTCTCCGCTAAGTATTCTCCCTATTACTTCCGTGTCCGTCAGCTTTGCGGTGGTCTGTCGAGAAAAGGATATAGCTCTCATGGCTCTTTTGGGTTGTTTTCGGCCATTAGATGCCGGCAATACAACTTGGTTACAAAATTTTGTAACGGATTAGTTCCTTTTTCATCTAAAAGGAAACTTCAAACAAAATTGAAATGACAACCCATCAAAATTTGAACTCCTTTGTAAAGATTCAACAATGGCTCAAATACACCTTTGGACTGGTGCCCATAGCTGCCGGAGCCGACAAGTTTGTAAACATACTGACCGACTGGACCCAATATGTGTCGGGAGGACTAGCCGATATACTGCCTGTGAGTGCCTCCACTTTTATGGTTGTTGTGGGTGTAATAGAGATAGTTGCAGGCTTGGTGGTACTTACCAAAACCGAAATTGGCAGCTATGTGGTAGCCGCCTGGCTAACACTTATTGCTTTGAGCCTCATTTTTTCAGGGCATTATATAGATGTGGCCGTACGCGATATAGTGATGGCCATTGCAGCACTTTGCCTGGGCCAACTAACTCAAACCCTTGAACAAACGAAACAACAGGCTACCTAAAATACTCTCTCTAAGTGGTAGGTTCCGAAGGCTGTTTCGTGCACCGGAAGGCATGGTTCTGCTTTAGTCACAAATTATGGATAGCATGTTTCCGGTTTTACAGTTCTGCCAACAATTCCGATAATCTATGTAAGAATTGTATGCATTGAGACAGCCTTCTTACCTCCAACACTCACTAATCCCGAAATGACAAATCAAATGAAAATAATTTCGGACAAAATTGTCTTAAATAAAAACAGCCATTACATTTGGGCTAAAAGTAAGTCGCGAATGTTTTCAAAAGCATGTGAATACGGAATAAGGGCAACTCTATACATTGCTCAAAAGTCGCTGAACGGTCAAAGAGCAAGCCTTAAGGCCATAACTCACGAGATAGATTCACCAGAAGCTTTCACGGCCAAAATCCTACAACAACTCGCCAAAGCGCAGGTAGTTCGTTCGGTAAAAGGCCCACATGGTGGCTTCGAAATAGCGAGAGAAGACATTGATAGCATGCGGCTCAGCGAGATTGTTAATGCCATAGATGGCGACAACATTTACAAAGGCTGTGGCTTGGGCCTAAAGGCTTGTAATGCTCAAAAACCCTGCCCTGTACACCACAAGTTTACGGCCATTAGAAATGACCTTAAAACCATGTTGCAAGAAACACGCCTCCTGGAGTTAGCCACCAGCCTGGAAACCGGACTTACATTTTTGAAACGATAAAATTTAATTCAATAAAAGATATAAAGGTCTTAATATCTAAAATATGAATGCATATGACGTATTATCAACTAACTGAAACGGCAAAAGGCCCAATTCATCAATATCTGACTCCATGAGAACCATCATCAGCCTCACAGATATTCAGCTACTGGTAGATAGCTTCTATGAGAAAGTGCGTAAAGACACGCTTCTTGGGCCCATTTTCAACCGGCAGATTGAAGACCGCTGGCCTCAACATTTAGAACGGATGTATACTTTCTGGCAAACTGTGCTGTTGCAAGAACATACTTACCACGGCAGCCCATTTGCTCCACATATGCGTTTGCCCATTGGTGAACCACATTTTACCCGGTGGCTCCAATTGTTTTACAAAACCATTGACGAGAATTTTGAAGGAAGCAAAGCCGAAGAGGCCAAATGGCGCGCTCAAAAAATGGCCGAGATGTTTATGGTGAAAATAGATTACTATCAAACGAGAAACTCAAAACCCTTGCTATGAGTAGCAAAGTACAATCGCCCGTTTCGGTAGCATCAGTCTTTCTGTGGATTGGTTTTGTCTGTGCCATCAGCTTTATGGAGGCCTGGCTCAAGTTTAGGGCACCGGGAATTACGCTGCCATTGGGTCTTGGTATAGGACGTCTGGTATTTGGCGCCCTCAACAAAGTGGAGTGGGTATTTGCTCTTTCGCTACTTTTCCCGCTCCTGTCAGTGCGCAAATTCATGAAAGCGAGCACCCTTTTGTATCTGCTAGCCATTATTATTCTCATTGTCCAAAGCCTATGGATGCTTCCTACCCTCGATGCCCGGGCAGAGATGTACATACAAGGAATTACCCCACCACGCTCTAACATACACTTTTACTACGTGGGAGCGGAGTTTGTAAAAGTGGCCTCGCTATTTATATATGCTATAACACTCTTTAAACAAAACCACTCAAGAACGCCTTTTACTCAGGAGAGTACTCAACGAACCTATTGAATGAAAAGAAAACCATTGAAGCGAACCCAGGCCCTACAGCCCCTTAGCCGGGAGCATCATCAAGGGCTATTGCTCTGTTGGAAGATTAGAAAAGGTCTTGGCACCGGAGTAGACCCTTGTCGAATAAAGGCCTACGTAGACTGGTTTTATGAAAATTACCTGTTCACTCATTTTCATCAGGAAGAGCAATTCGTTTTCCCACTACTGGGCAATGAACACGAGCTTGTAAGAAAGGCTCTGACCGAACACCGAAGGCTCAATCGGCTATTTTCGCAAAAGGAAGACCTTACAAGAAACCTTAGCCGTATAGAAGAAGAACTTGAACAACACATTTGATTTGAAGAACGAGTGCTCTTTGAAGAAATACAACGCACCGTTAGCACAGAGCAATTGCAATCGCTTGAACTAAGCCATCAAGAAACCGGATTTCAGGAAAATAACTCCGACCCCTTTTGGCTTTAAGGCCACGCTGTATTACAGTTGCACAAAGTCGGCCATCCAACACTTTTGCCATTCAATGCTGTAACCAAAACCTACTTTCTGTATCCAATGGTCACTTATAATAACAGAACAGACCATTATGAAAACACTTCTCAGATCACAAACAAGACTGCTGGCCATAGCCATTTTTCTCTGCATTGGTTTTGGCCTGAAGGCACAGGAAACACCAAAGCTAAACGACACTGAAATAGCCCATGTGGGCGTTGTGGCTAACCAAATTGACATTAGCTATGCAGAAATAGCCAAATCCAGATCCAGAAATAAAGCCATAGTGAACTTTGCTGAAACTATGGTTCGAGACCATAAGGCCTTCATTGAACAGGCCGAAAAGCTGGTTACTCGATTAGGGGTAAGCCCTCAAGACAATGCAGTAAGCCAGTCTCTGCTTGAAGGAGCCAAACAAACCCGCGAAATGCTGATGACCAAAAGCGGAAAAGCCTTCGACAAAGCCTACATCGATAATGAAGTGGCCTATCACAAAATTGTTATTGATGCCCTCAAAAACCTACTAGCCGCTCAGGCAAGCAACGATGAGCTTCGCTCTTTTCTTGAGGGCATAGTTCCTGCCCTGGAGGGGCACTTAAAGCATGCCGAAATGGTACAAAAGTCTATTTAAGACCCACTACTAACTGCTGGGGCTTCTCAGCCCATTGATTTCCAAGGCCCGGTTCAGCTCCCAACCAACTACTCATCAAGTAGTTGTTCATTGAGAAAAGTGTCAACGAACCGCGTCCGCTTATCATAGCTGAGAGCCCCTCTTTTCTTTCTTAATCATAAACTCATATTTGCATGAAAACTTTGTTCAGCCTGGCAGCTATTGCCTTAATTAGCTATTGTAGCCTTTGGCCACAGGCCTCCCTAAAAAAGGGACAAACTCCTCAAAATCATACCGTTGAAATAAAACAACTCAAATTCATACCTGATTATATTGAGGTTAATAAAGGAGATACTGTTACCTTTATTAACAGAGATTATGTTCAACATGATGTTACTGAAGAGAAAGCTAAGCGGTGGACTTCCGGGATTCTTAAAAAAGATGAAAGCTGGAAAACAGTTGTAAAAGGCGATGAAGACTACTTTTGCACTCTTCATGTCATCATGAAAGGGAAAATAAGAATTAAGAAATAGCACCAACTCACCCATGGAGCACGGTCGGACTGACACTTTTGACATAGAAGCCCAACCCTCACTTCACCTGCTGGAGACTGATTCTACAAGCAGGTCAGAACTATTGAGTGCCATAGTCAATTATGGAGAGGTTTTTCTAAACACGCTTCAAGAACGTAAGGCCTACGAGCACTCTGCTCACGAGCGTAAGGGAACGGACGACTTCTTTGAAATAGATCAGGCCAGATATTCTATAGAAGATATTTTGCCTTTTTTGGCTCAACGCCTCGATGTTCCCGGTATTAACACTGCCTCCGGGGGCCATATGGGTTACATTCCGGGGGGAGGTATTTACGAATCGGCCTTGGGAGATTATCTGGCGGCAGTAACCAACCGCTATGCGGGAGTATTTTTTGCATCGCCCGGAGCTGTGCGCATGGAAAACGCCCTAATTCGCTGGGCTGCAAGATTAATTGGCTATACGGACAGCTTTGCAGGTAACCTGACTTCTGGCGGAAGCATGGCCAACCTTATTGCCGTTTCTACCGCCCGAGAGGCTCAAAACATTAAAAGCCGACAGGTAGATCAGTCGGTTATTTACACCACCCAGCAGGCTCATCACAGCCTGCAAAAAGCCATTAGACTTTGCGGCTTAGAGGAATGTGTACTTCGTTTTGTTGAGCAAGACCTCCAATATAAAATGGTACCGCAGGCTCTTGAGGCACAAATTCAAGAAGATATAACCAACGGGCTGAAGCCATTTTTAATTATTGCCAATGCCGGTTCCACCGATATTGGTACCGTAGACCCACTAGACGACATTGCCCACATAGCTCGCAAATACAGCCTGTGGTTTCATGTAGATGCGGCTTATGGTGGCTTCTTTATGCTCACCGACTACGGCAGGCAAATTATGAAGGGTATAGAAAAAGCCGATTCGGTTATTCTCGACCCACATAAGGGACTATTCCTTCCATATGGTTCTGGAATTGTATTGGTTAAAGAACAGCGACACCTTGCTCAAGCCAACCGCTACGAGGCCAATTACATGCAAGACACCAAGGATTATCATGAAGAAACTTCTCCGGCAGAACTCTCACCAGAATTGAGCAAGCACTTTAGAGGTATGCGAATGTGGCTACCCCTAAAGCTGCATGGTACAGCCCCTTTTCGTAGCTGCCTTGAAGAAAAGCTGGATTTGGCACGTTACCTTCACGCTCGGCTAAAAGACCTTGGTTTTGAGGTAGGTCCTTACCCAACCCTTACCACCGTCATTTTCAGGCATGTTCCCAATGAGCAAAATGCCAATGCCTGTAACACTGCTCTGGTGAAGGCCATTCACAAAGACGGTCGTATTTTTGTTTCCTCAACCAGCCTGAACGGCCATGTTTATCTCAGAGCTTCCATTCTCTCGTTCCGAACTCACCGAAGAGAGGTTGATCTTCTGATCCAAATTCTGGAAAAAGAAAGAGCGCTTCTTGAAACACAGCCTTAATTGAGAGCTTTATTCATTCAAAGCACTCCGCTTTGGTATATATCTTATATTTAGGTTGAATAGCAGTCGCAGGCCAGAATAGTGGACGAATTACCATTTTTGTGCTGTTTCGATTGGCTATACACCTAACTTCGCATCGATTTTACGATATGAAAAAAACTCTTCTTTCAGCACTATTCCTTTTTTTGGGCACTACCCTTTGGGCTCAGAACAATTATATTCCCTACAACCGCGATTATTACCACCTGATTGACCGGTTTCAAATTAAGTATGCTGAAAAGGGCAATCTGTTGCAAACAAGCTTTAAGCCCATTCGCAGAGCAGAACTGGCCACATTTCTAAAAAACATTAGCCCAAATGTGGAAGAAATGTCTTTGCAAGACCGGTTCAACTACGAATTTTTAATGAACGACAACTGGAGTCTTACGGCTTCTGAGTACAATGAAAACGATAAGCATTGGTGGAACCTGGCCTATGAACGAAAATCCGACCTGTATGTATTAAAGAGTCAGGACTTTACTCTTCGTATTAACCCCGCTCTTACCTTTGGCCTGGGCAAGGATTCTGAAGAAGACCAGACACTCTTTACAAACACTCGTGGTATTGAGGTACAGGGCGATATTGACGGGCGGCTAAGCTTTTACACCATGCTCACTACAACCCAGGCTCGCTTTCCGGACTATGTCTACGATTATATAAGGGGGAATAGGGCTTTTCCCAACGAGGGTTTTTGGAAAGATGGAGAAGGCAATACCCGAACCTGGGATTTTTTTCATGGTAGAGGATACCTCAACTTTAACCTGACTAAGAGTATTCACTTGCAGGCCGGCTACGACAAACAGTTTATCGGCAATGGCATTCGGTCTATGGTATTGTCCGATTTTTCTAGCCCTTTCCTCTTTGGTAAAATAACAACCCGCCTGGGGCCTGTTAGGTACACCAACCTTTTCGCTGAACTCACAGAAGATATTGTTTTTGCCAACGCAAACCCCGGAGACGGTAGCTACCCAAAAAAATTCATGGCTTCACACAGGCTCGATGTAAACCTATTGCCCAACCTGGAGATTGGTGTGTTTGAAACTATTATGGCCGACAGTGCCAATATTAACTACTTCAATCCGGTAATTTTTTATCGCTATATAGAACAACAGCAAGGTAGCCCTGATAACTCTTTGGTAGGTCTGGATTTTAAACTGAACCTAAAGGGGCAATATCAACTCTATGGGCAGTTCATTCTCGATGAATTTGTAATCAGTGAACTACGTTCTGGCGATGGTAGCTGGCGAAACAAATTTGGTATTCAGTTGGGAGCTAAATACATCGATGCGTTCAACATTAGTAACCTGGACCTGCAAGCAGAGTACAACGTAGCTCGCCCTTATTTCTACGCCTACGAGCGCCCGGCACTCAGCTACTCGAACTATCGCAACCCATTGGCACACCCCCTGGGAGCCAATTTTAAGGAGATTATTTTGGCGGGTAGATATCAACCCCTGCCCCGGTTGTACGTGAGTGGAAAACTCATTTACAGCCAATATGGCGAAGACGGAAATGGCATGAACTATGGAGGAAACGTATTGGCCGACACGGACGATCGTATTGGAAACAACAACATTCGTATTGGCCAGGGTATTGGTACTAACCAAACCTACATAGACCTCACCGGAAGCTACATGCTATTGCATAATGTATTTGTTGACTTAAAAACCATTTACCGCAACAAGACCAGCGACCTGGCCTCACGCTCATCCAGTAGCTTCATAAGCTTGCTTTCTTTGCGCTGGAACCTGCCTCAAAGAGAACATGAGTTCTGAGAATGTCATTTATTGCCTAACTTGCCCACCAATTAGCGCATGAGTACATACGGACGCATTATTTCATTTGCCAAACCCTACCATCGGTACTTTCCGCAGTATGTGGTACTGGCTCTTTTGGCTATTATTTTCAGTCTTACTAACCTGGCTCTTCTGGAGCCGCTGTTTATTGTAATCTTCGATACCAAAGGGGCAGAAGCAATGCAGGCTTTGGCAACGGTCGGAGAGTTTGAGGTAAGCATAAATTATGTTAAAAGCCTTTTCTACCATAAGCTTCTGGAAGTGAGAGAAGCTTATGGTAAAAGTAGTATGCTCATTTATGTGAGTATTGTTATTGGCATCTCTGCTTTTCTGTCCAACCTCTTCACATACCTTTCCAATGTAATTATGGGCTACCTCAGGGCAGAGGTCATCCAAAAAATTAGAGACAAGGTATTTCTGAACACTTCCGGTTTGCACATGGGCTTTTTTGCCGGTGAACGAAAGGGAGACATAATGTCGCGCATGACCAACGATGTGCAGGAAATTGAAGTCACTCTGGTGAGCTCCATTAAAGTATTTTTTAGAGAGCCAGCCACCATTATCGTCTATCTCATCTTCTTATTTGTCACCTCTGTAAAGCTTACTCTGTTCACACTGGTCTTTTTTCCGGTAATGGGTTTTGTGATCTCGGAAATAGTAAAAAAACTCAAAAAGAAAGCCATTATGAGCCAGGAGTCTCTGGCCCGAATTGTGAATCTAATGGATGAGGTTTTTGGAGGCATGCGGGTTATCAAAGCCTTTAATGCCAAGGCTTATGTGAATGACCTTTTTAATAAAGAAACACACCAATACAAGCGCATTAGCATGTCTATGGCACGCAAAAACGAATTGGCCTCTCCCATATCACAGTTTTTGGGCATTATTGTAGTAGCTACTTTGCTGGTAGTAGGCGGTAACCTCGTGCTCAGTGAAAAAAGCGATCTTGAGCCAGAGCAACTCCTTACCTATATTATAGTCTTTAGCCAAATTCTTAACCCGGCCAAAAGCATTTCTCAAAGCATAAGCAATATTCAAAGAGGCCTTGCTTCGGCAGAAAGGATTTTTAGGCTTATCGATGAAAAACCAAAGATTCAGAACCATCCGCAAGCCAAAATCCTCAACAGCTTCAACCAGGAAATCAGGTTTGACAATGTGAGCTTCACCTATGAAAAGGAGCCTGTACTTAAGAACATCAACCTAACCATTAAAAAAGGGGAAACTGTGGCACTGGTGGGCTCTTCTGGAGCCGGAAAATCTACGCTAGCCGATTTGGTACCGCGGTTCTACGACCCAACCGATGGGCAAATTACCATAGATGGTGTGCCGGTAAGTGAAATAAATATTAACTCGCTGAGAGACCTAATGGGTATTGTTACCCAGGAGTCTATACTCTTCAACGACTCAGTGGCCAAAAACATAGCTTTTGCCAAGCCCAATGCTCGCGAAGAAGATATTGTGCAGGCCGCTAAAATTGCCAATGCCCATCAATTCATTACGGAATTGGACGAAGGTTACCAAACCAGCATTGGTGAACGAGGTGGTAAGCTTTCAGGAGGCCAAAGGCAACGCATTAGCATTGCCCGGGCCATTATGAAAAATCCGCCCATTCTAATTTTGGACGAAGCTACTTCAGCACTCGATACTGAATCGGAAAAGCTGGTACAAGAGGCACTAACCAACCTCATGAAAAACCGAACGTCTTTGGTAATTGCTCACAGGCTAAGCACCATTCAACATGCCGATAAAATAGTGGTAATGGATAAAGGCCGTATTGTAGAACAAGGAACCCATCAGGAACTTATTGCTTTAAAGGGCATTTATCATAAGCTGATCAACATGCAGTCAGTTTAGATTAATTCAAGCATTTATTGGCTTATTATTGGCCAATTAAACTATATTAGAGAACCTTACACGAAATGGAGAATCAGGAACTTATTGTTAATGAGTTAAAGGAAGCCGCCAAAGTGCTGGACCAGTTTCTTTCTAACTCAACCAACATTGAGGCTATAGAAACGGCCGCACAACTCATGGCCGATGCTGTATTGGAAGAAGGAAAAATATTTAGCTGTGGAAACGGAGGCTCTCACTGCGATGCCATGCATTTTGCCGAAGAGCTTACCGGACGGTATCGGGAAGACCGCAAGGCCCTTCCGGCCATTGCCATTTCAGACCCCAGCCACATATCATGCGTTTCTAATGATTTTGGCTATGACGCAATTTTCTCGCGCTATATAGAAGGCCTGGGCAAACCGGGCGATGTACTCTTAGCCATAAGCACCAGCGGCAACTCCAATAATATTTTACGGGCTGCCGCCATGGCCAAACAAAAGAAAATGAAAATTGTAGCCCTAACAGGCAAAAATGGAGGCGAACTGGCTGAACTGGCCGATGTGGAAATACGGGTTCCGCATTTTGGCTATGCCGATAGAATACAAGAAGTACACATTAAGGTAATACACATAATCATTCAGTTAATAGAAAAACACACCGTTGGAGTTATCTAAAGGATATGGAAGTGCCGTTTTCGGGGTCGATGCGCAAATCATTACCATCGAAGTTAATATAGTTGATGGCACTAAATTCTTTTTATCGGGTTTACCAGATAGTGCGGTTAAAGAAAGTGAACACCGTATAGAATCCGTATTTAAATACTTTGACTACCGCATGCCTCGCAAAAAGGTGGTGGTAAACATGGCTCCTGCCGACATTCGTAAAGAAGGCTCGTCTTACGATTTACCCATAGCCCTAGGGGTCCTTAAATCGTCAGGACAAATTGTAGCCGATGATCTGGAAAAGTATGTGGTTATGGGAGAACTCGCCCTCGATGGTACTCTACGCCCCATCAAAGGAGCCCTTCCTATAGCCATTGAGGCACGTAAACAAGGCTTTAAGGGCTTTATTCTTCCTCAAGAAAACGCCAACGAAGCAGCTATAGTTAATAACTTGGATGTGATAGGTGTCCACAATCTTGTAGAAGCCATAGAGTTTCTGGACGGATCGCGGCCCATAGCCCCCATTATTTACGATACACGCGAGCACTTTTTTAATCAGCTTAACGACTATGAAGCAGACTTTGCTCATGTGCAGGGGCAAGAAAACATAAAGAGAGCCTTGGAAATTGCCGCTGCCGGGGGTCATAATGTAATAATGATTGGCCCTCCTGGAGCCGGTAAAACCATGCTTGCCAAGCGATTGCCTTCCATTCTACCTCCCTTAAATCTTCAAGAGGCACTGGAAACCACCAAAATCCATAGCGTGGCCGGAAAATTAGGATCGAATGCTCAGCTAATCACTCAACGCCCTTTCAGAAGCCCTCACCATACGGTTTCTGATGTGGCTCTGGTGGGTGGCGGTGGAGTACCTCAGCCAGGAGAAATATCGTTGGCACACAACGGGGTGCTATTTCTGGACGAACTTCCTGAGTTTAAACGTACGGTTTTGGAAGTAATGCGTCAGCCCTTGGAAGAGCGAAGAGTAACCATTAGCCGGGCCAAGCTGTCAGTTGACTTTCCTGCCAATTTCATGCTCATAGCCAGTATGAACCCTTGCCCTTGTGGCTACTATAACCATCCGGAAAAAGAGTGTGTTTGTGGTTCTGGCCAGGTACAGCGCTACCTCAATAAAGTAAGCGGCCCATTATTGGATCGCATAGATCTCCATGTTGAAGTAACTCCTGTCTCTTTCGATCAGATGACCCAAAATCGGAAATCAGAAAGTAGCGAAGAGATTCGAGAACGTGTGATTGCCGCCAGAGACATACAACGTGAGCGGTTCAAAACCCTGGGTATTCACTCCAATGCCATGATGGGCAGCCAGATGGTTAAAGAAGTCTGCCAAATTAATGAGGCTGGAAAAACCCTACTCAAAACAGCTATGGAAAGACTAGGCCTTTCGGCAAGAGCTTACGATAGAATATTGAAAGTGAGCCGCACTATTGCCGACCTTGACGGAAAAGAAAGCATTGGTATTGAACATTTGGCAGAAGCCATTCAATACCGCAGCCTCGACAGAGAAGGCTGGGCCGGGTAACCTACCAAGCCAGGGAAGATACTGCTACAATGTATTTCAGGTTTCTTTGTACGGCCTTATTTGGAAATAAGCAATTAGAAAGCAAACAGTCTTCTTAAACCAGGCAAGACCTAAGTTAAGAAGACCGTTATCCAAATCGGCCCCAACTAACCTTGATTTATTTTCTTATTGAGAAAATAAGAAAATAGAAATCCTGACCCAAGCATTAAAAACAAACTTACAAAGTATGGTCCGGGATTATCTCCCCTTTTATCCATCCATCCTAAATCGTTCATCAGGGCTTCGAGGCCAAAACCTAACATAATACCCAAGGCTATACATATACACACAATACCCAACACTACTATAAAGAAGTAGTTTTTCTTTCTGGGTTCAATGTTAAACAGCTTGGCATCTGCCCCCTTTTCTATAAGTAGTACTCTCTCCTTATGCCGGGTGTGATAGTAGTAGTAGATTAGAGCCACTGCCCCACCGATGGTTAGTATCAGAAATACCGCAAACACTGTACTTGCTTCCATAATTGTTATTTTTCGTTCTGCCAGCTTTGATGCCGCTTCCGCTGAGTAGGTTACAGTTTGGACCGGTATTTCTGCTCATGAAATAATTCGTAACTTTCACTTGTTCTGCCTGCAAACCTTATGGTGTTTTCTTTTTTAAATCGTAATGCCCCCCTGCTATCCCAGGGCTTATTTACCCAACTGTGTCAGGCAAGCTTTTTAAAGAAACCCTAAAAATCTACTAGGCCTGTAACCTTATTCTTTCAAATGTAGTCAAACGCAGCAAAGTGAAAAGCCACAATGAATTATACGCAATGGAACTAATCATCGCTAGGGTAAAACAGGGCGATATGGTTGCATTCAATGCACTCATTGATGAGCACAAGGCAATGGCTTTTACTTTAGCTATAAAGCTTTTGAAAAACCGGGAAGATGCTGAGGAAGTAACTCAAGACGCATTTGTCAAAGCATATAAGAACATATCCCAGTTCGAAGGAAAATCTAAGTTTTCTACCTGGTTATATACCATAGTATACAACACTGCTCTTACAAGGCTGCGCAAAAAACAGATCAGCATACAAGAGTTAGACTCGCATACCGTAGAAAATTCGGTTGAAGCCAGTGAATCATCTGCTTCCTGGAATACCTTACGAAAAGATGAAAGAAGCAGCTACATTCAGCAAGCGCTACACCGACTGGTTGAAGAGGATCAGGTGGTGATCACCTTGTTTTACCTTAATGAAAATTCACTGGTAGAGATTTGCGAAATCACAGGCTGGGAATTATCCAACGTTAAAGTTAGATTGCACAGAGCAAGAAAAAGGCTACTTGCTCAACTCGAAAAGCTATTAGATACAGAGGTTAGGTCATTATTATGAGTAAGTTCGAACTTTCAGATGAGCAGCTAAAGCAACTTCTTAGAAGCGAAGGGTTAGAAGAGCCTTCACTGAGCTTTAACCGTAAAGTATTGGAGCAAGTGCAGGTCTATGAGCGCGCCCGATCCATTCGTACGCCTATGTGGGTTAAGGTTCTCTTTGCCCTATTTATTGTTGTGCCAGTTGTACTCATCATTACAGTTGGCGGTGTTAATTACCAGCTAGGAGAAGGTAGCTTTTCGTTCAATACAATTCAACTACCCAGAATAAACATAGACCTAAATTATCTCTACTATTTTGCACTTCTTGTGGCTGCCTTGTGGTTATCGGTGGTCTTCTACAAAATTCTGGACAAGTCGAATCACAGGGTTAAAAACGGTTAATAGTTTTTCAGGAACAGGTCAATTATACAACTTGTGGTATTGTTCATGCTATGAGAACCTGCTACTCCCTAATTGTCATGTTGGCCACAACCCTGTTATTACAAGCACAGGAGAGCCAACCCTTGAGCGGTGTAGTTTTAGATTCTAAAACTGGTTTCCCTGTGCCATACGCCAGTATTCTCATCAAGAATAAGCAGCAGGGAATGGGAGCCACAGGCAAGGGTACTTTTAGACTAAATCTCTCGCTGGGAGATACCCTTCAAATATCTTCAATAGGCTATGAAACTCTCACTATTGGCCTCGACTCTTCAAACACCAATTTTTCTGAGGTAAGTATATTCAAACTCAACCCGGCAGTGTATGATCTTGACTCTCTAGAAATTTTTGAGCTAAGCGATCATTTCTACCTAAAGCGCCCAAAACGCGACACTTTAGACATTGGAGTGAGTCTACCCGCTGTACCAAGAGACTGGAGCCGCCCTCAAACACTACCTCTCACCACTGGTGAAGCAGGAGTTATTATTACCGGTTTTCTCAACAGTTTTGACAAAACACTTAAACAAAAACAGATTCTCAACGAGTTTAGCAAGGCCGATGCCTTTAGGAAACAAAGAGCAGCCGAAAGAGAAAAATACTTCAATAAAGAACTTGTAAAACGAGTAACACGCATAGACGACCGTGTAATTGACGAGTTTATGGAGTTTTGCAATTTTCTGGATGGGCAAATCATTGGTAAAACCGAATATGAAATTACACTTCTTATATTAGAAAGGTACAAGGCTTTTTTAAGAAGGTAATTAAAACAAAAGGCATTGCACTATAGTCAGCTTTAAGTTGCGTTCAGGTCACTCAGATTCCTCTAGCCTTATTTACCCCTTGGCTTTGGTACAATTTTCGTAATATCGAACATTAAAGAAAGAGCTTATGAAAGTTTTAATGTCTATGCTTTTCGGATTTCTGATGGTTTTGCCGCAGAGCAACGAATTGAACAAAGCAGCCGGAAATTGGGAAGGAAATATCACAGCACCTGGTGTAAGCCTCAAGATAGTCTTCCATATTGTCAATAGCGAAGGAAAGCTTAGTGCTACTATGGATAGCCCCGATCAGGATACCTACGGACTTAAAATGGATGAGGTAGTCTTTGCCAATAATAAAATTAAAATGACGATTCAACAGTATGGAGGCCAGTATGAAGGCGAGTTGAAGGACGACAAGTTTGTTGGAAAATGGTCTCAGGGAGGTCAATCCATAGACCTAAACTTAACCCGAATTAAAAAGAAGGGATCGAGCTGATACTCAGCTTAAATAAACAGTATTGTTAAAGGTTGGCGAAATCAATAAATTGAAATCGTCAACCTTTTATTTTATGAAGAAACTTACCTATGGGCTCACCTTTCTGGTTTTTGCCCTCTTTATTGCGCAACCGCTTTTCTCCCAGATTGAGAAAGCCCCTCCCAGAGCGGAAGGAGAAGGCCCATTCAACAAACTTATCATTAGGGGTGTAACACTGATCAATGGCAACGGAGCTCCTCCCACGGGACCGGTAGATATAGTAGTGGAGAAGAACATAATCAAGGGTATTTACAATGTAGGTTACCCTGGTCTGCCCATCAATGAGCGTGGTCGTCCTAAAGCAGCTCCGGGCGATAAAGAACTGGATGCCGAAGGCATGTACCTTCTTCCAGGGCTTATTGATATGCACGGACATATTGGTGGCACCGGACAGGGAACACCAGCCGAATATGTATTTAAGCTATGGCTCGCTCATGGCATTACAACCATTCGAGACCCTTCTGCAGGAAACGGATTAGATTGGGTGCTGGAGCACAAAAAGAAAAGCGCCAACAATGAAATAACCGCTCCTCGCATTTTTGCCTATACGGGCTTTGGCCAGGGAGCAAAAGAACCTATATCGACCCCCCAGCAAGCCAGAGAGTGGGTGCGGCAAAACGCTGCCAACGGAGCTGATGGCATTAAATTCTTTGGTGCTGCTCCAGACATTATGCAGGCGGCATTGGAAGAAAATAAGAAACTTGGGCTTCGGTCGGCCATGCATCATGCGCAAATGGATGTAGTGCGTTGGAATGTCCTTAATTCTGCCAGGGCCGGACTTACCTCTATGGAACATTGGTATGGACTGCCCGAAGCGATGTTTACGGATAGGAAAATTCAGAATTACAGCCTGGATTATAACTACCGAAACGAGCAAGATCGTTTTGGAGAAGCGGGCAGGCTATGGAAACAAGCCGCTCCCCCGTATTCTGAAAAATGGAATGAGGTAATGAATGAACTTATTGCTTTGGACTTTACTCTGGATCCTACATTCAACATATATGAAGCCAGCCGTGATCTCATGAGGGCATATACGGCCGAGTGGCACCAGACCTACACTTTACCTTCGTTGTGGGATTTCTACCGCCCCAGCCGCAGGTCGCATGGTTCTTACTGGTTCTCATGGGGTACGGAACAGGAAGTGGCCTGGAAAGAAAATTACAGGCTTTGGATGACCTTTGTGAACGAATATAAAAATCGAGGTGGAAGGGTTACAGCCGGATCAGACTCAGGGTTCATTTACCAACTCTATGGCTTTGGCTTCATTCGCGAATTAGAGCTCCTGAGAGAAGCAGGTTTTCATCCTCTTGAAGTAATCATGTCGGCCACACTTAATGGAGCCGAAGCCTTAGGCGCAGACGATATGCTGGGTTCAGTAGAAATTGGAAAGTATGCCGACTTTGTGATTCTGGAAGAAAACCCACTCGAAAACCTGAAGATGCTCTATGGAACAGGCTTTATTAGGTTAAATGATAACAATGAGGTTGAAAGAGCCGGTGGAGTTAAATACACCATTAAAGACGGAATTATATACGATGCCAAGCAACTTCTGGAAGATGTAAAACGCATGGTAGATGAAAAAAAGAATGGAATGACCTTTAAACTTACTCACAAATAGATGAAAAAATATATTTCTACAGGGCTGATCGTATCAGCCTTTTTTTGTCTGGCATCCTGTAAACAATCCAAGCCGGAGGTTTACACTCCCGAACACTTTCAGGCTCTATCATTATTGGGAGACTCTCTCAAAATTCCTGAAAGGTCTGTAGAAGCAGAAGCCCGGCTCATGGCCAATTTAGATGAAGCCAAGGCCAACTACCTTGCAAATCCAACGGAAATGAATACCATTTGGCTTGGCCGAAGATATGCCTACCTGTCGGACTATAGAAAAGCCATAGAAGTGTTTAGTGAGGGTATCGAAGCTTTTCCTTCCTCTTATAAAATGTATCGTCATCGTGGCCACCGGTATGTGAGTCTTCGTGAGTTCGACAAAGCCATTAGTGATTTTGCCAAGGCTTATGAACTTATGCCCAAAGACACCATGGAAACGGAACCCGATGGGGCACCTAATGCGCTCAACATCCCGCTTTCTAATACACAGTTCAATATTTTATATCACTATGGCCTGGCCCACTATTTAAAAGGTGAGTTCGATAAAGCAGAGCCTATTTATAAAGAGTGTATGGAATACTCCGATAATCCTGACCTGAAAGTGGCTACTATGGATTGGCTTTACATGACCTTGAGAAGACAGGGTAAAACAGAAGAAGCCAATACCCTTTTGAATTCGCTGAACAGCGATTGGGAGATTATCGAAAATGACAGCTATATGAAAAGGCTGCTCATGTACAAAGGAGAGCTAAAGACAGAAGAACTATTTAAAACAGACAATGCCGATGTGGCTTTGAGTCTGGCTACTCAAGGGTACGGTGTTGCCAATTGGTATCTTTATGAAGGTGATACTGCTACTGCTAAGCGCATTTTTAAAGACGTTGTTAATGGTACAAGCTGGGCTGCGTTTGGCTATATAGCAGCAGAGGCCGATTTGAGCCGGTTGCAATAGTTATTATTGTAAAGAAGTGATAAAAAAGGAGGGTGTTAATACACCCTCCTTTTTTTATATCTAAAGTTTTAAGACTCAATTCTAGTTGCCATAACCGGTGTTCTGCACAAGACTAGGGTTTGCATCCATCTCTCGCTGTGGTATCGGGTATACCATTTCAGGAGCGTTATAGGCAAAGCCATCGGCTGTTCCTTGTAGTCTTTTCAAGTCGTGAATAGCCTGTCCTTCATGAGCCAATTCCAGCTTTCTTTCCAACAGAATATCTGGCAAAGTAACTACCAACAAACTAGGCAGGTTTACTCTGTTTCTGATTCTGTTAATATCAGCCAATGGAGTTGCACCTACATTGGTACCTTCTCTGAAGTTCGCTTCTGCACGGGTTAGGTACATTTCTGCCAATCTTACCATGGTTACATTACCAAACTGGTTGTTCCACTTACCACTTCGCATGGCTCCGTTACCCATATAGAATAAGTCAAGGCGATCATCTAGCGGATCGTACAAGTCTAAGTGGGCCTGTAGTATATCTACATCACCATCTCTACCACCAAAAGAAGGAATAGAGAAGAATGTATTCATACTGTTCACCCCATCCTGATTATTCACTTGAATAGCAAAAATATCTTCGCTGGAGTTATTGTCATTGTTAAATGCACCCGCATAGGTGTTGGTGAGCGAGTAGTTACCGCTGGTTATTACTCTATGCGCAGCATCTCTTGCATTCGCATAATCTCCCATTTGAAGATATACTCTCGAAAGTATGGCTGCAGCCGCAGCATCGGTAGCGTAAATGCCATTAGAAGAAGGCAACAGGCTTTCGGCCGTTGTAAGGTCACTTATTACCTGATTGTACACCTCCTGAACCGTGTTTCTAGGTACCTGGCTATCTTCACTGATGGCCCTTGTTGGCTCTAAAACCAGCGGAACACCAAGGTTGCTGTTCACATTACCGGCCGAGTAAGGCTGTGCATAAAACTTCACTAGTTCAAAGTATAGCACTCCTCTGATAAAGAGAGCCTCTCCCCGAACTCTGTCTCTATCGGCAGCATTTACCACATCAATAGCCGATAACACGTTGTTGGCGATGTTAATGGCGCTGTAAGCCTGAAGCCACTCACCTGTAACATCGGCATTATTCACGGTCATAGACTTGTTAAAGATTTCTCTTGGTCCGTTAAAAGTACCGGCCCATCTAATCTCTCCATTGGCCGCTAGCAATTCTGAATCTCTCAGAATATTGCCACCAAACAAACTTCCGTTACCCAGGTCGTTGTATGCACCCACGAGCACGGATTTCACGTTGCTATCAGTGGTAAGTGCCTGTCCTTCATCTATACTCTGTGCAGGAGACAAATCAAGTTTGTCATCGCACGAGGCCAGGCCAATAGCAATTACCAGTGCTAAAAATTTATGTATAACTGTCTTTTTCATTTTGTTTCTCTTTACGTCCATCATCTTAGAATCCAACATTAAGACCGAAAGTAAGTGTCTTAGCCTGAGGCGCAGAGTAGAAATCATTACCCTGGTTGATGTTACTAGATCTGTAATCTGTGTTTACCTCTGGATCCCAACCGGAATAGTTGGTAAATGTAGCCAGGTTGATTCCTGTCATGTAAATTCTCAAGCTTCTGAGGTTAGCTTTCTCCAACACGCTTGAAGGCACATTGTAACCAAGTGTCACGTTTTTCAGGCGGAGATAATCACCGTCTTCCAAATAACGGCTTGAGGCCTGTACACCATTACCATAGGCCAATCTGGCTTGTGGTACCATGGTGATGTCTCCCGGCTGTTGCCATCTGTTCAGCTGATCTCTGGTTTGGTTATCGAACCAGTCTCCATTAGCAGACTGGAACCCTCCACCACCATTATATATCTGGTTTCCGGTTACAAACTGAAGCAAAATGCTCAGATCGAAGTCTTTGAAGCGGAAGTTGTTGGTTAAACCACCAATCCAGTCTGGGTTAGGATCTCCCAAAACAACACGTGCTGCAGCGTTGAAGTCGTTGGTTGTTTCTCTTTCAGAACCCGGGGTATTGAGATACCAAAGAGCATCTCCATTGTCTGGGTCAGCACCGGCAAACTCTCTTCCATAGAACACACCAATTGACTCACCAACCTTTACAACGTTCAACCATCTTGAGCTACCTGAGTCAATCAGTTCCTGATCTCCATCGAGTGCTTTTACTCTGTTTCTGTTTCGGGCAATGTTGAAGCTGGTATTCCACTCAAAGTCAGTTGTTCTCACATTGGAGGTGTTCAATACAAACTCGAAACCTTTGTTTTCCATTTCACCAATGTTCTGCAACTGGCTATTGAAACCTGAAGTACCAGGAACCGGTACGTTCAACAGAAGGTCTTCTGTGTTCTTCACGTAGTAATCAATCTCTCCCGAGATTCTATCTTCGAACAAACCGAAGTCGATACCTACGTTGAATTGTTTGGTAGTTTCCCAGGTAAGGTCAGGGTTAGGGATTTGAGTAGGCTGCAAGCCTGAATCGCCTGCATAGGCCGATCCTCCATAAAGACCCAAGTGACCAAAGTTACCGATACCGGCATTACCTGTAGCCCCATAACTGGCTCTCAATTTCATGAAACTAACGGCTGAAACATCACTTAAGAAAGACTCTTCAGAGAGTATCCATCCGGCCGAGGCTGCAGGGAAGAAACCGTATCTCTCGTTCTCACCAAATCGCGAAGAACCATCAACACGACCACTTACTGAGAAGAGGTATTTATTGTTGATTTTATAGTTTACTCTGGCAAAATAAGAGAGGAATGAGAACTGAGTTAGTGTTGAAGTACCGCCTGTAATTTCGGCCGCACTAGCCACTTTTTTCAGATCGTCTACGGCAAAACCTGTTCCGGTTACGCTGGTCACATCGGTACTTGAATACTGATACTCCGAACCTGCTGTTACACTTAGGTCGTGGCCATTACTCAAAGATTTATCAAAATTGGCATAAACCTTAGAGGTATTGTTGAGCACTCGCACCCAACGAGAGAAGCCTTGACCATCTACCGATTGGCCGGTAAATGTTCTTTTTCCCCAGAATCTATCTTCGTTTTGATCCAGGAGGTCAATGCCATATTCGGCAGTCACCTTAAGACCCGGCATTACATTGTATGTGGCATACACGGCACCGATGTTTCTGAAAACAGTGGTAATAAACTCAGCGTCTTCGTTCTCAATTAACCCATTGTAATAGGTTGTGGTTGGCCTGTCGTATAATTGACCATTGAGGTCTCTTACAGGAGTAATTGGTGCCAAAGCAACCAACTGAAGCGGAGTGGCAAAAGCGTTGTCATCGGCAACCCTGTCGTTAATGGTTCTGGCCAAAGACAAGTTCATACCAAACTTAAGCTTATCGGTAGCCTGATGGTCCAGGTTAATTCGGCCAGAGGTTCTCTGGAAGTTGTTTCCTATAAGAATACCATCCTGATCTGAGTAGCTTCCGCTAATATAGAATGAGGTTTTGTCTGATCCTCCACTAGCCGACACATCGATGAGCGTGCTAGTAGCATCCTGGAAGGCAAGGTCTTGCCAATCTGTATCGGTTTCATTGTTTCTCCAGTCAGACCAACCGGAATAGCGGTCGAATCTACCTTCGGCAAATTGCAACCATGATCCGGGATAATCAGCCGGATTATTAATCGGGTCGAAGCCTTCCAACAAATCAGAATTATATGCTGCCTCGGTGAATAGCTCAATATACTCTTCAGCATTGAGCCAGTCCTTTTTACCGGTGGGGCGGCTAAACCCTTGTTGAATATTGAGGTTCACTCTTGTATTTCCGGCCTTACCTTTTTTGGTTGTAATAATTACTACTCCATTGGCACCTCTGGAACCATAAATTGCTGCTGCAGAAGCATCTTTCAGGATTTCAAGAGACTCGATATCATTGAAGTTGATATCGGCCAGCGGGCTGGTTTGAGAAGAAGATGAGGATTGGCTCTGGGTAGTTACTGGCACACCGTCAATTACATATAGCGGCTCGTTCGAACCTGTAATGGAGGTAGCCCCACGAATTCTCATCTTAATGCCCTGGCCTACTTTACCGTTTTCGCTTTCAATAAAAACGCCTGCGGTACGGCCCTGAATGGCCTGTTGAAAGTTGGGTACTGGTGTGTTTTCAATTTGCTCGGCCTTTAGAGATACAATGTTACCCGTAAGGTCTTGCTTAATTTGCGAACCATAACCCACTACAACCAGCTCACCGGCAGATGTTACACTTGGCATTAGCTGTATGTTAATGTTGGTTCTGTTTCCCACTTGGCTTTCTTGAGTAACAAAGCCCACAAAGCTGTAGACAAGAATTGACTCTGCACTTGGAACTGTTATACGGTATTGCCCATCGGCATCAGTAAATACCCCTTGGGACGTTCCCTTGATTTGAATGGTTACGCCAGGTAACCCTTCCCCCGTTTCATCGGTCACCTTTCCGGTGATCGCCCTACTCTGTGCCCAAAGCCCGGAGGCTATAAACACGAGAGCAAAAAACATCAGTAGTTTTCTCTTCATAATTCAGTGGTTAGTTTACATAAATGGTAAAGGCATCAGAACACTCTAGAAAAAAATGCCCTGAGGCGTTGTTCCATAACCTACAAGATTACAGAATTTTAAATAATTAGACATTGAAATAACAATTAATTTCCAATGTCCCCCGACTGGAATGTAAAATAAAATTTTATAAAAAAAATTAATGCAAACGGTTCCTTCTTGCTATAAACAAAAAAAGCGCCCTTCAGGCGCTTTATTTAAGTGGTTGGAAATTGTTTATCCTTTGCGTTTGGCCGCCTGAATTTGGTCGGCTAAAAGTCTTATGCTCTCTTTCAGATAGGGGTCTTTGATATCGTCCAACGAACGATCTTTTACCTTGTTGGCCTCCAGCTCGGTAAGAGAAGCACCAATCTTTACCTGGGAAGCTCTGCGTTTATCCAGATCTTCCTGTTCCTTCTTTCGCACCTCATAATTCAATGATACTTCAGTGCGTTTTCTATTCTTTTGAAGCTCCTGAATGTCGAACTGAAGATCGACCAGGGTTTGCTCTTCTTTGAGTCTCTTTTGATGTTGTCTTTTCAGAGCGGCTATCATGGCATCATTTACATAATTCATGGGCTTGTAATTGGCCGCTTCTATTTTATCCCACGGCAAGGCACTGGGTTGAGAGCTTTCTCCAAAGTCTTCAGCACTGTAGAGCGATGGAAACTCAATATCAGGAGTAACACCTCTGTGCTGTGTACTGCTACCTGTAACCCTATAAAACTTGGCAATCGTGAATTTTATAAGGCCCAGCTCCTCGTCTTCAGCTCCACGAATAAAATCGTTGAGACCGCGTACGTTTTGCACGGTTCCTTTTCCATAGCTCTGCTCACCTACTATTATACCTCGCTTATAGTCTTGAATGGCTCCTGCAAAAATCTCAGAAGCTGAAGCTGAAAAGCGGTTGATCATCACATTAAGAGGGCCATCATAGAACAATTCCGGATTTTCATCGTCCATTACCTCTTTACGGTTTTGAGGGTATTTAACCTGTACTACGGGGCCTTCCGGAATGAAAAGACCGGAAAGGTTTATGGCTTCGAACAGGGCTCCTCCTCCGTTGTTTCTCAAATCGAGCATTACACCATCTACTCCCTCCGCTTGTAGTTCTTTAATGAGGCGCTTTACATCGTTGGTGGTACTAGTGTAGTTATCAGGATTATCCGCCATTTCATCGGCATTCAGGTAGAAATCTGGTACAGTAATAATTCCCAGCGTAAATTTTTCTCCGTTTTCTGTGAGTTGAACTACCTGGCTTTTGGCCCTGGCATCGTCTAGATTTATCTTGTCCCTCACCAGGCTCACCACTTTGGTTTCGGCTCCGGGGCTGGCTCCGGCCGGAAGTAGTTCAAGTCTAACCAAGGTTCCTTTTGGTCCTCTTATCTGACCGGCCACTTCATCAGACCTCCAGCCAATTACATCAATCATTTCGCCATCGGCACCCTGGGCCACGCCAACCACACGATCGTCTTTGTTGACCTGGCCACTTAGAAACGCAGGGCCTCCTGGTCTCAGCTCTACAATCTTGGTGTAATCATTATCTTGCTGCAATGTGGCTCCAATACCCTCCAACGACTTTTTGCTCTGCATCTCAAAATCTTCGGCATTAAGGGGTGTATAGTAGTTGGTGTGCGGATCGAACGACTCGGTCACCGAGTTCATGAATATTTCAAACACATCATTACTGTTATACTTTTCTACATTGCTTTTAAAGCGTTCGTAGCGTGTTTTAAGTACTTCGGCAATTTTGGCATTGTCAGAACCCGAAAGTTTAAGGTTTAGGGCCTGATTTTTAAGTGTTTTTCTCCAAAGCTCGTCTAACTCGGCCTCCGTTTTGGCATAGGGCATATCGCTTCTGTCGAAGTGAAAAATTTCATTCTTCGAGAAGTCGAACTTATAACCGGTATTGGCCAAGGCATATTTAAGTCTTGACTCAACCCTATTCTTATATATATTGAATATGTAAAAGGCAGGAACGAGATTTCCTCTTTTCAGGTCGTCATCCAAGCTAAACCGGTATTTTTCAAACGATTTAATATCGCTGGCCAGAAAGTAATTTTTATTGCCATCGAGAGCCTCCAAATAGTTATCAAAAATGACTGACGAAAGGGAATCGTTAAGGTCTACATCGCGGTAGTGAAGGTAATCGAGAATCTGTATTATGATTCTCGCTTCTTTCATGTGCGACTGAGTAGGTTGTAAATACTTGGTGGAGTCTATTTTTGCCCATGACACCTGGAGCAGTAAAAGCATTAGGCCGGACATCATCATCTTTCTCATCATCTTCATATCAACGCAGTTAGGTTTCAAACGTTTCCAAAGGCTTCCGTACAATGTATGAATTTCAACCGAAAACTAGGATTCATTTTTATGGAGTAGTACAATTATAATACCATTGAACATCTTAGGAGTTTCAGCGGAGAACTCCTAAGATGTTAAAATTTCTAAACTTACTGGCAACGAAGCGATTTAGAGGGGTTAACTGTCGCAGCCCTTACCGACTGGAAGGTAACTGTGAGCAGAGCAATGAGCAGGGCGGTTACTGCCGAGAGCACAAACCACATCCAATGAATGTCTACTCTATACTCAAAGTCTTTGAGCCACTCGTTCATCAAATAATAGGCGACAGGAATGGCCAGAACTATGGCTACTAAAATAAGTTGAGAAAACTGTCTGGATAGCAGCAGAACAATACCACCAACACTGGCTCCCAGTACTTTTCTAACTCCAATCTCCTTGGTTTTTTGCTCGGCAGTAAAGGCCGAAAGACCAAAAAGGCCAAGACAGGCAATAAATATGGCCAACCAGGTGAAGCTAAACACCAGGCGACCAAACTTTTCATCGGAGGCAAACTGCTGCCCGAATTCTTCATCGAAAAACTGATATTCGAGAGGGCTGTTGGGAAATACCTCTTCCCAAGCCGAACGAATGGCCCCTACAGCATCGCTGGTTTGGCTGGCATTGAATTTTATGGCCAGATTGCCTCCACTGTTAGGATTATAGAACATGGCCAGGGGCTCAATCTTATGCCGCATACCGGCAAAGTGAAAATCTTTGACGACTCCGATTACGGTTCTCTCCGTTTGGCCAAACGTTATTTTCTTACCGACCGGGTTGTCCCAGGCCAATTCTTTGGCCATGGCTTCATTAATAAGAATGGATTGTTGTTGGTCTGATGGCATCTCTCGGTTATATCCTCTGCCACTTACTATTTCCATGCCCATTAACTCCATATACTTATCATCAAAACCAACCACCGAAATAATCCAGGTATCTTCCTGAGGCACTCCTTCGGGTCTTACACTATTTCTGCCAAAGGTTCTACCGGGCATATTCCCTGTTCGGGCTGTTCCCAAAATCTCAGGCCTCTGCTCGAGCGAATTCATGAGTACCGGCAACGACTGCTGCAGGCTGGGGTGACCCACATTTAGTGTAATAATTTGTTCGGTGTCGAAGCCCTTATCTATATTTCTTTGATGCTGCAACTGATCATATACAATGGTGGTACCAATAATCATGGCTATGGAAATGGCAAACTGAAAAATAACCAGCGACTTGCGTAGCACTACTCCTTTGGCACTTGTCTTAAATGAGCCTCTTAAAATAGCTATTGGGTGAAAGCCGGAAAGAAGCAAGGCCGGGTAGCTGCCGGAAAAAATCCCTAATACGAACACAAACAACAGGGCTCCTAGTATCCACTGGGGGGTGGTTATAAAGTGAATGGCTAAATTGCTTTCTATGGGCAGATTGACAAACCCTCCTACCAGACCAACCAACACCAGTGCAATGAGAAAAGAAAGTACACAAAGCACAACGGATTCAATCATAAACTGACCTATAAGCTGGCCTCTAATTGCTCCAAAAACCTTGCGAACCCCAACTTCTTGTGCCCTATTGGCACTACGTGCCGTAGAAAGATTCATAAAATTAAAGGAGGCTATGAGCATAACAAAGAGGCCCACTGCGCCTAAAGTATAGACATAGCTAATGTCTGTTTTATTGAGGTTATAGTTTTCGAAGAGAATTCCGCTAGACTTGAGATGAACATCGGCTAAAGGCTGGAGGGTAACCTTAAAGTTCTCACCAACATCGTTAGCCCGAATAAGTTCTTCCATTTTCGCCTCTACGGTCTTCTCAGAATCCGGACTGGCCAGCTCTACATAGGTAACCATACTAATGCTTTGCCAGGACCTCAGAAACTGAGCAAAACCAGAAGTCGTATCGGCCTGTTGCATGGAAACCACTACATCGAAGTCGAGATGAGAGTTATTGGGCACGTCTTGCATTATGCCCACAATCTCCAACCCGGTCTGATTGCCCACATCTATACGTTTGCCAATGGCCGGTTCGGAACCAAAGGTTTTCCTAGCCATAGACTCAGAAAAAACCACTGTGCTGGGCTCAGTGAGCACTTTCTCGGCATCACCATCCAGTAGCTTAAAATCGAACATTGTGAAAAGCGAAGGCTCTGCAAAGGCAAAGTTTTGAGTATAGTACCCTTGCTGTTCGTAGGTAATTAGCTGCCTTCCCTGAGGAATCATCCGAACTCTTTGTACTACTTCAGGGAAGTTTTCGTCCATGGCCTCACCCAGGGCAGGTAGGGTAATTCCCACCAGATTGCTACTCACTCCCAGAGCCTCATCTATAGTGAGTACACGAAAAATATTTTCTCCTTTGGAGTGGAACTTATCATAGCTAAGCTCATGCTGCACAAACAAAAAAATGATAATGCAACATGCCATACCAACCGATAGCCCCACTATGTTGATGACCGATGTGCCCTTGCTCTTGAGGAGATTTCTTAGGGCTATTTTGAGATAGTTTTTTAACATGACCTTTTGTTTAAGAAAACAACTTGAAAATTACGCTTGTAGTAATATACTATATTTATGTAAGCGGTTACTTATTAACTTCCAAAGAAATAGCTTTTCTTGCTAAATCAATAGCTCTTTGCAAGGCTTCATCGGCTGGCACTTCAATGTGTGGCTTTACACCTGTTCCCTCCCAGTTTGTTTTTGTCACGGGGTTTATGGCTCTGCCCTGAGGCACGTTCACATAAAACCCACCCGTTATTACCATTGGACCTCCCGGATGGGCACCGCCTCCTGTCACTTCTCCAATAACAGTGGCTCTTTTTAAATGCTTCAGGTCATAAGCAAACTCTTCCGCAGCTGAAAATGTATAACTACTAGTGAGTATATAGATAGGAACATTAGGCCGTGTTTTGCTAACCATTCCCGGGTCTGACCAGGTTTCGGTAAAGGTATTGGAAGGCCTCCAATAAAACGTATTGAGATGAGTAGCCTCGCTGAAAAGGTAGCTGCAAATGAAACGAATCATAGATGGCGATCCGCCTCCATTCTTGCGTAGATCAAAAATGATGGCATCGGCTTCAATGAGTTTTGCCATGGCCGGCAGAGCCACTTCTTCGGCAAACCGAATATCAGTAAAACCACGAAGATCCAGGTAGCCAATATTTCCTTCAAGCACCTTTACCTCTTCAAAACCATGATTTTCCAAAGGCTTTCTTCCTCCATAAGGGTCTCTATTGCGAATGGCTTCTACCCGTGTCGGATCATATGCCACTCGTAGGTGCTTGTCGTTCATTACCGAACGCAAATCTGCCTCAAGCGCCCGGCAAAGAGCCTTAGGGTCGGTTAGCTCACTGTAGATTCCTTTGTTAAGGTTACTCATGAGCAAGTCTTTCATGGCCGCCCCCTTTTCAGGATATACATAATTGTTGTACATAATATCTGCGAGGCGCTCCACTACGCTGTGCTTGTCAAAATCTTGACCATAGACTGACAAAGCAAAGCACATAAAAATGGTTATTAGTTGAGTTTTCATATTGACACAATTAAGTAAGTGCTTACGTATTTTCAAGCAACAGGTTGGTTTTGGTAACAAACATTAACACAACGGAGTGTGGGAACACCAAACACTTTCCCTGTTGAGTGAAGCCAAAACATCTATATCACTTTTTGAGCACGGAAAACTTAACCAAACCAGCAGATCCTTCGGCAAGCTCAGGATGGGGAAAAGGACACCAAACACTTTCCATGTTGAGCGAAGCCAAAACATCTACACTACTTTTGTGAGTACATAAAGCTCAATGAAACCGACAGATCCTTCGGCAAGCTCAGGATGAAAAAAGGACACCAAACACTTTCCATGTTGAGCGCAACCGAAACATCTACACCACTTTTGCGAGTACAGAAGGCTCAATGAAACCCGGCAGATCCTTCGGCAAGCTCGGGATGGAAAATAACACCCTTCTCTTTAGCGGAAAGTACAAGCCACTATTTCAATTCTTGTAAAAGTCTCCTCTATGAAAGGGATCTTCAGGAGGCCATTTCATTATTTCAGAATTGAGGAACTTCCACTCAGGATTTATTTCTGAGATGAGCGCTTCTTTTTTAGACCTCCTCCATCCTTTCAGCTGGCTTTCTCTGGCGATTGCATTCAGTACGTATGGGGTCTCTTCATAATAAATGAGATTGTAGCAATAGTATTTTCCAGCAAAAGTCTCCGGCTTCCCTCGGTTTAGATAATGCTCAGTAATTCGTTGTAAGAGATTATCCGTTCTTCCTATATAGAGAACAGATTTATTTGGGTTTGTGGTAATGTAGATGAAGAAAGTCTTATTCATTAGTGTGTGTTCTTAAGTAAATCTACCAAAATTTTACACCTACAGATCCTTCGGCAAGCTCAGGATGGGAAAGGGGCACCGCACTTCTTTTCCATGTTGAGCGCAGCCGAAACATCTACACCTTTTTTGCGAGTACGGAAAACTTAACCAAACCAGCAGATCCTTCGACAAGCTCAGGATGGGGAAAAGGACACCGAACACTTTCCGTGTTGAGCGAAGCCGAAACATCTACACCTTTTTTGTGAGTACAGAAGGCTCAATGAAACCGACAGATCCTTCGGCAAGCTCAGGATGGGAAAGGAGTACCAAACACTTTTCTATGTTGAGCGAAGCCAAAACATCTACACTACTTTTTTGAGCACGGAAACTTAACGAAACCAGCTGATCCTTCGGCAAGCTCAGGATGGGAAAAGAGCTCCGCACTTCTTTTCCCCGTTGAGCGCAGCCGAAACATCTACACCTTTTTTGCGAGTACGGAAAACTTAACCAAACCGACAGATCCTTCGGCAAGCTCAGGATGGAAAAAGGGCACCGCACTTCCTTTCCATGTTGAGCGAAGCCGAAACATCTACACCTTTTTTGTGAGTACGGAAAACTTTACGAAACCGACAGATCCTTCGGCAAGCTCAGGATGGGAAAGGGGCACCGAACACTTTCCATGTTGAGCGCAGCCGAAACATCTACACTACTTTTGCGAGTACAGAAAGCTCAATGAAACCCGGTAGATAAGTACACCTATAAAATCACTACTTCATTGGTCGTAGCCGCTCGTTAATTGACTTCTTATCCAAGGCCTGCTCAACAGCTTCGAGACTTGCGAGTATATCTTTCGATTCTCGGAGTAGTTCATCATTCGCGCGCTTAATCTTCTCCCAAAGTGGATCCATATCTTGAGCCAGCTTCCTACCTTTGGCAGAGAGCTTCAACAACCGCTTCCGTTGATCCTGTGGGTCTTTACGCTCATTTACCAAGCCTTTCTTAACCAGTATATTTGCCACTTGGTTTATGGCCGGATGGGTTTGCTGCAGCATGGTAGATAATTCTGTTACAGCCAGCTCCTGGCCATCTTTAAGCGCATAAAAAACGGCAAACCACCTGGGTTCAAAATCAAAGGCAGACTCTTTATATATCTGTGCTACATCGCGAGCAAGTCGCTCACTCAGGTTCTTAAGGCGGGTAGCCAGGGCCAGACTACCCAGTTCGTTGATTATATTTCTTTCCAATTACTTTTTCTTTTTGGGGGCAATAAACGGCACTCTTCTATCCCTTATCAATTGCATCAACTCGTTGAGTTTCTCATTTATACCGGCAGCTTCAGACATAGCCACATCGGCCTCTTTCATTACATCTATGGCTCGCTTTTTCTGGCCATCCGTCACCGGGGGTTCAATGCCATCGATAGTACCATAGATATGCAAAAGTTGAGCTTCTACTTTATTTGGAAAATTAATTACATCCTGAAAAGTCTTTTGGTTGGGCTGAATGAGCTTTTCTTCCATAGCATCAATGTCTTCAATAAGTGCGTTCGCCAACTCATGAACATCGGCAAACTCTTCACTATCGATACGCTCTTTGAGATCGTTTACCTGAGCTCTCACCGACCTAATATTAGTAGCCACCTCTTGCAGTTTGTCAATTTTTTCTCTCAAACTATTCAAAAGGCGTTGTTGCTCGCCATACTGGGCGGGGGTTGCTTCCCATCTTGGATCAGGCTCAACCACCAGCTCTTTTTTCACCACCTCACCTCCGTAGGTCATCACCATGGTATACTTACCCGGTGCCACCCGATGACCTCCTGCTCCAAGCCCCATAAACACCCCTTCTACTCCTTCCGGATTCAACACTGAAAGATTCCAGTTAAGCCGATTCATGCCCGATTTTTTACGGAGCTTCTCCTGATTTTTATCGGCATTGCTGGCGAAAGTTCTTACCACATTGCCTTCTGCATCGCTAAACTCAACCTGCAAATCGACAGTATCCTTATTGTCTCTGATATAGTACATAATAGAGAAGCCCGGATAAGGATTTTGGCCTATGCTGGCATTTCCTGTTCTGAAGGCATTGTCTCGAATGGCATTTTCCGGCTGATAGACGTAGAAGTCTGCACTTTTTGCCTTATCTAACTCATACAAAGGATTGAGATCGTCAAGCACCCAAAAAGCCCTGCCTTGGGTAGCCACAATCATGTCATTTTCTCTAATCATCAAATCTGTAATTGGAACAACCGGCAAGTTTAATTGAAACTTGCTCCAACTCAGCCCCCCATCGAAAGAGACATAAAGGCCTGTTTCTGTTCCTGCATATAGTAAGTCCTTTTTGTTAGGATCTTCACGAACAACACGCACGTGAGCATCTGGTTCAATACCTTTCACAAGCCGGGTCCAGGAAACTCCATAATCGGTAGACTTGAATATGTGTGGGGTGAAGTCATTGAACTTGTATCGGTTATAGGCAACATATACTGTTCCCGGTTCGTGAGGCGATACTTCAATCTGGTTGACCATACCTTCTTCTACATTCGGTATGCTAATGTTCTTCCAGTTCTTACCTCCGTCTGTGGTCACATATAAAAGGCCATCATCTGCCCCTGTGTAGATTACATCTGGTGTATGAGGAGACTCCGCCACATAATATATGGTGTGGTAAATTTCTCCACCGGCACCCTCATTGGTAATTGGCCCACCTCCCCAGCTGATGTGGGTGGAATCATTTTTGGTAAGATCTGGGCTTATTTCCTCCCAGGTAATTCCTCGGTTACTGGTTTTTAGTAGTTTATTTCCGGCATGATAAATAACACCCGGGTTGTGCCTGGAGGCAATGATGGGCGCATTCCAATTGAATCTGTACTTAATATCGGCCGGATTGGTACCTAAGCCCTGAAAAGGGTAGGCCATAACATCTTTGGTTTGCCTGGTTTTGGCATTCCACTCATCGATAATGCCCTGGTAACAACCTGAATAAACATACTTAGGGTCGTCCGGATCGAAAGCTGAATATGCGCTCTCGCATCCACCAACTGCAAAGAAATCATTATTAGTAATACCTCCGCCATCTACACGAGAGGCAATGGATACGGAGCTATTGTCTTGCTGCCCACCATATATTCTATATGGAAACTGGTTATCTACATTTACTCTATAAAACTGGGCAGTGGGCTGATTGCTTTGGGTAGACCAATTTTTTCCTCCATCAATGGAAACATTAGCACCACCATCGTTGGCGTTGACCATGTATTGAGGGTGTATGGGGTTAACCCATAATTGATGGTTGTCTCCATGGGGAGTATTGAGATTCACAAAAGTTCTACCATTGTCGGTAGACTGTACTAGTGGTGCATTCATTATATACACACTTTCTTCATCGGTAGGGTGCGCCAAAATGTGCATATAGTACCACGATCGGGCTCTTAACAATCGGTCGGGATTAATCAGTCGCCAGCTTTTACCTCCGTTGTCCGATCGGTACAAGCCACCATTATCGGCTTCAATAATAGCCCACACTTTATTGGGGTTGGCTCGTGAAACAGAAACTCCAATTTTGCCCATAATGCCTTTGGGAAGACCTTCGGTAAGTTTGCTCCAAGTAAGCCCCCCATCGGTAGACTTATAAATACCGCTGCCCGGCCCCCCGCTTTGCACTTTCCAGGGAAATCTTCTATGATCCCAATAAGCTGCATAAATAATTCTTGGGTTGGTCATGTCCATACTCAGGTCGCTAACACCCGAATTGGCATCTACATAATGTACTTTAGTCCAGGTTTTACCACCATCTGCCGAACGATAAATACCTCTGTCTTCTGTTGCCCCATATGGGCTGCCCTGCGCTCCAACAATTACTAAATCAGGATTTCTCGGGTCTACTACAATTTTTGAAATATGCAGGGTCTTCTCCAGCCCCATGTGTGTCCAGGTCTTTCCACCATCGGTAGATTTATACACCCCATCTCCATGGGAGGTCATAACACCTCTTACGGGAGCCTCACCCATTCCCACATAAACCACATTAGGGTCTGATTCTGCCACCGTAATAGCGCCAACCGAGGCAGTATTGAAAAATCCATCAGATACATTGAACCAGCTTTCACCAGCATTTTCAGTTTTCCAAACGCCACCCGTAGCACCCATAAAGTAGGTCATGGGGTCTTGAACAACTCCTGCTACGGCAGTTGCTCGCCCACCTCTAAAGGGACCAACCAAGCGAAACTCCATAGCGTTGTAGAGCTCAGATGCATACATTGGACCATCGGGTTCCGTTTTGTTCTTTTTTCTTTTCTGAGCCTGTCCATTAGTAGACAAACACAAGAGGCAAGCAATTAGCCACAAGAGAGGGCGTAAGGTTTTCATGATGAGTTTGTTTAAGGTTGAGCGTTTAAGTTAAGGATAGCGCTTCACATTTACCAAGCAGAAATTGCTGGCTTGTCTTTGTATATTGGTAAAAAAACTCATGAGGCTTAAAATCCTATTTCCACTCATTCTCAGCTTTGTTCTACTAGGCTGCTCTTCTCCACAACAGCAAACGTTATCTACTTCGGTCGAACGTTTTGAGCGCGAAGGATCTTCTATCTTAAAAGGTGTGAAAGTACCGGCAGGAGCCGATATGTATTTTGCCAGCGGTATTGTGGCCAACCCAAAAGATGCCAGCCTACCCAATGGCGATCCCAACAGGTTTGGCGACACCTACGAGCAAAGTGTGAGTGCTTTAAAGCGAATTGAAGCATATTTAGGCGAAGAGGGCCTAAGCCTGAAAGACGTGGTTGCTATGAAAGTTTATGTAGCACCCGATCCGCAGAATGACCACAAACCAGACTTTGACGGTTGGTTTAAGGCTTATGCCGAATTCTTCAACAATGAGAGCAACCCCAACAAAGTGGCTCGGTCGACCATTGGGGTATATACTTTGGTGAACCCGGATATGTTGATCGAAATTGAGGTGAGGGCGGTTTACCCTTAATGCCTTTCGTCACCCTGAGTTTATTTAAGGGGTTTAGAACGAGATGCTGAAACAAGCCTTCATATCGTCAGACAAGTTCTGCATAACGTTATCAACTAAAATTCTATTTTAGCAAACCCAATATCCAGTTCAAGACAAAAATAAAATGAAAAAACTACTGCTTACCACTTTTCTAATTTCCTGCTTCACCAACTTCCTGTTGTCTCAGACCTACAACTTGTACGAAATTTCTTTTGACAACCGGGTTCATCATGAAGCCAGAATAAAGGCCAAATTTTTAAAGCTGGAGAATAAGGTTCTGGAAGTACGTATGAGCCGCAGCTCTCCCGGGCGTTATGCGGTGCATGAGTTTGCCAAGAACGTCTATTCCGTAAGGGCCACAGACAGTAAAGGCAATGAACTACCGGTAACAAGACCCAATCCACATCAATGGAATGTATCGGGTCATGATGGTACAGTTATTTTTGAATACACCCTTTATGCCAACCGGGCAGGTGGTACCTACTCAGGCATTGATGAAACTCATGCTCATCTAAACATTCCGGCTACGTTTGTTTGGGCAAGAAATATTCGCCATCGTCCGGTCCGGGTAAAATTCAATCTGCCCGAAGGTTCTAACTGGAAGGTAGCGACCCAAATGAAGGATCTGGGCAATAATACCTTTGAAGCAAAGGATACATATTACTTTATGGACAGCCCTGTAGAAGCTGCAGATCTTCATATGCGTGAGCGCAAAATAGATGGTCAAAATATCAGGTTAGCTTTGCACACTACTGCTACTGCTCAAGAAGTAGATGCTTATTTTGAAGAAGTAATGAAGATAGTGGAACAACAAAAAGCTGTATTCGGTGAGCTTCCGAGGTTCGATTACGGTGAATATACTTTCCTTTCTTGCTATGTTCCCAATGCCAGTGGCGATGGCATGGAACACCGAAACTCTACCTTTGTAGTGAGTAGCAAACCCCACGATCGCCCATTGGGCAACACCTCTATGGGAACTATGTCTCACGAGTTTTTTCATGCCTGGAATGTGGAGCGCATTCGCCCTGCCTCGCTGGAGCCCTTTGATTTTGAAGATGCCAACATGAGTGGCGAACTTTGGTTTGCTGAGGGTTTCACCAGCTATTACACCAACCTTTTCCGAGCCCGGTCGGGCAACATGAGTGCCGAAGACTATGTAAACGGACTGGGAGGCGCGGTCAACTATGTGATGAATGCTCCGGGTAGAAAGTATTTTAACCCTATTGAAATGAGTTATAGAGCTCCTTTTGTGGATGCCGCTTCTTCTATAGACCCAGATAATAATGCCAATATTTTTATTTCATATTACACCTATGGTTCTGTACTTGGCTTGGCCTTAGACATGATGCTAAGAACCCAAGACAATGGCAAATCGCTCGATGGCTACATGAGGCATGTGTGGCAAACTCATGGTAAAACAGAGATAGGTTACAGCGTGCGAGACCTGGAAGCACGCCTGGAGGAATATGCTGGAGAGGTATTTGCTAAAAGCTTTTTTGCCCAATACATCTTTAAAAGCGAAATGCCGGACTACGCTGGTCTCTTCCATAAAATGGGAGTTATTTTCGAAGACCCCAACCCGAACAGCCCAACGCTTGGTGCCTTCGTACGAGTGAACAATGGTGTTGGTCGTATGGTACAAAATGCCATAGTAGGTAGCCCAATGTACGAGGCCGGTATTGAGAGCGAGGATGAGATAATTAGTATTGATGGCAAGCCTCTGGCCGATTTTAAAGGACGAAATATTGATGAACTAATTGGAGACAGAAAGCCGGGAGATGTGGTAGAGGTAGAAATAGACCGATGGGGTAAGCGAATGACAAAAAAAGTGACACTTGCCGCAGATAAAAACTTGCGCACCCGATGGGATAATAATGCCGATGCCGCTGCTCAAAAAAGAAGAGAGGAGTGGTTAAAGGCTAAATAGTACAGAGTATTGGGTACAAAGTACCCGGGACAAAGGCTCTGGAGTAATTCAGAGCTTTTTTTGTTATCCAATAATCTCCGCAGAAAATAAAAAAGCCGTCTGACCGCTCCAAGCGGCCGGACGGCTTCATTTAACTTCCATTGCAGAAGTAACGGGTCATTATGATGTTGTTCATGTTGAGCGAAGCCGAAGCATCAGCCAAATACCACCTGGCCGATCCCTCTGTTACACTCAGGATAGAAAAAGAGCGGACCCTAAAGCTCCTCCACCTTCTCAATATTTACAAACTCAATTTCCTTATCGGGGTTGAGTTCAACACTCACTACCGAATCTTTGGTAATCTTGCCGGCTAATATCTGCTTACTCAGTTCATTCAACACTTTTCGCTGAATCACTCGTTTCAATGGCCTGGCACCAAACTGTGGATCCCAACCAAGTTCTCCCAGATAATCAAGTACTTCATCAGTCGCCTCAATTTCAACTCCATTTTCATGCAACTGTTTTTGAATGAGTCCGAACTGGATTCTAACAATCTGACGGATATTGTCTTTGTTCAGTGGCATAAACATAATGGTCTCATCGATCCTGTTGAGGAACTCCGGTCTCACTGATTTCTTCAGTAAGTCGAACACCTGAAGCTTGGTTTCATCGATAATGTCCAGCACATTCTCTTCATTAATCCTTTCAAAGTTTTCCTGAATAAGACCTGAACCAATATTGGTAGTCATAATGATGATGGTATTCTTAAAGTTCGCCACACGGCCTTTGTTATCCGTCAATCTTCCATCATCTAGCACCTGCAAAAGAATGTTGAAAGCGTCCGGGTGAGCTTTTTCAATCTCATCGAGCAGAATGACAGAGTATGGCTTTCTGCGCACGGCCTCTGTGAGCTGACCACCTTCATCGTAGCCCACATAGCCCGGAGGTGCTCCAATCAATCGCGATACGGCATGGCGCTCCTGATACTCTGACATATCGATTCGCACCATATTGTTCTCATCGTTGAACAGGTATTCCGCCAGTGCTTTGGCCAGCTCCGTTTTACCAACCCCTGTTGTGCCGAGAAATATAAAGGAACCAATCGGGCGTTTAGGGTCTTGCAATCCGGCACGGCTTCTTCGCACTGCATCAGACAGAGCGGCAATCGCCTCTTTCTGACCGGCTACTCTTTTGCCCAGTTCTTCCTCCAGGTGCAGTAATTTATCGCGCTCAGATTGAAGCATCTTAGAAACCGGAATGCCAGTCCACTTGGCAACTACTTCCGCAATATCTTCAGAATCTACCTCCTCTTTGAGCAGAGATTTTTCACCCTGCATTTCTTTCATCTTTTGTTTATACTCCTCGAGCTTTCGTTCGGCCTCAGTAATTTTACCATAGCGTATCTCGGCTACTCTGCCAAAGTCTCCTTCACGTTCGGCTTTCTCAGCTTCAGACTTATACCTGTCTATATTCTCTTTTTCGGCCCTAATACCAACAATCACTTCTTTCTCATTCTCCCACTTGGCCTTGAGGCTATCGCGCTTTTCTGAAAGTTCGGCTATCTCTTTCGAGAGCACAGATTCTTTGTCTTTATTCTTCTCTCTGCGAATAGCCTCCCGCTCAATTTCCAACTGCATAATCTTGCGGTTCAGTTCATCCAGTTCTTCAGGAAGCGAGTCAATCTCAATTCTCAGTTTAGAGGCGGCCTCGTCCATCAGGTCAATGGCCTTATCCGGAAGAAATCGGTCTGAAATATATCTGCTGGAAAGTTCCACCGCAGCGATCACCGCATCGTCCTGAATTCTCACCCCATGGTGAACCTCATATTTCTCTTTAATGCCTCGCAAGATAGAAATGGCGTCTTCCTGGTTGGGTTCATCTACAATTACCGACTGAAACCTTCGCTCAAGAGCCTTGTCTTTTTCGATATATTTCTGGTACTCTTTGAGTGTTGTGGCCCCAATAGCATGGAGTTCTCCCCTGGCCAAGGCGGGTTTTAACAAGTTGGCGGCATCCATGGCCCCTTCACCACCGCCTCCGGCACCAATCAAAGTATGAATCTCATCGATAAAAAGAATAATCTCTCCATCAGAATCCTGCACTTCCTTGATCACCGCTTTGAGCCTTTCTTCAAACTCTCCTTTATACTTGGCTCCTGCCACCAACAAACCCATATCCAGAGAAATCAGGGTTTTGCTTTTCAGATTTTCAGGCACGTCACCATCTACTATGCGCTGAGCCATACCTTCTACAATGGCGGTTTTACCAACTCCGGGTTCGCCCAGTAAAATAGGGTTGTTTTTGGTGCGTCTGGAAAGAATCTGCAGCACTCTTCTTATTTCCTCATCGCGGCCAATCACCGGATCGATTTTTCCGGAACGCGCCAATTCGTTCAAATTCTTAGAATACCTATTGAGTGACTGATATTTGGCTTCGGCATTAGGGTCTGTTACCGAATTGCCACCCCTCAGCTCTTTAATAGCCGCAACCAAGTGCTTTTCTGCAAAACCAAGCTCCTTGAGTAGAATACCTACTTTTTCCTTCCCTTTGAGCAAGCCAAGCATAATGTGCTCAATAGCTACAAACTCATCGCCAAACTCCTTCAAATGATCCAAAGCCTTAGTCAAAGCAGCGTGGGCATCGCTCGATAAGTAAGGCTGTTGACCACTCACTTTCGGGTAGCTATTAATTATCTCCTCAAGCCGAGCATCCAACTGCCCCTTGTTTATGCCTAACTTCTTTAATAAGAATGATACTACATTCTCATCGGTTAGCAGTATGGCCTTCAGAAGATGGCCTGGCTCAATGGCCTGCTGTTGATTTCCGCTGGCTATCTCTGCTGCCTTCTGAATGGCTTCCTGCGATTTGATTGTATATTTCTTAAAATCCATTGTTCTATTTTTTTCTCCTCCATGAGCATCTATGCTCGTGGGCACTGCATCAAATGATAATCCAAGCCAATAAATCGGAAATTATGACCGAAAAAATGGCCCCAAAGGCTCTAATTCGGCCATATTGTCTTAGATTCGCAGCAAAATAGTACTATGGCCCGAGTTAAAATTGAGCTACCCGACCGCTTCATTTTCAAGACCTCTATTCTGGTAAGAATTTCTGATATAAACTATGGCGGCCATTTGGGCAACGACAGAATATTGGCCATGATGCAAGAGGCTCGCTATCAATTCTTCAACTCTTTGGGTTATAAAGACGAGAAAAGTATTGAAGGCATGGGCACTATTCAGGCCGATGCGGCTGTGGTCTATAAAGGAGAGGCCTTTCATGGCGACCAAATAGACATCCAATTGGCTATTGACAACATTACAAGAAAGAGTTTTGATGTGTACTACCACCTTTGGTGTGGTGAGAAAGAAATTGCGCAAGCAAAAACGGGTATTGTAATGTTCGACTATGACCAGGGTAAGGTGTGTAATATACCCGAGGGCTTTCTGGCTAAGATTCAAAACTAGAGTGCTACCTTTGTAGCATGCAAACTCCCGCTAAGAAGCAAGACATACGCAAACTAAGCCTGGAAGAAATTCAAGACTTCTTTGTTTCTATTGGCGAAAAACCATTTCGTGCCAAGCAGGTATATGAATGGCTTTGGAAGAAATCGGCCAAAGATTTTGACCAAATGACCAACATTTCGCTTTCTATCCGGGAGCTACTCAAGGAGCGGTTCGAAATAAAGCATATTAAGGTAGATCAGATGCAGCGCAGTGCTGACGGCACCATTAAAAATGCTGTAAAACTGCACGATGACCTGATTGTTGAATCGGTACTTATTCCTACAGAAACCAGAATTACCGCCTGCATCTCTTCTCAGGTAGGCTGCAGCCTCGACTGTAACTTCTGTGCCACGGCCAGGCTAAAGAGAATGCGCAACCTGAGTGCCGATGAGATATACGACCAGGTGGTGGCCATTAAAGAAGAAGGAGAGCTGTACTTCGACCGTCCCCTGACCAACATTGTGTATATGGGCATGGGCGAGCCCCTGCTCAACTATAAAAATGTGCTGGAATCTATAGAAAAGATTACCTCTCCGGAGGGTCTGGGCATGTCTCCAAGAAGAATTACGCTTTCTACAGTTGGCATTCCAAAAATGATCAAGCAGTTGGCCGATGATGAAGTACGGTTTAACCTGGCGGTTTCATTGCACTCGGCCATTGATGAAACTCGTACGCGCATGATGCCTATTAATGAAAAAAGCAATTTGGCCGAGCTGGCCGAATCGCTTCAATACTGGTACAGTAAAACCAAGCGCAAAGTAACCTTTGAGTATGTGGTTTGGAAAAACATTAATGATGACGAAAAGCATGCCCGCGCTTTGGCAAAGTACTGCGGCAAAGTGGCTTCTAAGGTAAACATCATTGAGTATAACCCGATTGATGATGGAGAGTTTCAACAAGCAGACCCGGCCAGCCTGGACATGTACAAACGGGTTTTGGAAGAGAAGGGAATCGTTGTAAATGTGCGCAGAAGCCGTGGAAAAGACATTGATGCGGCCTGTGGACAATTGGCAAATAAGAGTTAGAAGCAGGAAATCCTGAAGCTCTACCTGGGAGGATGGTCTTTAGAAATTAGATAAACCAACGGTCAACCTATATCAGAACAAGACAAAGACTTCGATACCCGTTAGCCGATAACTATTAACTAGTCTTTGCTGGCATTAAAAAGCTTCTGTTTCTCTTCTTTGGTTAGAGCATCGTAGCCTTTTTCAGAGATTTTATCCAGAATAGCATCTATTTCTTCCTGTGCACTTTTAGACTTAGCCTTCTTCTCTGATTTACCCGAGGTTTTAGAGCTTGTACTTCGTCTGGTGTTTTTGTAGCTCACCTTAATTTTTGGCTGCGGTTTGAAGAGACTCTTCACCCATACCATAAAACTCACAATTGGCCTGCTCCAGTCATTGCCTCTTTGCAACTGCCTAACGCTTATATAACCTACCAGTGCGCCCCCTAAGTGAGCTATTTCTCCCCCTGCATTCGAACCGGTGCTTTGTATAAATGAAAGTAGAACTATTGCTGCCGCAATGTATTTTAGGCGAACGGGCCCGAGAAGCAACAAGTGAACAGTATAGTCGGGGTAAAATGTGGCCGCACCAACCACTATTGCAATAACTCCTGCAGAAGCTCCCAGTAGATAGGAGCTGTCTACCACACTCTCAAAATATGGAAGAAAATTATAGGCGACTAGGTACAGAACACCTCCGCCAATACCGCCCCAAACATATAGACCTAGTAATTTATTCTGACCTATGTACTCACTTATGATTCTACCGAACCAGTACATACACAGCATATTCCAAAGAATGTGAAAAAACTGTTTGTGGAAGAAAAAGTAACTAATTATGGCCCAGGGTTGTCTCCACAATTCATCGGTATTGGAGGGTAACATAAGGTGGTTCGATATTGCAAAGTAAGCTGATCGCTCTCCGACCAAGGTGAGCAATATCCCAAGCACCCCTACACCCACAAAAATCACCACATTAATGATGATAATCTGGTTAAGAATATTGCCCGACCTGAAGGCAATCTTAAAATCGTCTAAAATGCTATTCATGTTAGTAGAAATCTCTCCTCTGCTTTTTCCAATACCTCACCATAAAGAAGGCAATCAGTGCTCCTCCGATATGGGCCAAGTGAGCCACGTTGTCGCCCGGAGCCCGCTGTAACTCTGCAAAAACTTCGTAAAGAATATAGACAGTGACCAAATACTTGGCCTTGATGGGAAACGGTATAAACAATAAGAAAAGTTCGGTATTAGGAAAGAATAGGGCAAATGCAGCCAAAATTCCGAAAACCGCACCCGAGGCGCCTACCATATTGTATTGACCGTAGAGTCTGTAAAGTTGCTCGGCAAGTGAAACCGATTGCCTCTCCAATTGTTGAGAGTTCGGGTTTCTTGAGTAATCATCTACAAACTCATAAATCTGAGGATTAAGGTTGTCTCCATGATCAATCAGTAGCCTATTAAAATCATCCGGGTTTGGATTTAGAATATAAGCATTGACATCTCTGTGCACAGCACTGACTTCTACATAATTTACCGCAGTATAAAAAAGCCCGGCACCTATACCGGTAACCATATAGAGTATTAAAAATTTCTTAGCCCCTAAAAACTGCTCTAACAATGGCCCAAAGATGAACAAAGCAAACATGTTACCGAAGATGTGCATGATACTCTCGGTACTATGCAGAAACATGTAAGTAACAAACTGAAAGGGCTTAAATTCTGGTGCCGAAATGTAATACAAGCCAAAATAATCGCCTAGGTCAATCTTAAAAAACCCTTGAATAAGAGCTATTCCTATATTAATAATCAGTAAATTCTTTACCAGAGGTGTAAGTCTTCCAAACATAAGTTCTAGTTAAAAAACTGGTCTATCTTATCTAATTCCAGAATGAACGTTGTCTTTCTGCCATCGGGAGAATAATTAGGGCTTTTGCAGGCAAAGAGCTGGTCTATTATAGAGCTCATCTCTTCGGCACTGAGAGTACTACCTACCTTAATAGATGAACGCTTAGCAATAGCCCGGGCTATATTCTCATCATTTGATATACTCAATTCCGACTGGTTTAGTTTAAACTGCTCTATAAAGCCTTCGAACAACGCCTTTTCATTCACCGATTTTAAATCGGCCGGAACTCCATTTATTACTATGGAGTGGTCTCCAAAGTCGGCAAATTCAAAGCCAATCGCATTCAACTCTGCCTGAATGTCATGTACCAAGGCAAAGTCGGCCGCATTGAGCTTAAGGGTTTGCGGAAAAAGCGCCTGTTGTGACGCCCCGTTTCTTCTGGATATGTGATCTAAAAACTTTTCGTATAAAATGCGCTCATGGGCGGGTTGTTGGGCTATGAGCATAAGCCCCGATTTTACCTGAGTGGCAATATACTTTTTATGTATCTGAAAATAAGACTTCTCCGGTTTAGCCACAGGCGTACGCTCCGAAATCGAGTTGGCCGCACTGCCCAGAGTTATCGTACTTTGAGTCTCCGGGTGTATTTCCATTTGGCGGTTACTTTCCTCCTGTTGAGAAATTTCCGTTTTCAAACCTTCATAGAGCTTTTCCCAATGGCTGGCATTGGTCTTGCGCTCAAAGGTTTTGAACTGTGCATAGTCCCTCTCAGCGGCCTTCCCACTTTGTTCAGGAGGAGAATTTTGGGGCCGAAAGCTTGCAAAATTCACATCGTGTGAGAAGTCAATAGCCGGGGCAATGTTGTGGGTTCCCAACGCCTGCTTAACTGCCGCCCTCACCACAGCATAGACGGTGCGCTCATCGTCAAACTTAATTTCTGTTTTGGTAGGGTGTACATTAATATCGATATGCCTGGGGTCTATTTCAATAAATAGCGTATAAAACGGAAAGCTACCTTCGGGCAATAACTGCTCAAAGGCTGTCATTACGGCATGGTTGAGATAGTTGCTTTTAATAAAGCGGTTATTAACAAAGAAGAACTGCTCTCCTCTTGTTTTCCTGGCAAATTCGGGTTTGCCCACATAGCCATGTACTCTCAGTAAGTCGGTGGTCTCCTCACAAGCAGCCATTTGGTCTTGATATTTTTTGCCGAATATGCCCACCACCCTTTTACTAAGCTTTCCTGCCGGCAGTTTATACACCTCCATATCGTTCTGATACAACGACATGGCCACCTCGGGGTTGGCCAAGGCTACGCGCTGAAACTCATCGACAATATGCCGCATTTCGACCGCATTCGACTTGAGAAAATTTCTACGGGCCGGCACATTAAAAAAGAGGTTTTTCACGCAGGTAGAAGTACCCACAGGCGTAGAAACCGGTTCCTGTTTTTTGATTTCAGAGGCTTCTATCTGTATGAGGGTACCCAGTTCATCTTCTTGTCTTCTGGTTTTGAGCTCTACCTGACCCACGGCAGCTATCGATGCCATAGCCTCTCCCCTAAAACCCATGGTTTTAATAGCAAAAAGATCTTCGGTAGAGCGGATTTTTGAGGTAGCATGACGTTCAAAACACATGCGCGCATCAATGTGCGACATACCCACACCATTGTCTACTACCTGAATAAGCGCTTTTCCTGATTCCTTTATGATGAGCTTAATATCTGTTGCCTTGGCATCAATGGCATTCTCCAACAGTTCCTTCACTACAGAAGCAGGTCGCTGAACAACCTCTCCGGCAGCTATCTGATTGGCTATGTTATCAGGAAGTAATTTAATTATGTCGGACATCTATCGCAGGGCGTTATCGCTTAAAACGCCTCCAAAGATAGAACGGAATGGTTAGTAAGACCAGATAAAAGATTTCTATACCCACATAAACGTAGCCGGCAATCATCATCACCAATATTACCATTATGAGCAGACGGAGCATTACCGTTTGGTCTACACCACTGCCGGTGGCATGCTTCATGTTTTTGCGAAAAGAACCTTCTATTTTCGATTTATAGCCCGGATCTATGGTTTCAGTATCGCTCAAACCCATCTCCGCTTTTATGCGGGCGGTACGGTTCTCGATGTCCTCTTTAATAGGATCGTAGTAACGCGGTTCGATGTGAAACCTCTGATATCTGGCTTTTTTGAAGAGTCCTGGTAAGTTCATTATAATCAATACTGCCCCCTCAGCGTTCTGTTAATACGTAAAAATATAGTTTATTTGTTCTTACTAAAAGCCTAACGCCTTCATGTTTAAAAAAGTTATTCTACACCTTTTTGTTTGTAGCCTCTCTGTAAGTGCGCTTTCGGCACAAAAATTTTATCATACCATAGACACTGTAGCACAACAGGCCTGGGCCGATAGTGTATTTCAGTCGCTTAGCCCGGAAGAACGCATTGGGCAGTTATTTATGGTAGCGGCCTATTCCAACAGAGATCAAAAGCACGTAGAAGAAATACGCGGGCTCATTGAAGAGTACAACATTGGCGGACTTATCTTCTTTCAAGGAGGCCCATACCGTCAGGCTAAACTTAGCAATGAGTACCAGGCACTGGCCAAGGTACCACTGGCAGTAGCCATGGATGCAGAATGGGGTGTTGGTATGCGACTGGACAGTGTGTATGACTTTCCTAAACAAATGACACTTGGTGCTATTCGGGACAGAAAGTGGATTTACGAAATGGGTAAAGAAGTAGCCAATCAGTTCAAAATCATGAACATGCACATCAATTTTGCTCCGGTGGTAGACGTCAATGTAAACCCCAAAAACCCGGTAATTGGCTATAGATCTTTTGGCGAGACTAAAGAAGAAGTGGCCCTCAGAGGCATTGAGTACATGAAAGGCCTGCAACACCATGGTATTATGGCCAATGCCAAGCACTTTCCCGGCCATGGCGATACGGAGGTAGACTCTCATTATGATTTGCCGGTGATCACCCATTCGAAAAACCGAATGAGCGAAACTGAACTCTATCCTTTCAAAGCCCTTATGAACGACAGTCTAATGAGCGTAATGGTAGCTCATTTGCAAGTTCCTGCCTACGATAGTTCGGAAAACACACCCACTACTCTTTCTAAAAATGTGGTAACCGACCTGCTAAAGGGGGAGCTTGGCTTTGAAGGCCTGGCATTTACCGATGCCATGAACATGCAAGGGGTAGCTAAATATTACGATGCAGGCGAAGCCGATGTAAAGGCTCTTCAGGCCGGAAACGATGTAATTCTGTTTCCTCTCGATGTACCCAAAGCCATAAAGCAAATACAAAAAGCCTTGAAAAAGGGCACCCTCACTCAGGCCATGCTCGATGAGAGGGTAATGAAAATACTTAAAGCCAAGTATTGGTTTGGCTTAAATGAGTATAAGCCCATTGATACAGCTAACCTTAGCAAACGCATAAATAACGATTATGCCATTGCTCTGAACAAATTGCTCTATCAAAAAGCCATAACAGTTGTAGACAATAGCGATTTACTCATACCCACTATAAGCGTAGACAAAAAGTCGTTTGCCAGCATAAGTATTGGAGAAACTAATGCCGATGTTTTCCAGAACATGCTGAACAGGTACACAAAGGTTACCCCTTTGAGTTTTGACTCGCTCAGCAACCAGGCCCTAGACTCGGCTGCCCAATTTAGCCAGGTAATTATCGCCTATCAGGGCATAACCAACTCGCCACGCAACCAACATGGTGTAGACACTCAGACAGTAGAATGGATAAAGGCCTTACAGAAAAAGACCAATGTAATTGTGGTGGTAATGGGCAATGCCTACTCCCTCCAATATTTTGAAGGGGTTAAAAACCTGATTTGTACCTATGAAAACAATGATATTACGCAACAAGTAGCCCCACAAATAATTTTTGGTGCTTTGCGGGCAGAGGGCAAGCTACCCATTACGGCAGGCTCCAGCTTTAAAGCAGGTACTGGCATCGAAACACTCACCACCGGCCGGTTGAGCTATGGCCTTCCGGAAGAAGCAGGCATGAGTTGGGACTCACTGCGCAAAATTGACGGCTTGATTGAGCAAGCTATTAAAAACAAGGCCACTCCGGGGGCTCAACTACTCATTGCCCGAAAGGGTAAGGTGGTTTATGAAAAACAGTACGGTTTTCAAACCTACAACGAAGAGCGGCCTGTTGACCAGCATACCATCTACGATATTGCCTCAGTAACCAAGGTGGCCGCCACTACCCAAATCTTAATGCGTCTATACGATGAAAAGAAGCTGGACATTAATAAACCGCTGGGTTACTATTTGAAAGAACTAAAAGGCACCAATAAAGAAGGGCTTATTATACGAGACGTTCTTGCCCATCAGGCCGGCCTTAAACCCTACATCCCCTTTTGGGAGAAAACGGTTACCAAAGGACAGCTCAATACCGATTATTTTACGGATGCCCGGGGACCAAGCCATAACTATCGTATACAGGAACACAATCTGCCCGTTTCGCTCAACGACTCCATTTGGAAATGGACCGTAGAATCGAGCCTGCGCGAGCTCCCCAAAAAGAAAAAGAAATACGACTACCTCTATTCTGACCTGGGTTATACCCTCATTTTTCGCCTTGTGGAAAAGTTAATCGATGAGCCGGTAGAAGACTACCTCATGCGCGAGTTTTATGCCCCTTTGGGAATGAGCCGTACTATGTACCAACCCCGAAGCAAGGGGTATTATAAAGATGTAGCCCCTACGGAAGTAGACTCTTATTTTAGAAACACCATAGTTTGTGGCGATGTGCACGACCAAAACGCCACATTAATGGGTGGCATTGCAGGCCATGCAGGCCTCTTTAGTACGGCAAACGACCTGGCCATCTTGTTGCAAATGAACTTGCAAATGGGATATTATGCCGGCAAAAAATACTTTGAGCCCTGGACTATACCCATCTTCACCACTCCTCAAAGTGTAGAAAACCGCAGAGGCATGGGTTGGGACAAACCCATAACGGGTACAGAAGAAGGCCCTACCAGCAAATTTGCCTCTGCAAGTACCTTTGGTCATACAGGCTTTACCGGTGCTGCCATTTGGGCCGATCCGGCCGAAGAATTGGTTTTTGTCTTTCTGTGCAACAGAACATATCCGGACAGCTCTAATTTTAAACTGATAGAAGAAAATATACGCACCAGAATACAAGACATGGTCTATCAATCCATTTTGGAACCTTAGGCACACTTTGTGAGTTTAACCACCAACTGCTTAGAGAAACTTAATGAAAATCGGAATTGTATGTTACCCCACCTTTGGTGGTAGCGGGGTTGTAGCTACTGAACTGGGCAAAGGGCTGGCTAAAAAAGGGCATGAAGTACACTTCATTACCTACTCTCAACCCACTCGCCTTGATTTTTTCAACGAAAACCTGTTTTACCACGAGGTAAATATTCGTTCTTATCCACTCTTCAAATACCCCCCTTATGAGCTGGCTCTAGCCAGTAAGATGGTAGATGTGGTAAAATTCGAAAAACTGGATTTACTTCATGTGCACTACGCTATTCCGCACGCCTCGGCTGCCGTTTTGGCAAAGCAGATATTAAAATCTGAAGGCATTGAAATTCCCATAGTCACTACCTTACACGGGACCGACATAACCCTGGTGGGTAAAGACCCTTCTTATGAACCGGTGGTTACATACAGCATAAACCTCTCTGATGGTGTAACTGCGGTTTCTGACGACCTAAAAAAAGACACCTACAAACACTTTAATATTCAGCGAGAAATTAAGGTAATCCCCAACTTCATCGATCTGGAAAAATTTCAGCGGCAGCGAAAAGATCATTTTAAAATGGCCATTTGCCCCAACGGAGAGAAGTTGATTGTGCACACATCCAACTTCAGAAAAGTAAAACGGGTTGATGATGTGGTGAGAATATTTAAAAAAGTATCCGAAACCGTTCCGGCTCGCTTGCTACTAGTGGGCGATGGGCCGGAAAGAGGCCATATAGAAGGGCTTTGTCGCGAACTCGGAATTTACGATGAAGTACGGTTTTTAGGAAAACTAGAGGCGGTAGAAGAAGTACTTTCTGTAGCCGACTTATTTTTAATGCCTTCTGAAAAAGAAAGCTTTGGTTTAGCAGCTCTCGAAGCCATGGCCTGTCAGGTTCCTGTTATTTCTTCTAATGCCGGAGGAATTCCTGAGTTGAACATAAACGGTCAAACGGGCTTTACCTCTAACATTGGCAACATAGAAGAAATGACCCAAAATGCCTTGCACGTGTTGAGCGAAGAACACCTGGAAACGTTTAAGCGAAATGCTTTAGAAAGAGCTAAAGAGTTCGACATTGTGAAAATACTCCCTATCTATGAAGAGTATTATAGTCACATTGCATCCACCGTGTTTTCTGCGGCAGGCCAATGAAGATAGGCATTATAGGTTGTGGTTGGCTGGGGCTTCCACTGGCAAAGCACCTGGTGGCCTCAGGCCACTCGGTAACAGGCAGCACTACCAGCCAAAACAAACTCCCGATACTGGCAGCAGAGGACATAGAACCTGTCTTGTTAAAGCTTGACCCTATGCCAGTAGGCGAACATTTTCAGAAGCTGCTATTGGCTGATGCCCTCATTATTAATATTCCTCCGGGGAGAAAAAAGAATCCTCCTCACTTCTATGAGGAGCAGATAAAGTACCTGAAATACATGCTGGCCAATAGCCCGGTTGAGCAAGTACTGTTTATTAGCTCAACCTCCTTTTATCCAAACACCAACGGTACCGTAAGTACCCGCACAGCCCCAGACTTTGCAAGAGGCTCTTCTCTGGCCGTAGTCCAGGCCGAAAAACAAATACAACAAATTGGACAACGCCTAACTATTCTTAGATGTGGGGGCTTAATGGGAGATGATAGAATTCCGGGTAAGTGGTTTGCAGGGAAGCACACCACCGGTAGAGATACTCCGGTAAACTACGTGCACCAACAAGACGTAATTCGAGTAGTTACGGCTATACTGAACAAAAGCATTTCCCACGACCCTATAATGAATCTGGTTTCTCCCGAGCATCCAACCCGAAGGCAGGTTCACGAAGCCATGGCTCGCAAATACAATTTTGCACCACCTGTTTGGGAAGAACCGCATACAATACCTTTCAAAAGGGTGGAGAGTAATTTCAGCAATTTTGGTTTAAAATCGCCTTTGGAGTTTTAAGCAGCTTCTATCAGCTTCAAAAAAGCCTCCCCTTTCTTTAACTGCTGACAAGCCTTAATTTGATTGAGCCTCCTCTTAATTTGTTCGTACCGATCGAACTCTTGAATAGCTTCCTGAAAACCTCTTTGGTACACCTTGGGGGAAAGTACCATTCTTTTACCATTGACTGCCATCGTTTCTTAACTAGAATAAGCTGCTGAAAGTTTTCCTAGGCACTCAACGAAAGATTGGCAAAAAAAGGTTCAAAAGGGAAATATAAAATAAAGGCCACCTGCAATTCATCCGTTACAGATGGCCAAAGTACTTATTGCCAGGCCGCCAGTATAACACCAACTATGGTATAAGCCACAATATGATAGCCTGAATCGATAAACATAAGGGCAGCCGACTTTTGAGCAAATAAATAGTTCATACAAATAGTGGGCAATAGAAAGAAAACACCCGTCATAGCGCCATACATAGCACCGGTAGAAACGGTCATCGGGTTGTTAGGGTCTGTGCCAAAACCAAAAAAGAATATGGCCATACCCACAGAAATTATGAGGGCCAAAACAAACGAGATTCCAAAGGTTTTGCCCATGTTGGCATTCTTTAGTTCCTCTTCAGAAAGGCCAACGCCTTTTTGCCAGGCCTTACCGAAAATTGGGCCATACCAGATAGCCCCCAAGGCGAAAAATGCAACGGCCGCTACTACAACAGCCAGCCAATTAATAGCAGATAAATCCATAATGATATGATTTAGTTAAAGATGATTCACTTTTTAATTTGAACACCCGAGTAAAAGTCGTCTGACTTACCATCGGTGTCCCAATCCAGGAAGCCTTCAAACAGCCCCTTCCCATCTTTCCACTCAAAATAATAGCTGGTCGTTAAGCCTTGAGAGGTTAAAAAAAGCGAATCACCTTTCAATGCCCACTGACCAGAGGTTTTCTGCAATAAAGTACCATCCAATTCGGTGTAAACCGACTCATAGGTTCCATCTGCCTTGTAAGTTGTGCGTATTGGTTGAATCTGAAGAATCTCTTCCCATTGACCGGCCGGCACAGAAAAAATTGAATCAGGTGTTCCGTCCAGCGCATCGATATCCACTCGCAACGACTCATTGTACCATTCGCCCAATAAGTATTCTTCACGGTTGTTGCTCGAACAGGCTGCTAGAACCAATGCCAGCAACCCTAGAAATTTTGACCTTTGACCCATTTCTAAAAATTTAGGGAATATACGGATTTCAGCCGATTATACCCTATTTAGTCCGTTAGCATTTCAATTAAGTCGTTCGCTTCAAGAATTAGCAGAACATTCTTTGGGTACTCCAACTCTTCCATAAAGTAGGGATTCCCGCTAATGAGAATTTGCTTATCGCCAAACTTCTCGGAGAGTTCATAAATATAAGCCTGAGTATCTAGTTTAGATGCCGGGGCTTTTACAAACGTAAATAGCACATCCGGCTTTGTGATCTGAGCCACCTGCTGCAAATCTTTGAATGGAATATCGGCCCCGAGATAGATACACTGCTTGCCCCTGTTTTTTAGAATGTATGTAAAAAGTAGAATGAGCAAGTCGCTAAATTCCGATTTGGGCAAAAACAGCAAATACTTCTCAGAAGACTTAGAGCGCACAATCAGAGAGTCTATGGCCACTATAATTTTCTGCCTTATGAGCTGGTATATAAAGTGTTCCTGGGCTGTAGAAACTTCTCCAATTCGCCACATCACACCAATTCTTTTGAGAAACGGATATATCACCTTAATGAGCACCTCTTCAAAACTGCGCTGTAAAAGGCTACTACTCATTATTTTTTCGAAACGTTGCTCATCTAACTCCAACATGGCCAAAACCAATTCATTGACGGCCGCATTCAGCATGTTATCTTCTTTGGAGTTTAGCCCCTTCCCGGCTACTTCTTTCAAATGCGCATTAAACTCGGCTCCGGTCATGGCGCAGATTTGCGAAATTCTAAATCCATGTTCGAGCAGGAGAGTTACATTGAGCAGGTACTTGAGCTGGTCTTCATCGTAATAGCGAATATTGGTTTCCGTGCGTTTGGGGGTAAGCAATTGATAGCGCTGCTCCCAAATACGTATGGTATGGGCTTTTATGCCTGAAAATTTTTCTAAATCCTTGATTGAGTACTTGATCATAGGTAGCTCCCAAGTGACAATATAGACAGAAGTCTACCTATTTATCAAGAAAATGGTAGGTTAGAGAAGCCTTCTACTTAATTTCAAACTTAATGTCGATCTGAAAAAAGCCCTCCTGGGGTTTACCGTTGTAGCTGGCCGGCCTCCATTTTTTATAGGATCTAATTACGCGTATGGCCTCAGAATCAAAAGCTTTACCCAGCGACTCCAACACTTTGAAGTTTTCCGTCTGTCCTTCTTCATTCACTTTAAAAAGAAGTTTCACATAACCCTGAATGGAATCTCCCAAGTGCTGAATAGGATACTTCAGCTGGCTATGGATATGGCTCATTAGTGCATCGGTATCTGGCAAAGGGCTAGCCCTAATCAGTATGTTCTTATCCACCAAATGATTGTCGTTCTGTGTAGGGCTTTGTCTGGGTATTTTTTTATTGCTTCGTGTATTAGTTGCAGCAGGCACTGATGATATGGTATCGGCCAAAACAGAAGGCTGAACTCCCGAACTATCGACAACCACTGGTTCTTCGGTAGCTACCGTATCTGCAGGGATCACAAAAGGCGTTTCGGTCATTATCTCCGGTTCGGGGGTTGTTTTTTGAAACAGCTCCGGATAAACCACATAGGTTGAAGTAGCCACTACAGCCACAGAAACCGTACTTACTACAGCCGATTTAACAGCTGCCGTACCTTTGAGTACTGCAGAAGTGATTTTAGCTCCGGCCAAAACCTTGGAGTTCGCCACCACCTTACCAAAGTTCATGGTGCTTTTAATTTCAGCCGGACTCGGCATCTTAGCCTTACTTACAAACTTGTACTTCATCGTGTACCTTGTCTAAATAACTTTTTCATTCGCTTCAACACCCTGTAAGTTCTGGTTTTGGCATTGCCTTCCGTGATATCCAAAATAAAGGCAATCTCCGCAAAGCTCTTTCCTTCAAAAAACCTCATTTCCACAAGTTCAAGATCTTTGGGTTTAAGTTTTTCCAGAATATCGGGCAACAGGGTAAGCCAGAGTTCTTTGTCGTTTTCTTCCAGCTCTATTTCAAAAGCAATATCATGCGTGGTGTAATTCTCCAGGCTCACCATCCTATTTTTCTGCTTAGCCCTAAAGTAGTCGTAACAACAGTTAATGGCTATTCGGGTAATCCAGGCAGAAAACGGATAGCCTTTATATTCGAACTTGTGAATATTGGCCAAGGTCTTGCTAAAAGCCTCCGAGGTAATTTCGCCAGTTAGCTCCACATCCTGAACCCTGGCAAAAACCAACCGAAAAATCTGCTCATAGTACTTCTCATACAAGGGCTTAAAGTAGGCCTTGTCTTCCTTCGACTTCTCTATCAGCTCTATTTCAGTAAGCTCAGAATATTTTGTTTTGGTCAATGTCTCGATCAGGGTAGTAGAGTCTTCGTTTGAGATTTTGCTAGAATAACGCCCGCGCCATTAAAAGAAACAGTCGGTAAATAACTAATTGAGGTTGGTATTGCAGCCCCATGTTAGTAATATATGTTCAAGTTAAACCAAAAATGTAAGAGTGGCGTTGTGTAAGAACTCGAAACCGGAGCAGCACCCCTGTGGCTGCTCAAACAACCAATAGCGAATACTAAAACTCATGAAGGGATATCGGTTCTCAAAATACATTCCTCAAAAAGCTCAGGGAGAATCTGCTTTCGATAATCTGCTGAATATTTTTCTGCAGCTAGTCAGTATTACCGGTGGCGATGTGGCTGAAGCTCTGGCCTGGTTGACCAACCTGGACAAACAGTACAACCTGACGGATGGCCAATATGGAATTGGTGATTTTATTGAAGACCTGAAAGACAAGGGATATATTACCGAAGAAAATCAGGAGGGTAAGTTTAAGGTAACCGGAAAAACCGGACAACAGATTCGAAAATCGGCCTTGGAAGAGATCTTTGGTAAGCTTAAAAAATCGGGCAAGGGGCAACATAAAACTAACTTTTCGGGTACTGGTGATGAACTAGGCACGGACAGAAGGCCCTTTGAGTTTGGCGACTCACTTCAGCAAATTGCCATGACCGATTCCCTGAAAAACGCGCAGATCAACCATGGGTTCGGAGACTTTTTAATGACCGAAAACGATCTGGAGGTAGTAGAAACAGAGTATAAAACGCAGACATCTACCGTACTGATGATCGATATCTCTCACTCCATGATCCTTTATGGAGAAGATCGTATTACGCCCGCTAAAAAAACAGCCATGGCACTGGCCGAACTGATTACCACCAAGTATCCAAAAGATACGCTCGATGTAATAGTATTTGGTAACGATGCCTGGCAAATAGACATTAAAGACCTGCCCTACCTGCAAGTAGGGCCTTACCATACCAATACAATTGCCGGCCTTGAGCTGGCCATGGATATTTTGAGGAGAAGGAAAAACGCCAATAAGCAGATTTTTATGATTACCGATGGCAAGCCTACTTGCATGAAGGTGGGTATTAAGTATTACAAAAATGCTTTTGGCTTAGACCCAAAAATTTTAAACAAAACCCTAAACCTGGCTACGCAATGCCGAAGGTTACACATTCCTGTTACCACCTTTATGATTGCTTCAGACCCATATCTGAAAGAATTTGTACAGGAGTTTACCAAAACTAACAACGGCAACGCCTACTACAGCAGCCTGAAAGGTTTAGGACATTTGATTTTCGAAGACTACAAACGCAACCGTAGAAAAAATTTCTAGCATGAACTACAAAGCATTGACCCCAGATAAATTACTGAAAATAAAGACCCTGGGCGAATTGAAGGCCGCTGGCTACCGCAGCCAGTCGGTGAAAGAAGAGTTAAGAGATAACCTGATTGACAAGCTGAGAAAAAAGGAGCCTACGTTCGAGGGCATTTGGGGCTATGAAGACACCGTAATCCCGGATATTCAACGGGCAATTCTCTCCATGCACAACATGAACCTTCTGGGTCTCAGAGGGCAAGCTAAAACACGCATTGCCCGACAAATGACTGAACTTCTCAATGAATACATTCCCGTAATAAAAGGAGCTGAACTGAACGATGACCCACTAATGCCCATTAGTAAGTTTGGCCGTGAGCAGGTGCTGGCCAACGGAGACAACACCGAGATAGACTGGTTACACAGATCCGAACGATATGCCGAAAAGCTAGCCACTCCTGATGTATCCATTGCCGACTTAATTGGAGATGTCGACCCTATTAAAGCGGCCTCTCTCAAACTCCCTTATTCTGATGAGCGCGTGATTCATTACGGACTGGTGCCGCGTTCGCACCGGTGCATATTTGTGATTAACGAATTGCCCGATCTTCAGGCTAGAATTCAGGTGGCCCTTTTCAATATTCTGCAAGAAGGAGATATACAAATTCGAGGGTTTAAATTACGTCTGCCTCTGGATATTCAGTTTGTGTTTACAGCCAACCCTGAAGATTACACCAACCGAGGCAGCATAGTAACACCCTTAAAAGATAGAATTGATAGTCAGATTATTACACACTACCCAAAATCGAGAGACATAGGCAAGCAAATTACCGTACAAGAGGCGCGCATAAAGGCTCTTCAGAAAGAAATAGTGGTGGTAAACGAGCTGTCGCAAGACCTTATCGAACAGGTGGCCATTGAGGCCAGAAGCAGCGAATACGTAGACGAAAAAAGTGGCGTTTCGGCAAGACTCACTATTTCTGCCTACGAAAACCTAATTAGTGCTGCCGAACGAAGGGCTCTCCTAAACAATGAGCCACAGACTTATGTAAGGGTTTCTGACTTCATAGGCATTATACCGGCCATAACAGGAAAGGTAGAACTTGTTTATGAAGGAGAACAAGAGGGAGCAGGCCTGGTGGCTCATAGCCTGGTGGGTAAAGCCGTTCGCACTTTGTTTACAGATTATTTTCCTAAACCGGACGATAAAAACAAGGAACAAAAAAGTAATCCGTACAAGAGCATTATCGACTGGTTTGGAGAAGGTTACACACTAGACCTTCCCCATGATTTGAACCAACCAGAGTACGCAAAAGCCCTAAAGGCAATACCCGGCCTGCAGGAATTGGTAAAGAAACATCACCCTAAGGCAAACAAGCATGAACAACTTTTTCTAATGGAATTTGTGCTGCATGGTTTGGCCGAGTACAGTAAACTCAGCAAGTCTCCATTGGATACCGGCACACGATTCAAAGACCTGCTCAGCAGCATGTTTTCAATGCCCGATTTTGATGACTTTGACGAGGACGAAAACGATAACTAAGGCATTGGCATAAAACGAGGCTGCCTCAAAAGCTTCAAGACTCGTTATTCTGAACTTGTCTACCAACAGGCAAGCAAGTTGAGGATGACGCTCACATGGCTTTTGAGGTAGCCTCTTTCTTTTATTTACGGAGACATGGCCTTGTCTAATCCCACTCCTCTTAGCTGTTGAATTTCATTGTAGATAATATCTCCTGACGATGGCCGCGAAGCCTGGGAGTTAAAAATCCTTCCCTCTTTGTCTACAAGTATATACCTCGGAATGCCCTTGATTTTGTACAGGTCAGTGATAGACGTATCCCAACCCTCACCGCCAAAGAGGTTAACACCTTTGTCAATCTCATACTTTACTACATCTTTCTCCCACTTTTCCTTAGCTTTTGGGTCATCGATAGAGACATACAGCCAAACCACATCATCGGCATCTTTCAAGCGCTCTTTTAGTTTCTTGGAGCTGGGAAACTCGGCAATGCAAGGCCCACACCAGGTAGCCCAAACATCTATATACACCACTTTCCCTTTAAAATCGCTCAATGAAACCTCTTTGCCCTCTATGGAGGTATATGTAAAATCGGGAGCCGGCTGCCCCTTTCTGAGTGGCTCCCATGAAGCATAGAGAGGAATAATTTCATCAGCCACTTCTCCATTGGGATAATTGGCCAGAAACTCCTCTTTAACCTCCCAGGCCCCATCAATACCCAACGACATCAGCAATTGACTTACATAAGAGCCCAATATGTATTCTTTAAACTTAGGCGGAATTTCTGCATTATCGCGAGTGCGTTCGTAGAGTTTTACCCAGTTGGATTGGTCGCTATACCAAGGCACCTCCTCTGTCCCAAGATCGGCAGCGCTGTGAGTAACATACCCGGAAATAAGATTACCAAAAGTCAATGACACCACTGCGCCATCGTCCATTTTAAAGGCCTGTTCATATCGGTCTTCTATAGGAGCTTTAAATTCCGGATCCTCAGGTTTTTTAATTCTGTAATTATAGTAACTCTCAAAAGAGCCAAGTTGCATAATATATCTGGCCCAGGCATCGGCCATCATTGCTGTTTTAAATTCACCTGTCACCTCAGTACTCTCCGCAATCAGGTTTTCCTTTTTGACCTTCACTTCGTGCATTGCCGATTGAAACTCTTCCCATGGCAGAGAATATATACCATGCTCCAGCTCTTTTTCAGCGACCGCCTTTTTCAACGAATCGTCCAGAAGACTCATCTGATCCATTAGTTTCATAAAAACAGCTCCATCGCCATCATAGCTAAAGTCAAATTCGTCTTCTTGCTTATTCACTTTCAAAACCAGGTCTTTGCCCGGCTCTAAATACAAAACCTTAAAAAACTCACCTCCCAGCACAACCATCTTAGGGCCCTTCAGAGGTATGGAAATGTGCTGTTCATTAGCTCCTTCCTCAAAATGAAACTTAATCTCCGGCTCGGCCATAAAGCTCGATGCCAGCCGCACATAGTATTCTTTTTTAGGGTCTGCTTCTTCTACCTGAATGATAAGTGTCATTTCATTCTTAGGTTTGTGCTGGCAGGCCGAAAAAATCAAAACGATCAGTATAAAAAATAGGTTTAGCTTAAACATAGGGATGTAATTGTGTGAAAACATTCTATAAGTTATTAATAATCAGGCACAAGAAAAACTCAAAAATCAAAATCCAAATGCTTTGAATCCAAAAGAATTGAGCATACTTGCCCGGCAGGGCGAAGGACAAAGTCTGGAGTTTAAAAAAAAGGCCAACCACCCCGATAAGATAGTGAGGGAGTTGGTAGCCTTTGCCAATTCTGCAGGAGGTGTATTGCTTTTGGGGGTAGATGACGATGGCACTCTCAGTGGAACGCGGGATATTGAGGGCGAGGCATTTGTGATTGAGAAGGCTATTAAAGAGCTCATCAGGCCTCAACTTCCGTATGAGGTATCGCTTGTTGCTCTCACCGAAAAAAAGGGAGTGGCCGTATTTAAAATTCCGGAAAGTCGGAAGAAACCTCATTTTGTAAGGGAGCACCCCGGCACACGAAAAGGAGTGGCTTATGTGCGGGTGAAAGATGAGAGCATAAAGGCTAGTCGTGAAATGCGTGAGATTATGCAAAGGAGGCTGCGCAACAAAGACATTCAATTTACCTATGGCGAGCAGGAAAAAGTTCTGCTCAACTATTTGGCCGAGCATGAACACGTTAGCCTGATTGATTTCGTTAGGTTGGTGCGCGTGCCTAAATTTGTAGCCTCCAGAACTCTGGTACGGCTGGTATTGGCCAATGTTATTGACATTGTTCCTACCCCAAAAGGAGATATTTATATGGCTAAAACAACTTAAATCATGAGAAAGATTACTGTTTTAATTCTGGTTGTAGGCTTTTTTTTCTCGGCCCTTAACACCTCTGTGGCGCAGAGGAGAAAAAAGGAAAAATACGATGTGAAAGCGGCTGCAACTACCATAGCTGATTTCAAGAAAGCCGATGCGGGCATTGCGGCCTTCTTCAATAACTCCTATGGCTACGCGGTGTTTCCCTCTATTGGCAAAGGAGCCATAGGGGTTGGAGGTGCAGCCGGTAAGGGAGTTGTCTATCGCAATGGTGAGGTTACCGGAGGGGTAAACATGACCCAAATTTCTATAGGTTTTCAGTTTGGCGGACAAGCCTACAGTGAGGTGATCTTTTTTGAAGATGCTGATGCCTATACTCGATTCATTGAAAACGAGCTGCAATTGGCCGCCCAGGCATCGGCTGTTGCACTAAAATCCGGAATAAGTGCGAATGCCAAATATACGGATGGGGTAGCCGTGTTCACTATGGCTAAAGGAGGTCTGATGTATGAAGCCTCTATTGGTGGACAGAAGTTTAAGTTTATTCCGCTCGATAAAATGAGATAAAATGGAGTCGTCCGACCGCTTTGAGAAGCAGAACGGCTCCATCCCAAAATAAAAGCCACTCTTTTCAGAGTGGCTTTACGGATAGAAAACACTTGTTAAACTAGACTATATCACAAGTTATTTTTCGTAAGTCACAGCCGTGCCGCTGGCGGTTACCATTAGCATGCTTGCGTTATGACCAATGGTCTCATAATCCAAATCAATGCCCACTACCGCATTGGCTCCTAAAGATTGAGCGTTGTATTGAAGCTCCTTAAGAGCCCCATCTTTTGCTTCTCTCAAAACCCGCTCGTAAGTGCCCGAACGCCCTCCTACCAAGTCCGTAATACTGGCAAAAATGTCTTTAAACAAGTTGGCACCTATTATGGCTTCGCCCGTTACTACTCCATGATATTTGGTAATGGTGTGTCCTTCTATAGAAGGGGTTGTAGATAAAATCATCTGTTAGCTATTTTGTTTACTTTCTGGGTTCTCTTTAGCAGAAAACTATGACTGATTATTCGTGAACCGGGCAATTAGGGTTTGATGCTGCGGATAAGCGGACGATAGTTCGGTGCGATCGGCCAATTCAAAATCTTCGAACTCAAAGCCGGGAGAAACAGTACAACCCACCAACACATAGTCTGCCTCTATGACCTCTGCTGCAAACCAGGTGCCACGCGGAATTACCAACTGAAAGCTTTGCGACCTCTCCAGGTCAGGCCCCAACACGTGCTCAGAGGTAGTGCCATCCTTATGAATAAAATGCACCTTTACTGATCCTCCGAAATGATAATGCCAGATTTCATCTGACGCCAACCGATGAAAGTTAGAAACACTTTCTACGGTCAATAAAAAATAAATAGACGTACCAAATACCCTCCCTGTTTTGTACCGGTCCGGAAGCTTAGTTTCATGGAGTTTTTCTTTAGATCGATAGGTTTCTGCAAAAAAACCTCCTTCGGGATGCTTTTCAAGATTGAGTTTTTCAATCCAATACTGCGCGTTTTTCATTTATACATGAGTTGAGAGGCTTGAAAGATGCTAAATGAAACGCAGATTTGCTAGGCCATAGAAGAGGCCATCAGTTCCAAAATGGTCAGTTGGTTTCGGGCTCTACTTAAGTTTTCCTTTTCGTGGCTCACTTTATAGTAAATATCTCCGTTGAGGTAGTCGGTTAAGAAACGAACAGCCATAATATAAGTCATATACAGACCACCAAAAGGAAGTGACTCTATCTCTATGGGTTTTAAAACCCCGCTGCACGCTTCCACAAAGGGGTTGACAATGGCATGAAAACGCTCCTTGCTAAAGGATAGACTTTCCAGGTTCTCCCTGTTTTCCGGCACATTAAAGAGCATAGACCTTAGCATATCTCCCAGGTCGAACAAGGCATATCCGGGGCCAACCGTATCGAGATCAACCACTTTTAAAAATCGGCTGTCGGGTTTAGAAAGCAGACAGTTGCCGGCCTTGGCATCATTATGACAAATCCTGAGGGGCAAGCCCTCATCCACCAGTTTATCGAAGCGGGCCGCAATCCAATTGAATTGTTGCACCTGCCCTACTTCGGCCAATACGCTTTCCAATCGCCCTGCTGCATTAGCTTCTACGGCAGCCTGCAATTGCCTCAAACGAAGGTGGAGGTCATGAAAATGCGGAATACTTTCTGTGTACTTTTCAAGGGGCTGGGAGCCAAACTGTGCGGTAAAGCATCCAAAACCCGTTGAAACCTCTCTCAACTCATTGGGTTGTAATTCATTGGGAGAATAGCTGTTGGGTACAAATTCCTGCAGGCGCCACCAGTGTTCCCCATCGAATTCATGATAGTTGCCTCCGGTTCCCCGCAAATGTTTAGCAAAAAGTTCGGGGGCATGGGCTAGTAGGGCCCTCAGGTTGCCTTCAATCACCTGTGGTGTTTTAAAAACGCTGGTATTTAAACGCTGGAGCAAATATGACTTACCTTCTGCCTGAACCAGAAAAGAGTCGTTAATGTGCCCCAAACCAAAAGGAGCAATCGAATCGACTGCTCCTTGTAAGGCAAAGTATTGTAAGCCCTTTAGGGCATTTTCCATCATTTTATTTCTTTCGGGTATAGTCCATCGGCAATCATCTTGTTGATTCCCGCAACCACGTGTTCCTTATCTTCCTTGTAGGTCACGCCTAACCAAGAGGCCGTAGTTGGCACCACCTTCACTACAGCCTTGCCCTCTTTCATTAAGTTACCAACCTCTACGGGCATAAAGCATTCGGCTTTTGGGTCTTCATTGTTTTGCTGCACAAACTCAATAAACTTTTCTTCGAAGAGGGGCAAAACCGAAGGAGGAAACCCAAAGAAATTCATAGATACATAGGTGTTGGGGCTTAATTCATGCCGCTGGCCACCCTCCTGGTAAGAAATAACTCCATTTTCTTTACCAATTGCCAACGTCTCTTTAATACCAATGAGATGCATATTATCATCGACCTGACACACTCCACGGTTTACGGTGCCATGATCTGAAAGTGTGTTTTCTAATTTATAACCCATTATGAGGTACTCATTGTCCTTGAGGTTTTTCATGGCGGCCACTACCTCAGCAAAAGACTCTTGCCCATAGTAATCATCGGCATTAATTACCACAAAAGGTTCATTGATGAGGTGCCTGGCAGCCAACACCGCATGAGTAGTTCCCCATGGCTTTTTCCGATTGGCCTCATAAGCTGCCGTGTGCTTAGTATATTCATTCTGAAAGGCGTACTCCATTTTTATCTTGCCTTTGAACCTTTCCTTATAGTGGTTTTCAAAAGCTTCTTTCAGATCTGTTCTTATAATAAACACTACTTTGGTAAAGCCTGCCTCAATGGCATCGTGTATGGAGTAATCCATTATGATTTCACCATTTGGGCCAATACCGTCTAGCTGTTTGTTTCCTCCATAACGGCTACCCATACCTGCTGCTAATACCACTAGTGTTAAATCCATAATGTGCTGTTAAAAATTTCTATTATTGTTGGTTCGAAAATGAACAAAAACTTCAGACAAATCAATTTAAGCTTTGATAAAATCTGTCGGGGTTTTAATAAAATGAAGTTAATCTTGTAAGTTGAACACCGCCCAAGAGGAATTGAGGGGGCATACTCAGGTATTCCTTGTTTCTCAAAAGGCCAACCACTTTTTATTTGCAGCTATGAATATTTCCACCATCGACTGGATCATTATTGTTCTTTTCTTTCTTGTCTTTTTGGCCATTGGTTTAAAGGTCTCTCGCAAAGCCGGTTCGTCTTCTAAAGAGTTCTTTTTATCGGGCCGTAATATGCCGTGGTGGTTGCTGGGTGTTTCTATGGTAGCCACAACATTTTCGGCCGATACGCCTAATCTGGTGACAGATATTGTAAGACAAAACGGTGTGGCCGGCAACTGGACCTGGTGGGCCTTCCTTATTACCGGTATGCTCACGGTATTCATTTATGCAAAACTGTGGCGTAAATCTGGGGTTCTCACAGACCTGGAGTTTTACGAAAAACGCTATTCCGGCAAAGAAGCTGCCTTTTTAAGAGGTTTCAGAGCCATCTATCTAGGTGTATTCTTTAATGTAATGATTATGGCCTCAGTGTCTTTGGCGGCCATTAAAATAGGAGAAGTTATGTTTGGGCTGGAGCCCTGGAAAACAGTGGTATATGCCTCGGTAATCACAGTAGCCTACAGTTCTCTTGGCGGGCTTCGTGGGGTAATACTCACAGATTTCCTGCAATTTTTAGTGGCTATGGTGGGCTCGGTGGCGGCAGCCATTTACATTGTTAACCTACCTGAAGTTGGCGGCCTAACTGCCTTGTTGGAAAAACCGGAGGTTGCTTCTAAGCTCAACTTAATTCCAAGTTTTTCGAATCGTGAGCTCTTCATTACCCTCTTAGTAATTCCGCTGGCGGTTCAATGGTGGAGCGTGTGGTATCCCGGAGCTGAACCTGGCGGAGGAGGCTATATTGCTCAAAGAATGCTTTCGTCAAAAAATGAAAAGCATGCCGTTTCGGCTACCTTTCTGTTCAACATAACGCACTATGCCCTTAGGCCATGGCCTTGGATATTGATTGCCTTGGCATCGATTCTCATATATCCAATGTCTCTTGATAATAATAGAATTAGTACTACTCCTATCAGTTCAGAAGCCCGAGCCTTTCTTGAAAAAGAAACTTCACCACAAGATATTGAGACCCTGATCAATAAAATTCATGAGAAGCAGGCTAAAACAGAGAATGTTAAACAAAAAGAGGATTATCAAAGGCTTTTATCTATAGTAGAAAGCAACAAGGAATCACTTGAAATTAAGTCACTAGCTTATGTTCATATAGGGAAAAACTTAAAAAAGAAAAAGGGAGAAGAATGGAGTGATCCGTTAAAAGATGAGCAACTAGTGCATCTACACTTGGCAAATCCAACAGTCGAAATTGGCAAATTAGGGCATGATTTGGGGTATTCAACCATGTTGCTAAAGCTTCCCAAAGGACTTTTGGGTATTGTCATTGCTTCGCTTATTGCGGCCTATATGTCTACTATTTCAACCCACCTCAACTGGGGCTCTTCATATGTAGCTTTCGACTTTTATCAGAGGTTTGTAAAACCGGATGCGACAGAAAAGGAACTGGTAAATGTAGGGCGTATTTCTACTGTGGTGCTTATGGTTCTGGCGGGCCTTTTTGCTTTGGTACTCACCAGTGCCTACGATGCCTTCCAGATTCTCTTATCCATTGGTGCCGGTACCGGTTCTATTTTTATTTTACGCTGGTTTTGGTGGAGAATTAATGCCTATTCAGAAATTGCAGGAATGGTGGTTTCATTTATCCTGGCTCTGTTATTTAAGTTTGGCCCTGAGTCTCTTACCTCTATTCCCAGCGAATACCAGTTGCTGCTTAGCGTAGGCATTACTACTCTTGCCTGGGTGAGTGTAACACTACTTACCAAACCCACCGATTACCAAACCTTGTTACAATTCTTCAATTTGGTAAAACCCTACGGTATTGGCTGGAACGGGCTGAAAAAACAAGCCTTTGATAGAGGTGAGAAACCTGCTGAGGGCACCGGTAAATTTAGCGTAGACCTTTTGGCAATCTTCCTGGGAATTATCATCGTATATGCTGCTCTCTTCTCGGTTGGCATGTTCATTTATGGCGAAACCCTGAATGCCGTAGTGCTATTGATCATTGCTCTGGCAGCTACCCTGTTGTTAAGAAATGCCTGGAAGAAACTGAGCTTCTAGCCTCCACGAGCTCCTTAGCAAGGGAGGGTTAAAAAAAACGATAAGACATGGGCCTCCTGTTTAAGTTTAAGTTTGATTGTAAAAGCTGCGGAAGAACCTCTAAGACAAAACTCAAGGTGAGATCGAAGTTCTTACTTGAGCAGGAATTGGGCGATAGGTTAGAGTTGGTTTGTTCAAAGTGCCGTGAGAAACAACCCGTTCGAATTAAGGCACTAAATGCTGTAATTGACCCTTTCTGGATGATTCTGTTCGTGAGCATATTCCTTCTTTCTGATTACCTTCTCGTGAGTTTCCTCTATGAAAATTATTGGAGACCAGATGTTCTCCTATTCAATAAATCCATCTCTCTATTGTTTTTTGGACTTCTATTACCCATTGTCTTACTGATTTTCATTTTAAAGAGAATCGCAAACTTCAAGGATTACTTAAACCGTCATAACTCAACCATCTCCTTGGTAAAGAAGACCATCAAATAACAGAATCAGAGATAATGAATTGAAGGAGTTTGACTACCACTCTCTAAGGTCTAATAATCAACAGATTGAGTTTGAGATGGAAAACGCTATCAAAGAAATTCAAAACTATATCTCGTCATGAGTCTGGCCTCACGCAGCCAGCAGGCTGCAGGTATACAGGCTGGACGAGGTCAAATTATTTCTATGTTAATAGTGATCGATATGCTTGTTTGCTCCGAATATTTACTAATTTAAAACAACGTTCTATTCATTGTTGATTTCCAAATTGTAGTATGCCGAGAGCGAAGAAGACCGACCGGAAGATATTTGTTTTAGACACCTCCGTTATCCTTTACGAACACATTGCCATCATGAATTTTGAGGAGCACGACATTGGGCTCCCCATTACCGTGCTTGAAGAACTGGATCAGTTTAAAAAGGGAAACGACACCAAAAACTTTGAAGCCCGCGAGTTTACTCGTTTGCTCGACAAGCTGGCTAAAGACAAGTCGCTCCAGGACTGGATTCCTCTAAATGGAAAAACCCGCGGCAGTTTTAAGGTAGTAATGGAGGCCGGAAGCGGTGAAAGTGCCCTCGATGCTAATGTGATTTTTGGAGAAAAAAAGAACGACCACCGAATACTCAATGCAGCTTTGCGGCTCAAGGAGGAACACCCGGACCGTAAGGTTATATTGGTATCTAAAGACATTAACCTGCGCATGAAAGCCAAGTCTATTGGCTTACCGGCCGAGGACTACGAAACCGGAAAAATTAAAAATGTCGATTCACTTCGCAAAGGCAAGATTGAAATTGAGAAGATCGACTCTGAACTCATCAATCATTTGTATGAAGATGGCACTTTAGCACCCAAAGAGGTTCTTAAATCTAAGAAGCCGCAGCCCAATCAGTATTTTATACTCAAGAGCGATAAAAACTCGGTATTGGCCTATTATAACTCAATGGAACAAACCATTGAGAAAGTAGATAAACGACCTGTATCCGGAATAAAGCCCAAAAATGCTGAGCAAACCTTTGCCATTCATGCCATTATGAACCCCGAAGTAAAACTCGTTACTATTCAGGGAGTGGCGGGTACCGGTAAAACGTTGCTTACCCTTGCCGGAGCCCTGGAACAGCGCAGAGAGTACAAACAAATATATCTGGCCAGACCCATAGTACCTTTGAGCAACAAAGATATAGGGTACCTGCCCGGAGACATTAAGTCTAAGCTGAACCCCTATATGGAGCCTCTTTGGGACAATCTAAAGTTTATTCAAAACCAGTATAAGGAAACGGACAAAGAGTTTAAGGCCATTACCGAAATGGTGAATAAGGAAAAGCTCTTGATTACCCCATTGGCTTATATTCGAGGTAGAAGCCTCTCGAATATCTTCTTTATAGTAGATGAGGCTCAAAATCTTACACCGCACGAAATCAAGACTATTATTACCCGGGCCGGTGAAAACACCAAAATTGTGTTTACCGGAGACGTTCATCAAATAGATACGCCCTATCTCGATTCTCAATCCAATGGGCTTTCATATCTGATTGACAGGGTACAAGACCACCCTTTATACGCTCATATTACACTTGAAAAAGGTGAGAGATCGGAGCTGGCCAACTTAGCGAATGAGTTACTCTAGGTTTATGAGGCTCTAAACAATCGGCTAAAAGGGTAGTTGGAATCTGAATAGTGCTGATTGCTCCTCTAAGCCGACCGTGTCCTTTTCAACACAAAAAACCTAATGCCGTCACCTACAATTAGCCGGCCCACCCGGACAGTTGTGTACTATTTTCAACCAAAGGGTGTACGATAATCGTACACAATTTTTCGTTCACAATCGTACAATCATTTATTAATTGTTGATTTTCAGTGACTTGCAAGTATTGGCACAGCGCTTGACTAAATAGTGGCATAGGTCAAAAAATGAAAAACAACATTAACAGTACGGTCATGAATAGCTCAAAGGTCAATACTCAAAATAACTCAAGAAGAACAATCAAGAACATCAGCTCACTAATTGCAATGGCTTTAGCCATGGTCACTCTGTTTCAGGCAAGTGCTGATAAGCCCGGTAAAGCAGACCTTAGAATGTCTGCACTGGAAAGCAGCACCTTGCTAGAAATTGAGGCTTCTTTCAATGAGGCAGAAGAGATGAGTCTGGAAGAAATTGTGTTGGAAGAACTTGCCTTAGAATCTACTGAAGGGGTGAAGGTTTTCGATAGCAATGGTGAACTTCTTGCCTCTGGCAATCCTACAACAGATTCTTCTTTGAGAGGCTTGGTAAACAAAGCTGACTACCTAGCCAGTTTTGGCAGCAAAAAATACTACCGCCTGGCGGAATAAAAAACACAGTTTTAGTTAGGGTTAATTTTGGTTGAAGCCAGTCTGCAAAGACTGGCTTTTCCTATTCTGATACCTCGAACAAATCGTGAGAGGGCCAGCTTTTCACTAGCTTTATTCCTTCCCGAATGGCCCATCGGCTGGTACCCGGAAAACTCCCTCTTCGTGGAGTAGTATTGGCCACAATTACCCATGAGTATCCTTTTTCATCGCGGGTAAGCAGGGCCGAGGTTCCGGAAAGTGTTCCGGTTCTCCACCAGTGCTCTCCTCTAGTACTTCTCCAGCCAAGTGGCTGGTTTATGCCCCCTACTCCATTGACCATCTTGTTAATCAGATCTTTGCTAAGAATGTCTTTGTATCTTCTTGAATAACCGTCTACCAACACCAGCACCCTCATTAAGTCTACCGAGTTGGCCAACCAGCCACCTGCAGGTCCAAGCATCTCAATATCATCGGCACCATAGGGCTTATACACCATTTTACCGGAGCCGGTAAATGACAGTTGTTGGTTGTCTACACTGTAGTCGTAATACTTTACCTCGTTTTTCTTACGGTCTTTCTCAAAGTTGCCTGCAATGGCCATGTTTTTAATACCGTTGGGCTCTAAAATATGGTCAATTACCCATTCTTCATAGTCATCGCCTGTTACTTCCTCTATAACCCTGCCCAAAAGACAATAACCAAAATTGGAATAGTCGAAGCGTGTGCCAGGCCTGTAAGGCAAATGTCTTGTGAGTACAAACCTTACCACATCATCGAACTCTATGGGGTAGCTCACCTTATCCATCTTGTGGATTTTATGGGGAATAAACATAGGGTCTCCGTAGGTGATGAGGCTCCAGCCCCCGGTATGATTGAGCAGGTGCTTTACTTTAATTTGATATACGTTCCGGTTCTGTATCTTATCGTAAGGTTTCCCCTTTAGAATTCCTTTTTCGCCAAACACATAGTCATCTAAGGAGAGTTTGCCTTCATCTACCAATTTGAGCACTGCAATGGCTGTAATAAGTTTGGAAACAGAACCTATTCTAAACCGGTGATAGGGCTCAACTTTTACTTTATTTTCTTTATCGGCATATCCAAAACCTTTGGCATATACCAGTCGTTCGTCTTTAACCAGTGCTACCGTGGCTCCTTCAATACGCAGGTTTCGCATAACCCGGTTTACCATAGAGTCCATTGGAGCGAGAGCAGGAAGGCTGGAGTGCTTATTAGTGAGAGGCACCCGGGCAGGTGCTTCAGTGATTGATTCAGGCTTATAAGGGGTATTGGGCTTTCTTTTTATTGCGGTGAACAGGAAAACCGCAACTAGTAAAAAGAGTGCTGAAATCAGCCATTTTTTGTTATGCATAGTTCGTTTCGACCTTTTCGAAAGCTACAATTATAAGAAATAAAAGCATGAAAAAAGACCGCAGGTCTTACGGTCTTTCTTAAACAATATATCACTCTACTTTCAACTATTTAATTTCATTTAGCGTCCAGTTATAATCCATATGATTTACATCGGCATCGGCATTTATTTTGGTCTTGGCGTATCGGTTTAAAAACTCTATCAGGCTTTGTCCTTTGGTAAAATCTCCTTTAAACCAGTTGAAAATTTGTGAGATAGTAACTTTGTCTTTAGCGATTTTGTTTCGCACCGAATCGTTGATGAACTGGCGAGCTTGTTCATCGAGTTGCCGGTCTATTTTTTCGGCCACAAAAGCTTCGTTTCTTAAGGGAGGGCAGGAAAAGGAAGCACAGTTCACTGCAAAGTGTATTCTTGGCTCTTCAAAGTCTTTTCTCAATATTTTGTGTTCTATTCTGTCCAGGCTAAAGTCTTCACCCCCAATTTGAAACCACTTTTTTGTCCACACTGTGTTTACGGTAGGTATGGCTAAGGTTGGGTTCAAATCTTTGATGCTTTCAATGGGGTAGTTGTCTACAATTAACTTCACCGTGAAGGCATTATAGGCGTTGATCCAATAGGCCAGTTTTTCTTTGTCGGTCCAGCTGGCAGATGGAGGATTGTTGCTTAGTTCCCGGGTATAGGCGTTGAGTTTATCTTTGTCTTTCAACATGCCCTTATAGTTTACAAAACCTTCTTTATTCACGTGTTTTTGAAGTAAGTCGGTCCACAGGGAGTGATTGGGCTTTTGTTCGTTGGCGCTGGCAAAACTATTCTGCTTACCGGTGCAGGCCATTAACAGTGTTATCACCAATAGAAGGAGTATATTCTTGTTTCTCATAACTCTCATTTGAAAGGATAACTGATATACGCAGTAAGTGGTTGCGACAGACTTAAATGCGACCAATAAAGTGTCGGCTTATTGACCTCTAAGCTACAATGAAAAACGGTTGCCTGACTGCATACTACAAGACAGGAACCAGCTCTTGAAAGTAATATGTAGCTTTTTCGCCTGTTTGTCGGTTTATGTCGTACGTTTTGGCCACTACCTCCTTCTTCTCGAAGGCAATGGGTTCTTTAAAAAGTGGGCCTTCAAATACAAAGGTGTGAAACTCTCCATTTTCTCCGCAAGGGTCTACGTTGGCGGGCAAATCATTCAGAAAGGATTCATTGAGCTCTCTGCCAACAAAAGAAGCATCAAGTTTGCGCCCGTCTACAGCTACCACGATTGTGAGAAAACCCAGACTCAGAAACTCACGGACTAGTGTAGGGGTATGATGTTGCCATAGAGGGAAATGAGCCTTCATGCCCTCCTCTTGCAATTTGTTTTCTCGATAGGTCTTTAAATCTTCTAAAAAAATGTCTCCAAAAACAGAAGTACTTATTCCCTCGGCTTTAAAAGCCTTGAGTTGCTGTTGCATGAGGGAATCATATTCATGCATAGTGGCTTGTGCCGATAATTCTACCATGCGAAGGGGTAGTCCTATGGCTTGGGCCTGAGTTTTCAATAGTTCATCTCTTACTCCATGCATAGAAATACGCCTGGTTTGAGCATTGACTGTAGTGAGTAAAGCACTTATGTTTAGTTGAGGGTCTTGCAAGGCACGGTAGAGAGCCAGGGCACTGTCTTTTCCTCCACTCCAATTAAAAAAGGCTTTTATCTGCTCCATGTCTCGGGTTGTTCAACTTATCTCTAAAAAGGCGTATCCATTATGGTATTCAACACCCCCTATGGTCAGCTCCATTTTACTGTTGTGCAAGGGGCCATTCACTACAAAGGTGTGATATTCTCCATTTTCCCCGCAGGCATCGATACCCAACTGCCCAAATTTATTCAGCAGCTTATGGTCTATGGTTTTACCCAGAATAGCATCGGCCCATTGTTCCTGGCACGAGACTATAAGGCATTGCATATTCAGTTCGAGCATTTGCAATACTAAATCTCTTCTGCCCTTTTTCCACAATGGTAAATAGGCCTGAAGCCCGGCCGCTTTAGAAACTTTTTCTTCCCAGCTTCTATGCTCCTCTATATCTATATCGCCATATACGGCATGGGTAAGATCATATTCGGATTTCACGGCTTGAAGCCCGGCCACAAACCTGCTCTCATAGTTTGTCCATTCTGTCTTAATAAAAGTTATAGGTAGCCCTATGTTCATGGCCTGCATTTGCAATAGCTCTCTGGGAATACCATGAGACCGCGAGCGTTTTCCTGATTCGTTGAGTACATTGAGCAATACTTTGGGGCAACCCCCTGAGGTGAGCGCTTTGCAGTAGGCAAGGTAGCTGTCCTTTCCTCCACTCCATGAGCAGAGGAAAGGCCAGCTAGGGTTGGACGACAATCGGCTCACTTAAAACCGAGCGGTTACTCCCAACGAAAAATTAACCGGACGGGTAGTGAACCCGTAGGTCCCCACAAAATCTTCGTCCAGAAGGTTGTATACTGCTCCCGATAGGAGAACATCTCCACCAAACAATTCATGAGAAATGTTGAGGTCCAACATATTGAATGCCTCTAGTTCTACTAAAAAAGGATCGGAGAAAATAGCCGCCTGACGTTCGCCAAAACGATTGTAAACTACACCAACTCTGGTTCCTTGCTGAAAACGGTAGGTAGCACTGAGTCCGTACTTCTGACTGGGTATTCTGTAAAACTGCGAGGGGTCTCCAAAATTGTAGTCGGCATAGTGAGCTGAAACTTGTAATGGCTCAATTACTTGCCAGGTAATATCTGCTTCAAAACCATCAATTTTACGCTCTCCCGTCACATTTTCATAACCACCGCCAATGTAGTTGCCCTGATTGTCGAAGCGAGAAACAAAATCGATAGCGTTCTCTTCCGTTCTGTTGAAGTACTCCGCATTGAGTGTGAATTTATCTGACAAATAGAGAGAGATACCAAACTCTAACGATTCGGTAGATTCGGCTTCAAGATTTGGGTTTCCATAAAAGTTGGCAAACAATTGAAACAGGCTGGGAGCAACAAAAGCTGTTGAGTAAGAACCAAAGAGCTTTAACTTGTTTTCCTGATCCAGATTGAAGGTATAAACAGGATTAATCATGTACACAAGGTTGCTTCCATATTCGCTGTTATTGTTTAAGCGAAGACCGGCATTGAGAGTAAGCCGTTCAGTGAGGTCGGCTGAAGCGTTAACGTAAGGGTCTATATTTGACTGGCCGGGCTGTTCATCACCATTCTCGAATTCGTAAGACTGATACTGCACTCCGGCAATGGTTTTTATTTTACCTGCAATTACATACTGGTTGCTTAAGTCCATTTGTAGGTTTTTTCCTTTTGCTACTGAAGGAAAGGCCGAAATAAACTCTCTTCTGATTCGGTTGAAGTTTGCTTTGAGACTTATGGTACCGCCATCGTACTTGTATTCCGGATGAACCCCAAAACTCACCTGTCTAATATCGAAACGATTGTCTCCATCAGAAAACGCTCCGTTGTCATACTCCGCTTCCATGTTTTCATAGGCCAGATTGGCCCCTAGCTTAAAGGATTCATTGAACTCATAGCCTAATCTGGTGCGGCCAGAATACCTGAAAAATCCGTCATTCCCAAACTCCAGATTGGGGTCATTATCCTCCGCAGCACTTATACCTTCGCTGGTTGAAATTCCCCCTGCGGCCAAATAACTAAGGTTCCCCTCTTTGCCCTGAACCGTAAGGTTGGAGTTTGCTGTACGGAAAGAACCTACATCGTGAGAAAGCGTAGCTTTTGGTGAGTCACCATTGGCCTCTTTTAGTTTAATATTAATCACACCCGCAGCAGCATTGGTACCATAAAGCGTACTGGCTCCTCCCTTGAGTACTTCTATGTATTCAATGGCGCTGGCATTGAGTAATCTGAGATCGTAGTCATTGGCAATTGAAGAGGCATCATTAATGGGCAACCCATCGATGAGCACTAGTGTATGGCGATTGCGGCCTCCTCTTATGCTATATTCCAGGTTGCTACCGGGAGTTCCAAAAACACCATTCACGTTGATCCCCGGAAGTGCATTAATGAGATCGGCTACGGTGCGGCCGGCCATGTGCTCAATATCTTTGGCAGTAATCTTATAAATTACTTTTCCGGATTTTTCGATTGGTGTCTCAAAACGATTGCCGGTTACCACAACCTCACCGAGGTCCTTGGCCTTGTTTTCCTGAGCAACCATGGTGTGGCCGGAAACTGCCAGTAGAGCGCCCAATCCGAGAATTTTAGTCCATTTCATTTCCATATAGATTATCTAGTTGTTTAAGTAGTTCTTCAATAGTTTTAAATGATTTTGCATCAAGAGTCCATGTCCATGTCTCTTTGTGCTTGTTTACTCTAATCACTATTTGGGCTTCGCCTTCGGCAATCTGATGACCTGCTCTTTGTAAGGCTCTCTTTGTCCAGGTAACACCGGGTTGAGTACCTTCTACCTTTATTTCCAGACCCGGTAAGACCAAAGGCTTTTCAAAACGTGCCAATTCATGATTAAAAACCAACCCTTCGCGGGCAAAGGCCTTTTCCAGCTTCCCTTTCAACACCAGGTCTTCGGGAGTACCTTCTTCTACCGAGTGGCTATGAACAAGCCATAGTCTGTCTGCATAACTAATAGCCGATTCGATGTCGTGTGTAGAAAGAAGAATTGCTTTATTGGCCTCTCTGGCCAGCGATTTGAGTAAATGAAAAATTTCTATTCGGTTAGGAGAGTCCAAATGAGCGGTGGGTTCGTCCAGAATAATCAGGTCGGTTTGCTGAGCCAATGCTCTGGCTATCATCACTTTTTGTCTTTCACCATCACTCAATTCGCCAATGTGCCTATCAGCAAAAGGTAGTGTTCCGGTCACCTCTAAAGCCCATCGAATTATTTTTTTGTCGCCTTCGGTAAGGTTGCCCATCCAACTGGTATATGGAAAGCGCCCAAGGGCAACCAGTGCATAGGAAGTGAGGTTACCAGGGCTAACCCTATCGGTAAGTACCAGCGCCAGTTGCCTGGCCAACTGTTTGGCCGACACCTCTAAAAGCCTTGCTCCGTTGAGCCAGGTTTCTCCTTCCAGCGGTTTTTGAATGTTGGCAATGGTTCTTATGAGCGTAGATTTGCCACTACCATTGGGACCCAAAAGGCAGGTAAGCTCTCCTCGGCCGAGCGTTAGATTCAGGTTTTCCAGAACCTTGCTTGTTTTTGCCTTGGAAGTATAGCCTACGCACAACTGCCGAGTACTTAGTATCTGCTCTTTCATTAAAAACTCGACTTTAGGTTTCTTCTTTTCACAATGATCCAGATGACTATTGGAGAACCAATCATAGCGGTGATTGCATTGACCGGTAGCACCGTAGAACTACCCGGCACCTGAGAAATAATGTCGCAAAGCAGCATAAGAATAGCACCAACCAATACACAACATGGCACCAGAACACGGTGGTCCGATGTGTTTAAGAAGCTTCTGGTTAAATGGGGAACCGCTATTCCTACAAAACCAATTGGTCCGCAAAAACCGGTTATAGCTCCTGCTAAAACACTGGTTACCGCAATAATGAGCATTCTGGAGATGCGCACATTAAGCCCCATACTTTGTGCATAGTCTTCTCCCAAAAGCAGCACATTGAGTGTTTTGGAAAGAAGAAAAGTGGCCACAATACCCAAAGCCACAATAAGGCTCAGAACACCAAGCTGGTGGTTAGTAACTCCTCCAAGACTACCGAAAGTCCAGAGTATATATTCCTGTATTTGTTCCGGATCGGAGAAGTACTGCCATATGCTTACTACCGCTATGGTAATGTTGGCCACCATGATACCGACAATGAGCATAACAACATTGTCACGAATTCTATAGGAGATGGCCAAAATGATGAGTAATACCAGAAAAGCACCTATGGATGCCGCCAGAACAACCAGCCAGCTTCCTCCGATACCGAGGGAACGAATGGCAAAAGCGGTAGTAGCACTGCCGGCCGCCAACATTATAGCCGCTACTCCCAGGCTGGCTCCTGCTGTTATTCCTAATACCGATGGTCCTGCCAGCGGATTTCTAAAGAGTGTCTGCATTTGAAGCCCACCAACCGAAAGCGCTGCTCCCACCAGCACTGCGGTGATTGTTCGTGGTAACCTGATTTTGAGGATAATATTTTGCCAGGCTTCATTGTCTACCTCAAACCCCAAAAGAATTCTCGCTACTTCAGTTACAGGTATAGACACTGAACCCAGAGCAAGATTGAGCAAAAAAAGACTTATCACTGCTGCCAGAAGCAGTAAGAAAGCCTTAAGGCTAACAAGGGGTTTGGAATACATCATAGGACTGGAAAAATTGACTAACGAAGTGGTGCGTAATAGACCAACTCATGGTTGGGTAGCAGCTGTGGATGAAAAATCTTTACGATATCCTTGAGTATGACGTGTGGCTGAACAATGCCTGACTCATAATAGTCGTTGCCTCCACCTTCTGTATATTTGCCATATACATTGTATACCTTGCCGGTTTTAAATGCTTTGAAGTCTGCATAGCGACTATCTCTTTGAAGCACCTCTCCGAGTGTTTTGGCATTGCTGGGCACCATCCAGTAGTCGGCTTTGAGACCATAGGCATATACCGTTTCAAAATCGAGCTTGATACTTCCCGTAGACTCATTGTTGCTCCACGGATAGGCTACCTTGGCGGTTTGCAACATTCTGTAGGTGAAGCTATTTCCTCCGGCTACATACCAGGCATCTCCGTTGGCAATTCCGGTAATGGTAAGGGGAGATTTTTCTACTTCATTCTCAACCAGGTTTAAGACTCTCTGGTACTCCTTTACTATTTCTTCAAAGTAGGCATTGGCCTCTTTCTCCCTGTTCAACAACACAGCCACCAGCTTTAACCATTCTGCCCTACCCAAAAGGTCTTTTTCCTGCCAATCGGCATTGAGTAACACGGGTATGCCCGCACTTTCTAACACCTGGTAGTTATCGTTCTGAGAGTTAGGATAACCCACTCCCAACAATGCCTGAATACCGGATGCAAGCACAATTTCTGTATTGAGCATGCCGGAAGGGGCTAGCTCTATGGCCTCTCCTTTGCTAACAAGCTGTTGAATCGTATTACTTGAAACATACTGCGCAGTTTCTACTCCTTTTAGGTGGTCCAAAGCATCTAGCACTTCAAACATGGCCAGATGGGTTGTTGAAAGTGACCCCAATTGCTGCACCGGAACCTCAAGGGTACGATTAGCCGCAAAGCCGGCTGGTGCCGGGGTGCCTCTCTGCACTAGGGCATAGACTATTGTATCGACAAAATCATTGTAGTGCCTAAAAAGCTGAAGCTCTTTCCAATGGCCATGGTATTGTACATCAAAGCCAATGGCATAGTCTATGGCTACTTTCTCAGGGAAATAATCTTTGTTCGGATCGAATGGGCCAGAAGCTTTAGAGTTCGAATCGTCCGAACCGCAGCTTAAGCATAACAGAAAAACGGCAAACCACGGCAAAGTATATACCGCCCTGCGGTGGTTCAGAATAGAGATCAGTTTTTTCATACTATAGGCTTTTCCTCAGAAAGCGTTTTAGTGAACATTCACAATGGCAGGTCTTCTGACTTTCCCTGTTTTGTCGGCCTTCCCATCCCGATATATCGAGAAAGTGGCGTTTTCAACAAAACCTAAAAATGGGATTACAGCAGCTGGGACTGTTCAGGACTCTCACCTGATTCCCTTTTAATTCATACCGAAACCTTCAGCATGAAACCCTTGCGGTAATGCAAAGGTAGAGAAATATATTTTAGATTTGGAAATGCGATTAGTTACCCCCCTTACCCTACTGCTGATTTTTCTTGCCCTTAGCCCGGCATTGGCCCAAAAAACCGTGGAGCACTACCCCAGTGGAGAAAAAAAATACCAGGGCCGGATGGCCGATGGTAAAAAAATAGGCACACATACCTATTGGTATGAGAATGGCCAAAAAAAGAAACAAGAAAAGTACAACGAAAATGGAGTGCTCGTAAGACTGCGCGAATGGAATGAAAATGGGGAGCTGACTAAAGATGAAAAACCTGAAGAACTAATGGCAAAAATGAGGGTTGAGCAGTTTGCCAAAATGAACTGGATTGAACTCCCAGAAGGTGTTTCCTTCTACAAAATAAAAGGAAACAACTCGCCAAAAACCAGTAGCGACCTTACCAATTATATAGTGCATTACGCAATCTATTTAGAAGATGGAAGTGAAATTGAAAGCTCGCTATATTCTAATACGCCCATTCCGGTTAACCTGGAAAAACACAACATGATTGACGGGTTTGTGATTGGCCTGAAGCACTTTAACGAAGGCGACAATGGTTTTATAAAAATACCCCATCGGTTAGCCTATGGTTCTGAAGGCACCAAAAACATACCCGCTTACTCCACCCTTGTCTTTCAGGTTATTGTAATGAAGGCCGAATAGCAGAAACTAAAAGCCTTTTGAGGTTTGCCAATCAGAAATACTAATTCGCGCTTCGGAGTAGAGGTCATACACCGCAATAGTTACCGAACTGCCGTAGTCCTGCCCCCAAAAAGGATGCTTGTTGATAAGGTCTCTTGACTCTACATATTCCGGATGATAGGTTGCCTCCAGATCGTCCCAAACAATAAGCATATACTCATAACTCAGTTTGCTTTCACGGCCCTGTTCCAGCCATAGCTCAAACTGGCTTTCATCGAGAGAGGCAGGGTATTCTTTGCTTTCGAACATGATTAAATTTTAAAACACCTTGAACAGACCGCCAAACATAAGCATTTAATTTGGCCTACAGATTCTTAAGATTTCTCTTACGATAGGGAAGTCTAAAATCAATCTTCATACTCCAAGAAATGAAAAGCTAACTAGAGTAATTCCCGCCCTTCTTAAAAAAAAACAGCCCGAAAAACATCAAGAACAACACAACGCCTTACTCTCTCTATGGCCGTAAGAGTTCATGCGCTTTTTATTTAACTTTTAGGAAACCCTCTTTATGAAAATCGTTTAAGAAAAAGTAGCCCTGCTAGGAATCGAACCTAGATCTAAAGTTTAGGAAACTTCTATTCTATCCATTGAACTACAGGGCCAAAAGGACTTCAATTTTCTGCAATAGACCATCAAATTCCAAGACAACAAGCAAGAAATTCAGAGTTTCCTTAGTACCTCGCGTCTTTAAGGTAGTTAGGAAAAATGGTAAAGTGTCGCTTCTTCACCTTTTCCATTAGCACCTCTCTAAACTCCTCTATATTCGTTTTGTTAACTGCAGAAATAAATACAGAAGCATCTTCCCCTTTAGCTATATAGGTGCGCTTCAATTCGTCTAGTGTAGGCGGAGGGTTATCCATTTCTTCCCTCATCTCCTCATCAATAGTTTTGAACTGATCTATTTTATTGAAAACCAAAATGGTGGGTTTATCTGCCGCACCAATATCTACCAGCGTTTGGTTAACCGTAGCCATCTGATCTTCGAAGCCGGGGTGCGAAACATCTACTACGTGCAATAGAATATCGGACTCCATTACCTCAGCCAAGGTAGACTTAAAAGACTCTATAAGATGTGTTGGTAGCTTTCTTATAAACCCAACGGTGTCGGACAAAAGGAATGGAATCTGATCAATAACCACCTTTCTCACTGTAGAGTCAACCGTAGCAAAGAGCTTATTCTCGGCCAATACATCGGCTTTGGTCATTAGCCTCATTAGGGTAGACTTCCCCACATTGGTATAGCCTACTAAAGCCACTCGTACAATGGTGCCTCTGGACTTGCGCTGCACCTCGTTTTGCTTTTCTATTTTCTCCAGTTTCTTTTTGAGAACAGCTATCTGATTTCGAATCATTCGCCTGTCAGTCTCAATTTCTTTTTCACCGGCTCCTCCTCTTGTTCCCGTACCTCCACGCTGCCTTTCAAGGTGAGTCCACATACGGGTAAGGCGGGGTAAAAGGTAGGTAGAACGAGCTAACTCCACTTGCGTTTTGGCCTGAGCCGTTTGAGCCCTTTCCAGAAAGATATCCAGTATGAGTAAGCTTCGGTCGTAGATTTTCACCTTCAGGTCTTTCTCCAGGTTCCGCAATTGCGATGGGGTAAGATCATCATCAAAAATCACTACCTGTACTTCTTCAGCAATCACGTAGGTTTTGATTTCTTCTAGCTTGCCTTTCCCGACAAACGAACGAATATCCGGTTTGTCCATCTTTTGAGTAAAAGACTTCACCACATTCAATCCTAGCGTTTCGGCCAAAAAAGCCAGTTCATCCAAATATTCTATAACGGTTTCTTCCGGCTGGTCCCTGTTCACCAGAGCTACCAGCACAGCTTTATCGTTTTCTTGCGGTCTTGTTTCGAATCCTCCCATAAATAATGCCGCAAGTTACCATTAATCGAATCATTTGTGAAACAGACCTTTAAAATCAGTCAGTGGTCGAAACAAAGGTTTAACTATAAAATTTGCACCTAACTTTATTTCTCTCTAAGCACATATTGAACATATTTGAATTGATAATTCCGTTATGAAGATTATAGAAACCGGCTTTGATGGCTTATACGAACTAGAACCTAATATTTTTGGCGACAAAAGGGGTTATTTTTTTGAATCGTACCGAAGAGAACTTTATCAGGAGCTGGGTATTCGGGAAGATTTTGTTCAGGACAATGAGTCATTTTCCGTAAAAGGCACCCTTCGGGGACTCCATTTTCAGAAGCCACCACATGCTCAGGCCAAGTTGGTTAGAGTTATTCATGGTAAGGTGTTAGACATTGCTCTGGACATTCGCAAAGACTCGCCTACTTATGGAAAGCATCACACGGTTTTACTTGAGGCCGAACGTCACAATATGTTCTTAATTCCTGCAGGGTTTGCCCACGGTTTTGTTGCGCTAGAAGACTCTGTCTTCTTTTACAAATGCTCCAACTATTACCACAAGGAGTCTGAAGGAGGCATTCTCTGGAATGACACATCCCTGGGAATTGACTGGGGAATCAGCAACCCTATAGTTTCAGAAAAGGATCAAGTTTTACCTAACTTTGCGGCCTATAAGCAAAGTCCTGCATTTTGAGCCTTTTTTCATTTTTGCGCAATAAGAAGTCTGCTCCCAACCTGGGCGGTATTACTACCGATGTGCACTCGCACCTCATTCCGGGCATAGATGATGGTATTCAAAGCATTGAAGAAGGCCTTGAAATTTTGCGTACTATGGAAGCTCTGGGATATAAAAAGGTGATTACCACCCCGCACACTATGTGGGGCACTTACGACAATACCCCAAAAAATATACGCTCAGGCCTTAAAACCATGCAAGAAGCTCTTGAGCAGGCAAATATCTCTATTGAACTTCAGGCGGCTTCTGAGTATTACCTGGACGAGCATTTTATGCAAAAGCTTTCGGCCGATGAAGAGCTGCTTACTTTTGGTAAAAACTATATACTGGTTGAAACCGGTTTTATAAATGAGCCCCCTGAGCTTAAAGAAGCAAGCTTTCATCTAACCATGAAAGGGTATAAAATGGTATTTGCTCATCCCGAGCGCTACCTCTATTTGCTAGAAAAACCACAGCTTATTGAGGAACTTTTAGATCGGGATATCATTTTTCAGTTGAACGCCATTTCTTTAACCGGCTGTTATTCTAAACCTGTTCAGAAACTAGCCGAACGACTTATTGATATGAAGGCTATACGAATGGTCGGAACCGATTGTCATCAAATAGGACACATAGAACTACTAAAAACAGCTAGCACTACCAAGTATTGGAAAAAGCTGCTCGAGTTAGACTTATTAAATCACCAGCTATAGAATGAAAGTATTTATAACGGGAGCTACCGGTTTGTTAGGAAGCTTTATATGCCGTGAGTTATTGCAAAAGGGGCACCAAATCAGAGCAGTAAAGCGTGCAACAAGTCAAATGACTCTGCTAGAAGATATTGCGGGGCAAATTGAATGGGTAATTGGCGATATGAACGACACCGTATTTCTGGAAAGCGCTCTTACCGGTATAGATGCTGTTATTCACGGAGCCGCCATTATATCTTTCGACAAGCGGTTTGAAAGCAAAATGTACGAAACCAACGTTTTGGGTACTGCAGATTTAGTCAACACTTGTCTCAAATTAAATGTAAAAAGATTTTTACACGTGAGCTCTGTAGCCGCCATTGGCCGAAAGCCCAATCAACGTGAGATTACAGAAAAGGATCGTTGGGAAGGCACCAAATATGATTCCATTTATGCCCGTTCCAAGCACCTCCAAGAGCTGGAAGTTTGGAGAGGAGCCCAGGAAGGGCTCGAGGTCAAGATAATTAACCCCTCAGTAGTTTTAGGCCCCGGTCTTTGGGGGCAGGGAGGCAGCACTTCGGTTTTTCATTATGCCTACAACGAAAAGGCCTTCCATCCGGCCGGACATGCCAATTTTGTTGATGTACGCGATGTAGCCGAAATAGCCGTTAAACTTTTGGAGTCTGACATTCACGGAGAACGGTTCATTCTCAATGCCGGGTCATTACCCTACAAAGAGTTTTTTGGCACCATTGCCAGAAGCTTCGGAAAGAAACCTCCGGCTAAAGAAGTGAAACCCTGGATGCTGCACGTGGCTGTAGCTCTTGAGTTTGTACGCTCAAGAATAACCGGAAAAGAAGCAATGATTACTAAAGACACGGCCATTTTGAGCAGAAGCAGATTCCATTTCAGTAATCAAAAAATAAAAAAGACACTGGGCGTAGAATTTAGATCTTTCGAAGAATCGGTAGACTGGACCATTGCCGAACTCAAAAATCGCTATCAACTGTAAATCAAATAGTTGAACGGTTATCCCAATGAATTCGGGAAAATTTTAATCGTTCTGTATGGATTAAATGTGCCGTAATTCGTAGTTTAAGTAAACCAATTGACGTAATGCAGGAAGACTATCCGAGTAGAGAAGAGGAACGTGGGTTGATTAGCAAGTTTGAGGAGCTTCTCAAAAACAAAGGTTTTCATTTCTTCGACATCGAAGAATATGAGACCATCATTCATTATTACCTGGAACGACTACAGTTTGGAAAAGGGCTAAAGGCCGGACGAATGGCCCTTCAACAATACCCCTTCAGTTTAGAGATTAGCATCTTAATTTCTCAATGCCTTGTGGGCAAAGAAAAATATGACGAGGCCCTTAAGGTAATTGAAGAAGCCGAAAACCTTCATCCCAACGACCCGGAATTGCTGACCGTAAAAGGCAACATTTACTCTATTTTGGGTGAGTTTGAGAAGGCCGTTGAAATTCTGCTTTCTACGCTCGATGGAGCAGAAGATAAAGCAGAAGTTTACTACAACATAGGGCTCACCTATCAAACCAATGGCAAATACGAAGTCGCCATTGATTTTTATAAACAAGCCATAGAGACAGACATCAACCACGAATCGGCACTCTACGAATTGGCATACTGCCTGGACGTTACAGGTAAACTGGAAGATAGCGTAGCCTACTATAAAGAGTTTATCGACAGAGACCCCTATTCGGCTTATGCCTGGTATAATCTGGGTATTGTTTATAATAAGCTAGAAAAGTTTGAAGAGGCCGTAAAGGCCTACGATTTTGCCCTGGTAATTGACGACACCTTCGCTTCTGCCTGGTTCAATCTGGGTAATTCATATATGAATCTGGAGCGTTACCAAGACGCACTGGAAGCTTATAAAAACACCCTCAGCAACGAGGGGCCATCTTCTGAGGTTTACTGTTGCATTGGGGCAGCCTACGAAAAAATGGAGCAATACGAATACGGAATTAAATATTACCGTAAAGCTTCTAAAATCGATCAGTTTTATGAAGATGCCTGGTATGGCATAGGCTGTTGCCTTTCGGCACAAGAAAAATACTTCGAGGCCATACACTTTTTAAACAAGGCCCTAAAGTTAGATCCAGAAAATGCTAACTACTGGATGGCCGTGGCCACTGCCGAGTATAACATTGGCAACGTAGTTTCGGCCATAGAGGCCTATCAGGAAGCGGCCATACTGGAGCCTGTAAATAATGAAATTTGGCTCGACTGGTCATTTATTCATTACGAGCAGGGCGAAATGAAAAAAGCTATCTCACTCATTGATAGAGCCTTGGAGGAGGTTCCTGACGATGCTGAGCTATTATACCGCATGGTGGTTTATCAAATCACGGCAGGTCATTACCGCGAAGCCTTTACTTATCTAGAAAATGCCTTAATTTTGGACTTCGAAAAACACGAAGTGCTCTTCGAATTTTTTCCTAAACTGGAAACGCAAAAAGCGTTATTCAAGATTATCGATCAATACAGAAGTAAGAATTAAATGCATTACTTTTTAACAGACGTGCCTGAAAGGGCACAAAAACCACGGGAGAAAGGTTTCACTATGGCTATGGACAAAGGCCTTAGCGTGAGACAGGCCGAGGATTTCATCAGCGTTTGCGGTGACTATGTAGATATTGTGAAGTTGGGCTGGGCCACCTCTTATGTGACACCTAATTTAGACGCTAAACTCAACGTATATAGAGAAGCAGGCATACCCTTCTATTTTGGAGGAACTCTGTTCGAAGCATTCATTGTGAGGAATCAATTTGATGATTACCGAAAAGTGCTCGACAAATACAATATGCCCTTTGCCGAAGTTTCTGATGGCTCCATTGAGCTGGACCATGATGTAAAATGCGAATACATAACCAAACTGGCAGAACAAGTAACCGTTCTCTCCGAAGTAGGCTCCAAGGATGCTGAAAAAATTATCCCTCCTTACAAGTGGATAGAACTGATGCAAAAAGAGCTGGATGCAGGAGCATGGAAGGTAATTGGCGAAGCCAGAGAAAGTGGCAATGTAGGCCTCTTTAGATCTACAGGCGAAGTAAGATCCGGCCTAGTACAGGAAATCCTTACCAAAATTCCTTTCGAAAAAATTATTTGGGAAGCACCTCAGAAAGCCCAACAGGTATATTTCATTAAACTAATGGGAGCCAACGTAAACCTCGGTAATATTGCTCCTGAGGAAGTTATCCCTTTAGAAACCCTGCGTTTGGGACTACGGGGCGACACGTTCGATCATTTTCTCGATCGCAAAGTTTAACCCATGAGCAAGCTCATAAATTACATTACCCTCTACCTCAAAGGACTAGCCATGGGGGGAGCAGATGTGGTTCCGGGAGTTTCCGGAGGCACCATAGCTTTCATCACAGGAATTTATGAGCAATTGCTCACTAGTATTAAAAGAGTGGATGCAACCGCGCTTGGCTACCTTAGACGGATGGACATTAAAGGGCTTTGGAAATACATAAACGGCTCTTTTTTGCTCACCCTGTTAGTTGGTATCTTCACCAGCGTAATCACCTTAGCCAAGGTTATTACGCATTTGCTTAGCGACAGTCCCATACAGGTATGGTCTTTCTTCTTCGGACTCATTGTTATTTCAGCCCTCATTATTCTGAGAGAAATAAAACAGTGGAGTTTTGGAGTGGCCATTGCCATCGTTATTGGTATTGGTATTGCCTATCTAATCACATCTTCTACCCCGGCTGAAACCCCTGAAGGAAAGTGGTTTTTATTCATAGCCGGTGCGGTGGCTATATGCGCCATGATTTTACCGGGAATTTCCGGATCATTTATTCTCTTGCTATTTGGCAAATATGAATACGTGCTCACGGCCATAAAGGAATTTAAGGTGGTAGACATTATCATCTTTGCCTTAGGTTGCATTGTTGGACTCCTAAGCTTTGCACGCCTGGTAAGCTGGCTTTTTAATAAGTTTCACAACATTACGGTAGGCGTACTATCAGGCTTTATGATTGGTTCTCTCTATAAAGTCTGGCCATGGAAAAAAGCCGTAGAAACTTATGTAGACAGGCACGGTGAGATTAAACCGCTCTATGAAATAAACGTAATGCCTAACGACTATCTGGCCCAAACCGGTATGGAACCTCACTTTGTTGAAGCTCTTGGCTTCGCAGCAGGTGGTTTTCTGCTTGTTTTGGCTATAGACAGAGTGGCAGCATATTTAAAACCCGGTAATTGATATGAAACGTTTTGGACTGATTGGCTATCCACTAGGTCATTCTTTCTCCAAAAAGTATTTCAGTGAAAAGTTTGAGAAAGAAGGCCTGCAAAACCTTGAGTATGAGCTCTACCCCATAGAGTCAATTGAAGAGTTGCCGGAACTTATCAAATCGGAGAAAGGGCTTTCCGGCTTAAATGTTACCATTCCTTATAAAGAGCAGGTAATTGCATATTTGGACGAAATAGACCCAAAAGCCGAGCGAATAGGCGCTGTCAATTGCATTAAAATTCAAGGGAAAAAACTGATAGGTTATAACACCGACTATAGCGGCTTTAAAGAGTCACTTGTCAAATTTGTAGGCCCTAACCCAATGCCTGAAAGAGCATTGATTCTGGGAACAGGCGGAGCATCTAAAGCAGTAAAAGCTGCTTTAGAAGACCTGGGCATCGAACACCAGTTTGTGTCCCGAAATCCTAAGGAAGGCCAATTGAGTTATGACCTTCTCAATACTCAATACTCCATACTCCATGCTGCGAAGCTCATTATTAACACCACCCCGCTGGGCATGGCCCCCAATACGGACACATTACCACCACTACCATACGAACAACTTACCAAAGAACACTTTCTATATGATCTGGTTTATAATCCGCTAAAAACTGCTTTTATGCAAAAAGGAATTGATGCCAAATGCTGGGTAAAAAACGGACTGGAAATGCTCCACGGACAGGCAGAAGCGGCTTGGGAGGTTTGGAATTCCTAAGTATCTTCTGCCATGAAGAGAGCCCTACTTCTTACTCTATTTGGATTTCTGATTGAAAAAAATTCGACATGCCAAGAGACAAAGTATGAACAATTGGCATTGAACTATTTTTTCGAGAATATTATTGAGGAAGAGAACTATCAACAATTCAGGCTATTAGCCACAAGCTATGTCCTCACAGCGTCTTTTAACAG
>NZ_DBHC01000032.1:112306-157701 GCF_002296035.1 Roseivirga sp. UBA838
AGCGTCTTTTAACAGCCATTTGTGAGGACACAAATGGAGGCAAGGTTCAGAAATATACTTCTTGCGACTTAAGTAAGTAACTCTATACAGATTTTTACTATATCACCACATTTCAACACCCTATTGTATAATTAGAAAATTTTCATGAACTTATATACTTATTAAAGTAAACGATAAGCACATGAAAAGACATTATTACCTTTTTCTATTTTCAGTTTTATTCCTCAGCTGTGATCCTCAAAAAGATACACAACCCGAGATAATTGATCAAAAAAAAGAAATGATTCAAATAATGGATCATACTGCTAAACTAGTCAGTCATGTTATGATAAGTAGTGATGCCAGACAAGAACTTCTTGGGTATGCATTTCAAGAACATGCCGGAGAAGTTGAAGCAAGTTTTGCAGAATTACTTTCAGTTTCCCCTAGTCAAAGAACTTTAGTAAATGGTGCCGAACTAGGGAAATTTGCTGAAAGATTCAGGCCAATTTCTCAAGGGTTTGAAATTGCTGGTCAACAAAGATCGAGTTCAGTCGATGAACAAATTTCAGATTTAGAATCATATCTAAAAGAAAATAATCTTGGAGTTTACGGACCATATTTAGCAGAAAAGCATTCAAATTCTAATAAACCTATAACCGTTTCTTTTGACCCGTTGGATGACACAAAGACCACAAATTACGGATATAAATTAATACCAAAGTCAACAAATGGCAATACTGCAAATAGCCATACATTACAGAATGGTCTAAACAACTTAGACAACTATGACTTCGAAGTGATAGAAAACATTGATGATGCATATGCCATGGAAAACCCATTACTCGTAATTGTCCCATTAGATGGCGATGGCAGCACCCCATATAACAACCAAAACACTGGCCAAACCCCTCAGCCAATTCCTAATAATGGAATCCTATGCGCCAGCTTACAAGCTGGAGATATAGTAAGACCCACAATGGCTCGTTTTAGACTTCTAGAAAATCTTCGAGCGGGTTTCTGGAATAGAAACCTAATGAACATGTATGCAATTACAAAAGATGACATCTCTTTTGATGTGAATAATGACGCAGTTATTAATACCAATGTGGCAAAAGTCTGGAGTGAGTTTAGAGTAAGTAGGAGTGACGCAAGTGATAAGAAATGGAAAGATGTGAACACGCTACTTGATTCTAATTGGTTGCTAGACGAAGACAATCTATTTTTAGCAATTTCATATAAAATTACAGATGTTAGCACCAGCGAGATTAATGTTGAAGTATCTGGAGACTTCAGTAAAGAAGGCAAACCTGCCGGAAAAGTTTCAGCAAAGCTCAAATTTGAAGAAAAGCAAACCTTACTTTATTCATTCCCTTTCGATAAATGTGCAACACTTGCTTTATATAAGACTGCCTCTATTGCGGGTTTAGAACAAGGGCTCAGGATTGAAACTGGAGCGGGTAAGTCTCAATTTACATTTAACATGGAATGGTACAGATGATAAGAATCAAATTTACTTTACTTCTAATAGGTTTAGTCATTTTATCAAGTGAGGCATTTGCACAAAGCACCTCTCACTGGACTAAAAAACTGGATATTGAACTTAAATATTCAAATGTAGATACCTGGAGAAGAATTCTAGATAGTGACGGAGATGTTATTAAAGATGACGATGGAAGGTCTTATGGCTTAGGAGTAAATTATAATGTTAGTCAAAAGCTCTTTATTCAAGCCAATTATAACCGATCAGTTTTATACAATGTAGATCTAGAAAGTAGATTCAACCTTGGTTCGTTTTCTTCTTTTCTAGGTCGAAGATTTATGATTTTTGAAAAACTCAGATTTGATTTTAAAGGTGGATTTAGCATACTTACCTATCCACTTTATGAAACATGGGTCACTACTTTTACTGTTGACGATGTTGTGATGTCAAGGAATGTTAAAAGGGTTTTGAATGGTACAGGCACCTTTAGATATTGGACATTGGGATTAGCTGCTGCTTATCCAATCAGTGAAGAATTATCAATAGGTGGAGAAGTGAATTGGAGCTATTCTGCCTCTTCAGGAAATGGGGCTACGATTACAGGAGTATTTTTGAGAATGAAATTATTTAACTAGAGGCCTTTCCACTTTAAACAACAATGACTAAAAATGCTTTGAGTTTTCAAAGCATTTTTAGCTTTGTAGAATGGACTTCAAAATCACTTCTGAGTTTGAGCCAACTGGCGATCAGCCCAGGGCCATTGAACAATTGGTTACCAATGTAGAAGCGGGTGAGCCTTATCAGGTGTTGCTGGGGGCTACCGGCTCTGGTAAAACCTTTACCATTGCCAATGTTATCCAGCAAACACAAAGGCCTACACTCATTTTGAGCCATAATAAAACCCTGGCTGCACAACTCTATGGAGAATTCAAACAGTTCTTTCCTGAAAATGCCGTGGAGTACTTTATCTCCTACTACGACTATTATCAGCCGGAAGCTTTTATCCCTAACAGCAACCTCTACATAGAGAAAGATCTTTCCATCAATGATGAAATTGAAAAACTGAGACTGAGCGCCACCTCCTCATTGCTCACAGGCAGAAGAGATGTAATAGTGATTGCTTCGGTTTCCTGCATCTATGGTATTGGTAATCCGGATGAGTTTGGCAAAAACGTAGTTCGTCTTCAGGTGGGCGATGTGGTGGCCCGAAACCAGCTGCTTTTTGCTTTGGTCGATATCCTCTATAGTAGAACCGAAGCAGAGTTCAAACGAGGCACCTTCCGGGTAAAAGGTGATACCGTAGACATTTTCATTGCCTATGGAGACTTCGCCTATCGCATCTACTTCTGGGGCGATGAAATTGAGGCCATTCAGCAGATTGACCCGGCTACCGGAAAGAAAATATCGGATGAAAAGATCATCACTATATTCCCCGCCAATCTATTCGTAACAGGCAAGGAGGTATTGCATACAGCCATTAAAGAAATACAAGATGACCTAGTAGAAAGGCTAGAACAGTACGAAAAGGAGAGACGTTTTCTTGAAGCCAAGCGATTGAAAGAGCGTACCGAATTTGACATTGAAATGATGCGTGAACTAGGCTATTGCTCAGGAGTCGAAAACTACTCCCGCTATTTCGATCGTAGGCAAAAAGGTCAGCGCCCCTTCTGTTTGCTCGATTATTTTCCGGATGACTACCTTTTGGTAATAGATGAGAGTCATGTAACCGTACCACAAGTTAGGGCCATGTGGGGAGGAGATCGTTCAAGAAAAGAAAATCTGGTAGAATACGGTTTCAGGCTTCCTTCGGCACTCGATAACCGCCCACTAAAGTTCGATGAGTTTGAAGCACTTACCAGCCAAGTGATATATGTATCGGCCACCCCCGGAGACTATGAGCTCAATAAAACAGAAGGAGAAGTGGTTGAACAAATTATTCGCCCCACCGGCCTACTTGACCCAATTATCGATGTTAGACCTAGTGTAAATCAAATCGATGATTTGCTAGAGGAAATTGATGACCGGGTGAAAAAAGAAGAACGCGTACTAGTGACTACCCTTACCAAACGTATGGCAGAAGAACTCACCAAGTACCTGGAGCGAGCCCGGGTAAAGGTTCGCTACATACACTCAGAAGTGAATCCGCTAGACCGGGTAGAGATATTGAGAGAACTTCGGTTGGGTATTTTTGACGTACTCGTAGGGGTGAACTTGCTACGCGAAGGGCTGGATCTGCCAGAAGTTTCTCTGGTGGCCATTTTAGATGCAGACAAAGAAGGTTTTCTGCGAAATCAGCGTTCGTTAATACAAACTATAGGAAGAGCCGCCCGAAACGAAAACGGAAGGGTAATTATGTATGCTGATGTGGTGACACAATCTATGCAAGAAGCTATTGACGAAACCAACAGAAGAAGAAGCATTCAGATAGAATACAACAAGGCTCATGGCATTACTCCAAAGACAGTTCGTAAGTCTAAAGAGGCCATTATGAACCAGACCAGTGTGGCTGATTCAAAGAAAAACAAGAAGAACTATTATGCCGAACCTGAGGAACACTCCGTAGCAGCCGACCCCGTAGTGGCCTATATGAGCAAACCGGCTCTGGAAAAAATGATCGAAAAAACCCAAAAGTCCATGGAAAAGGCTGCTAAAGAACTAGACTTTATGGAAGCCGCCAGATTGAGAGATGAACTGAACGAACTGAAAAGTCTCTTAGAAAAAAAGTAGAATAATAAGTCACTATCTCCTGTGACCTTTCAAGACTCTTGCGTCCAATGCATGAATTTTGAATAGAAAATGAAAAAGTATCTGATCATCTCCTTACTGGCAATATCTGTATTGGCCTGTAACCAGGAGAAAAAGCAACTCTTATCTGAAAACACCACCTTGCTAACCAAGCTGGATAGTGTTTCCAGCGAGTTGGAGAGTGCTCAAAAAGCCTCGGCCACCCTTATGACTGCCATTAGCTTAATGGACTCTATTAACCTTAGCAGGCAAATGCTGAAAGTAACTCTTGAAAACTCCGATCAGCATGAGGATTTTCTGGAGCAGATGACCGACCTCAAAGACTACATTGAGCAAACAAGTTTGCAAATCAGCAAATTGGAAAAAACTGTGAAAGAGTCTCGCTCAGCTCAAAATGCATATTCACAAACCATTAAAACCTTGAAAGCCGATTTGGAGCAACGTAAAGCAGAAATTACTACTTTAGAGGCTCAGTTGAAGACTGAAAAGGATAATAACCAAAAGTTGATGGTTCTGAACAATATGCAGAAAGAAACCATCAGCAATCAAGATGCGGAGATTGCCGCAAAAGCTTTGGAGCTTGAAATGTTGAACCAGCAGATCGCTGATTTGAGAGCTAGCTTTAAAATTAGTGAGGCCGATGCCTTCTACACACAGGGCGAGGCTTATGCCTTGGCTGCACAAAGAACAAAGTTGGCTCCTTCCAAGAAAAAGAACAGCTATCAGCTGGCTTTAACGGCCTACCAAAAGGCTTATGACCTTGGTAGACAAGATGCCAAAGTGAAAATCGATGCCATAAAGACCAAGCTGAATTAATCGGCCGGTCAGGCATACAATTAACGTCATTCCGGGAAATGCTTCGGGGTTGGTCTTTCTCTCAGTAGAGAATGACAACATCCTCTGACGAAGCCCCCGGAATGACGTTTTCTTTTTTCCCCTTTTTCAAACGATTTACTGAATAGTTAAACGCACCGAACAAAAAACAACCTATTCATTATTATTTTTCGTCATACAGATATTTTTTGGTTCAAAAATGAACCATTAACTAATCATAAATTGGAAAATGATGAAAAAATGGCTTCCGGCATTCGTCCTCCTTATTTTACTGGCTCTTGTTTCACTTTTTGATAGTGGTACGCTCACAGGTTTTGACGACCCCAACATTAGCGGTGCCGATACGGCCTGGATGTTGGCCGCCACGGGCCTTGTGCTGCTCATGACTCCCGGGCTGTCATTCTTTTATGGTGGTATGGTGAGTCGCAAAAATGTGATCTCTACCATGCTTCAAAGTTTCATTTGCATGGGTATTATTACCCTTGTTTGGGTTTCGGTAGGGTTTAGCCTTGCTTTTGGAGACTCTATTGGTGGAGTTTTCGGAAACCCCATGACGTTTGCGTTTTTCAATGGAGTAGGAGCAGCTACCCATCCCGACCTTGCCCCTACTATTCCCTTTGTTTTGTTTGCCCTGTTTCAGATGAAGTTTGCCATCATAACTCCCGCATTAATAACTGGTAGTTTTGCCGAACGCGTTCGGTTCTCGGGTTTTTTACTGTTCATCATTCTGTTCAGCCTCTTTATCTACTGCCCTTTGGCTCATATGACATGGCACCCCGATGGACTATTGCGCAGGTGGGAGGTTCTTGATTTTGCAGGAGGAACAGTGGTGCACATGTCTGCCGGGTTTGCCGCCATTGCTGCAGCCATAATTTTAGGTAAGCGAAAAAGCCACGGAGTAGCACATAAGCCATACAATGTGCCATTTGTGCTTCTGGGAACAGGCCTTCTTTGGTTCGGTTGGTTCGGTTTCAATGCCGGTTCGGCATTGGGTGCCAACTCCTCAGCGGCACTAGCCTTTGCAACCACCACAGTGGCTTCGGCAGCAGCCATGTTGGCTTGGGTGTTATATGATGCTCTTATGGGTAGAAAAATATCCGGAATGGGTGCTTCGATTGGGGCAGTAGTGGGCCTCGTAGCTATTACTCCGGCAGCCGGCTTTGTTACCATTGGTCAAAGTGTTTTTATAGGGGTCTGTGCGGCCATTGTCTCCAATATTGTAGTTTACTATAAGAACAAAACGGGGATTGACGATACACTCGATGTATTTCCTTGTCATGGCGTAGGTGGTATTGTGGGCATGATACTAACCGGAGTATTTGCTCAAGAGGTAGGCCTGGTCTATGGAGAAACCACTACTTTCTTACGTCACCTGGCTTCAGTATTTCTGGTAGGAGCCTTCACCTTTGGGCTTTCATACACTTTTTTCAAGCTCACCAACCTGATAATTCCTATGCGCGTAAGTGAAAAGGCTGAAGAATATGGGCTAGATATTACACAGCATGCCGAAAGCCTTTCTAAAAGCACCACTACGGAGCAAATCACGGTTATGATTCGCGAAGCAGCACAACAATAGGCTTTAGAATTACTCTGCAACAAGGGTCAAAATCCTTGGCTGCAGAGTAATTAATAGTTGCTCTTAGGTGCTCCCAATTAGCACTAGTTTGGTCTTGTCCAGTTTAACTACGTCTCTCAAGAATGACCGGTAGTCTTCGTAGCGGTCCGGTGCATAGGTACCATCATTGAGTTGAAAATGCCTTACATAGGTAAGTTCATTCGTTTCATGGTCGAACGAGTACTGGGCTTTGTAATAACCAAACTCCGTTGTCAAGTCCTGGTCTTCTCCGGGAAACTCAAGCCTGTATCCTTCCGGAAGTTGAATTTTCACCGTATCGACCATGAGCTGCCCACGTTGTATTCTCAACTCAGCTTTCCTGTTTTCACTCTTTGGAGGAGCTTCGTTCAGTCTGCTCAGAATATTTGGCGATATGAACATTCTTTTACCACTGGCTGCTCCAAATTTTCTAACCTGAAAATTTATTTTTTCAGTATACACAGGCTCCTCACCCATGCGATTGTCCTCTATCGAAAAATCTCCTAAATCGAATGTAGGAAGGTCAATGCTATTGAGCAGATACTTCCTCTGGTCTTCTTTGCCGTCCCTGGCGAGGTAAAACAAGTTTCCATAGTACACACCGGTGTAGTCTGTTTGGGCTTTCACCTGAGCATTACCATCGGTGTCCATGGTCACCCGTATAGTTCTGCTTATCAGGTTATCTTCTGCCGTATACTTTGGCGTCTTTACAATTTTACCTTTGCCTTCATCTGTTATCAAGAGGGCGTGTCTGTCATCTGTAAAATCCCCTAAGTAGTTAAACGGAGCCAATTGATTGGTGCACTCCAGCCACACAGTGTCTTTCTCAAAAGGCACCGCCAAAATCACATGATTAAATCTTGGGTTAGGAAAATCGACATGAATGTCTCTCTCGTTTTCTCCGGCCTTTATGATTACATAGTTCGATTTTATACCGGCATGTTTCAGCAAACTATAAGTGTAATTAGTGAGTGCCTTACAGTCGCCATATCCCGTTCTAATGACTTCTTTGGCAGGAAACGGCTGATACCCTCCAATACCCAACTGAATACTTACATAGCGTGTATTACTTTGCATGTATTGGTAGATTTTACGGGTCTTCTCCCTGGGGTCATCGATATTGGCAACCAACCGGCTGATTTCTGCTTTCACTTCATCCGTTAGTTCATCTCTTCCCTTATTTAGTTTGGCCTGCCATTCTCCATAAGCCTCCCAACTGCTCATGTCGCCAGAGTAACCTTCCATCTGAAAAGTAGAGGGACTAATAAGGGCATGCGGAATCATTGAATTCAGGGTTGAGCTCATATATTCCTTTTTGAATGGCTCAAGGTTCCTAATCTCCCAAAGCATCTCTTTATTGCCTTTATCATTTATGGTAGAAACGGGTTCTTCGAGGCCATTAAAAAGCTTATAACGCAGCTCATACAGAGCCGGAACCACTGCTTTATAAGAAGCATACTCTACACCTATACGCTGCCCAAAAGAGGGTATAAAATTAGGAAACCACATGGTACTTGAGTATTCGAATTCAAACTCGTAGGCCATCGTAAAGGGGAAATCATAAGGTTCGGGCTCATAGTACTTCACCCGAGAATCATCCAGTTCACCCGAATCGGATCCGCTGAAGTCCTGTATTTCGTGGTTTTTAACTCGCTTTAGCAGCTTACCATTTTTGTCGTAGTAGTTAATGTTAATCCCCTTTATCTTCCTCAGTTTGTCATAGACCTCATAAAAATAGCCTAAACTAACAGCATCTTTATTGAAAATGGTAACCACAAATTCTTCTTTGTGATTTGCCGTTTTTTCATCTAAAATCTCTACTTCTATGCTTCTTTTTCGAATGACTGCATCTGAACCTTTGCGCAGGTTTTCGGGTATGCTCTCCACAGCATAATTCTGTGCATTGGCCTGCACCAGGCCAAGTAGAAAAAGTAAGGTAATCGTGAGCCTCATTCTGCCTTCTTTTTCAACACTATCTGCTGCTCTTGTTTCATCACAATTAGGTTGAAGAGTTCTTTCAACCCGGCATATTCTTGTGGTAAATAGACTGTTTTGGCCAACTGCAGCCTAATCATCACCTGAACTTCGTCTCCCTGAACCCCACTAATGAACATAAACTTTCCTCCGCCATCCGGCAATACAAGGTTTTGAGATTCCGGTAACTCTTCCACTTCAAACCCTTCGGGTAGCTTAAACTGAAAGAGGTAGGTATCCATTAAAGGCGCAGGCAGTTCAACAGGAAATTTCCTGTTTTCCAGTTTAAATGGGTTCTCCTTTACTGTCTTAATAATGAATGGGTTAAGGAAAATCTTGTCTCCAATAATATTCACATTGTCTTCAAGAGTGAAATCGTACTTAAGTACAAGCTCCTTTTCCGGGTTGGATTCGTTTTCCAATACTGCGTTTTCTATTTCCCCGGCCTCGTAGTCCTTAATTTCGTCTTCCTCCTCGGTCTTTTCATCTTCTTTTTCTTCGGTGGTGTTCTGCTTCTCCTTTTTCTCATACACAGACTTCCTTATTCGCGAAGCAGCCAACCCATAGAAATTCACCTCTACTTTTCCTTCCAACACATCATCTTCGTTGAGTCTAAATTGCCCCGATACGGTTTTGGAATCCATTTCATTATTGGTTCGAAGGTCAATCCATTCGAGACCTCCTTTTCGTACCATAAGTCCTTCACCATTTAGCGCTCTGGGAGGTAATACATTGTACGGTCGATATTTGTCGGTAGCATCCAGCAGAATACGCTCTCCATCCATATCAACACAAATAACCATGTAGTTGAACTGCTTAACAAGGGGTACGAACTGCTTCAAGTAGCCATGACCTCTTGTACTAAGAACTACAGGATAGACTTGAAAACCGGCTTTAGTTAAAAACTGGGCTAAGGTTACATTAATATCCGCGTTGTCTCCTTCAGCAGCTTCCCACAACTTTTTAGAACGGTCTACCACTCCGTAAGCAAAGCGTTGATTCCATTTAAAATGATCTCTTACGTAGTTGAATATCTCCACAAGACTTTCTTTGTTGGCTGTCCAGCCTTTTTCTTCCGGATAAATTTGGCGTAATGGCCCGGTGTTATACACTACATCTCCCAATTGACTGGACTCGTACAAGGTTTTGTTAATATCGTTCCAGTCGGTCATGTAGGTTTTATTGATATAGCCGGGGATGTTAATCGACTTAATCTCATAGTCTATTTTAGACCTGTAGTTTTCCAGCGTAGAAATGTATGGTTCTCTTTTGAGAGCCGGAACATCTTTCATTACGATATGATTGACCCCTGAGGTATTGTTTACATAGGCAGCCGGATGGTATCCCTGAAAATTGGGTTGGTATATACCAAAAGAAGGAATGTCTATTTTGTATTCGGAGTATCTAACCGGAATATTGGTCTGAAATACCCATGCCGGAAGATTCACAATGTCTCCTGTTTTGCGGCTGTAGCTATACTCTATAATAGAGCCAACTTTAACATCGGGAAACGACAACTTCTTGAGCCTGCGATCATCGTTGATGGTTTCATCTACCCAGTCTCTTCGTTTAATGTCTGTAGTCACCACTTTGCCATCTACCAGGTTGTGGGTTGCGGCCTTAAGTTTGGTGATTTCAGACTGTCCTCTCAAATAAGGAAGCGAAACGTTTCCGTATTCAAGACCTTCTTCTTTTAAGATTTTTATGCGCACATGCACCTCAAGCATCATGCTTAGGTCAGACTGTACCATAAACGCATAACCTTTATCGAGTAGATAAACGGCCACAGCCCCGGAGTCTTTCGGATAAACCGTCATGGCAAGATCTTCGACACTAACATCTCCAAACTCAAATTCTTCGATCTGCGCGTGTAAATTGAGGGTAAATAGGCCTGCAAAGGCCATTACCGCTAGTATTCTTTTAAGCATAGTTAAGATTAACTTATTATTGAAAAAATTAAATGGCTATCTAATGTAATTGAGATGACCATAAAAAAACAATTCTTTTTTAGGAAAAATAAAAGGCCACACATTTTTGCGTGGCCTTTTGCACATCATTTAGTTGAGGTTATTTTCCCTCAGCATATCTTCGGCTCACTTCCTCCCAGTTTATTACATTAAAGAAAGCAGAGATATAATCTGGTCTTCTGTTCTGATAGTTGAGGTAGTATGCATGCTCCCAAACATCGAGTCCAAGAATTGGCAGGCCACCACAGCCTACATTGGGCATGAGCGGATTGTCCTGATTGGGCGATGAGCAAACTTCTACTTTTCCTCCCGAATGTACACAAAGCCAAGCCCAGCCCGAACCAAAGCGAGTTGCAGCTGCTTTAGAAAAAGCGTCCTTAAACCCATCGAACGAGCCATAAGCCGAGTTGATTGCATCGGCCAGCTCACCGGAAGGTTCGCCTCCTCCATTGGGCGACATTACTGCCCAAAACAGGTTGTGATTGTAGAAACCTCCTCCGTTGTTTCTAATGGCCGCATTGTCGCTATGATTAGCCAAAAGGTCTTCAATGCTTTTGCCTTCCATGTCGGTTCCGGATACTGCATTGTTGAGGTTATTTGTATAGCCAGCATGGTGCTTGCCATGATGAATTTCCATTGTTCTTGCATCTATGTGCGGCTCTAGCGCATCATAGGCATAAGGTAATTTTGGTAGTTCAAATGCCATGTTGTGTAATTTTATGATTCAACAAAAATTTAACTTTTATCTCAGTTGAGCAAAAAACTGCTTCAGCAGGCTTTCGCTCTGGTTTTCTAACAAACCCCTCACCACTTCTGTTCGCGGGTGAAGTAAATTTTTAGGGTTCAGGGTAAATCCTCTTCTTTGATCGCTTGCACCAAATACCAATTTACCCAGTTGAGCCCAATACAAGGCTCCTGCACACATGTTGCATGGCTCTAAGGTAACATACAAAGTGCATTCATTCAGATATTTTCCACCTATGGCATCGAAAGCAGCCGTTATGGCCAGCATTTCCGCATGAGCCGTAACGTCCGTAAGCTGCTCTGTCATGTTATGCGCCCGGGCTATAATTCGGTTTTCGGCCACCACTACTGCACCCACAGGTACCTCCCCTTTTTCAAAGGCTATATTGGCCTGCTTTAAGGCTTGTTTCATAAAGTGTTCATCAGAGTGGACGCTCAATTCCATAGGCTTCGTTTTCAAGTCAATATTAAGCCCAAATGCTAAAACAATTACTAAATTTGCCACTCATTTTTAACAGAAGTCCATGCTGAGAACACATAACTGCGGAGAGCTTAGAATAGAACAGGTAGGAGAAGAAGTAACTTTAGCCGGTTGGGTACAAAAGGTTAGAGACAAGGGAGGCTTATTGTGGATCGACCTTCGCGACAGGTATGGTATTACTCAGCTAACGCTTGAGGAAGGGAGATCTTCGGCATCGGCCATGGAAACAGCCCGAAAACTAGGGAGAGAGTTTGTGGTGCAAGTTAAAGGCAAGGTGGTTGAACGCTACGCCAAGAATGACAAAATACCCACCGGAGCTATTGAAATTGATGTGCAGAGTCTCGAAATTTTGAATGCCGCCAAAACCCCTCCTTTTGTTATTGAAGATGAAACTGACGGAGGTGAAGACCTTCGAATGAAATACAGGTACCTCGATTTGAGAAGGGGCACAGTAAGAAGAAAACTGGAACTGAGAAGCCAAATGGCCATTGCTGTAAGAAACTACCTGGCCAATCAGCAGTTTGTAGAGGTTGAAACCCCCGTGCTGATTAAGTCAACGCCAGAAGGCGCCCGAGACTTTGTGGTTCCTTCACGCATTAATCCGGGTGAGTTTTATGCTTTGCCACAGTCACCTCAAACCTTTAAGCAATTGCTTATGGTTTCAGGGTTCGACCGATACTTTCAAATTGTAAAATGTTTTAGAGACGAAGATTTACGTGCCGATCGTCAGCCAGAGTTTACTCAGATAGACTGTGAAATGTCTTTTGTAGAACGTGATGACGTGCTCAACACGTTTGAAGGCATGACTCGCCACCTATTTAGCAGCATTAAAGGTGTAGAACTGGGAGAGTTTCCACGAATGACTTATGCTGAAGCCATGAGCAGATATGGCAGCGACAAGCCAGACGTACGCTTTGGAATGGAGTTCGTTGAACTCAACGATGTAGCCCAAAACAAGGGATTCAACGTATTTGACCAGGCCGAATTAGTGGTGGGCATATGCGCCAAGGGCTGTGCAGATTATACCCGCAAACAACTCGATGCACTCACCGATTTTGTGAAGAGACCTCAAATAGGTGCCAAGGGGCTGGTGTACGTGAAGTGTAACACCGATGGCACTTATAAGTCTTCTGTAGATAAGTTTTATTCACAACAAGATTTAGCAGAATGGGCTCAAAAGGCGGGAGCTCAACCGGGCGACCTACTGCTTGTGCTTTCCGGCCAAGCGGCCAGTACACGAAAACAAATGAATGAACTGCGCCTACATATGGGCTCAGAGCTGGAACTAAGGAACCCCAATGAATTTAAGCCGCTTTGGGTTGTAGACTTCCCTCTACTGGAATGGGACGAGGAAACCGAAAGGTTCCATGCTATGCACCACCCTTTTACTTCTCCTCTCAAAGAAGACATTCAGTTGCTAGACACTGACCCTGGAAAAGTAAGAGCCAACGCCTACGATTTGGTGATTAACGGAGTAGAAATTGGGGGTGGATCTATTAGAATTCACGACAAAGCCACTCAGCAACTCATGTTCAAACATCTGGGCTTTAGCGATGACGAAGCAAGAGCACAGTTTGGCTTTTTAATGGATGCATTTGAATATGGTGCTCCTCCCCATGGAGGAATCGCCTTTGGTTTCGATAGGCTTTGTGCAATGTTTGGTGGCTCAGAAACTATAAGAGATTACATTGCCTTCCCGAAAAATACATCAGGAAGAGATGTGATGATAGACTCACCGTCTGTCATAAACAGTGAGCAATTGGTCGAGTTAGGACTGACTTTACGCTAGAAGTCTATCAACTATCAACCGAATGGTATAATTTGTAACTTCGGTCGAAGTCATGTCAATTAACTTTAAACTCACTCCGAAGTTCTACATGCGCCTTAGTATGGTGCTGGCCATACTTCTGTGGCTTATAGCCTCGTTGATTGACGTTTTACAAGTATTTGCGATTAAAAATGGAGTAGAGTTGGGTATTTCGCCCAGCATCCCCCTCCTGCTGATGGACTTTTTCTATGTGTTCATCATTGTTTATTATAGGTTCAGAATACGAAAAGTAGATAGCGGCAACTTTGTAGACCTGCTTTGGAGAGTTTTTGCGATAGGCCTGGTTACCACCATTATCTCCCTGGCTTTTAGGCTGTTTTATGACTCCATTGCCGATACCGTATTGGCCAAAAACGAGTTTCTAAACGTTTTCATCACTAGTGTCAATACCGCCATCATTTCGGTATTTCTCATTTCTACTTTTACGGTTTGGAAAAAGCTCATTCTATATCAGAAGTCAAAAAGGCTGCTCTTTTACTGGCATGCGTTCGAACTACTTGTGGTTGGGTCTATATTCTTTAATCTAACCGGGCTAGAGCTGGAAGAAAGTCTGATTTTTAAAATAGTCTTTGCGGCCATGGCCCTCATGTCTATCATTCTCTCCGGAAACCTAAAGTGGGTGGCCTACCTTAATTTTAAGCAAAAGTGGAAGAGCATATTACTCATTGTGCTCATCACCATCTACATTTTCTACTTCTTTGCCGAACTCTATGTGCCTCCGGCCGAATCCATGGATTTCCTCAATCCCATCAAGAGTCTATTTGTAATTACACTATTCACCTTTTTGCTATTCTATAGTGTATTTTCGCTTCTGGTTATTCTCTTTAATCTGCCCACATCGTCTGTATTCGAGCGCAAAATGGAGGAAGCCATTAACTTCCAACGGCTCAGTCAATCCATTCAAAGTGGAGAAAATGAAGAGCAAATCTTCGATATTCTACTCACCTCATCGATGAACGCTGTATATGCCACAGCCGGCTGGATAGAAGTGAGTAAGGATGAAAGCACAGTGCATTTTATAAACAAAAACATTAGCCGTGAAAGCATTAACCGGGTGAAGGAACAGGTAATGAGCAGCAAGAGCCGCACCGTAATGAAAAACCCTCTTAGCAGCTCAAACACCGATACAGACCGCATTTTAGTAACTCTCAAAAAATCCAGTTACAAATCGGTATTTGTTGTGCCTATAACGGTACAAAATAAAGTAACCGGATTTATGTATCTGCTCAGCGAGGTGAGCGATGGCTTTAATAAGGAAATGATCAACATCATTAACACCTTTGCAAGCCAGGCCAGCATTTCTATCGAAAATTTTCGGCTCATGGGTGAGGCCATTTCTAATGAACGCTATAAAGAGGAGCTGGATATTGCCAAACGTGTGCAGCGAGCTCTACTACCGGAAAAGCTCGACCATGACGAAAACTTTAGTATTCATGCCTTTACCATTGCCGCTGCCGAAGTTGGGGGCGATTATTATGATACCTTCAGGCTGAGTGATCATAAGTTTGCCATAGTAATAGGAGACGTATCGGGCAAGGGAACCTCGGCTGCGTTTCACATGTCTCAGATGAAGGGCATCTTTCAATCGCTAGCCCAAATGGATCTGCCGGCCGATGAATTTTTATTTAGGGCCAACAAAGCTTTAAGTCAATGCCTGGAGCGAACCTCTTTCATTACGCTAACCTATTTTATTCTGGACACCCATAGCAAAACCATGCAGTTTTCGAGAGCCGGTCATTGCCCAACACTATACTATAGTAAAAGAGATAAAGTAGCGCAGTATTTCCAGAATAAAGGACTCGGACTCGGCATTTTGCGCAATGATAGCTTCCGAAAGTTTATTCATATTAATGAACTTGCCTTTGAAAAAGACGACATTTTGGTGCTTTACACAGACGGCATTTCAGAAGCCTCCAATGCCCAGGGCGAAGAGTTTGGTTATGACCGAATGAAGTCGCTTCTGGAGAAAAATGCACATTACGATCCGGTAATGATTCAAAAAATATTTATTGGCAAACTCTATGAGTTTTGCGGAACAAAAGACCTCAATGATGATTACACCATGGTAGTGATCAAGTTTAACTAATACACGTAGAATAAAAGGACATGATCAACATTAATCGAATAGAAGAAAACAATTATCTGCTCATAGCCGTAGAAGGAGATGCAGATGCCAGCTCGGCTATAAACCTTGACAAGGCCATAAGAGATGCATTTGACGAACACCACCAAAATATACTCATTGATTGTACCAATCTTAACTACATCTCTTCTGCAGGGCTTGGCGTGTTCATGTCTTATATAGAAGAAATATCAACCAACTCAGTCAACTTTATCTTATTTGGGCTTTCTGAGAAAGTCTTAAAGGTCTTTGCCATTTTAGGGTTAGACCAGTTATTAACGATAAAAGAAAATAAAGAAGAGGCACAAAAAGCACTCAATGGCATATAGTTTCGACATACCGAGTAGCAAAAACAAACTCAGGCTCATGCGCAAGTTTGTCACAGATGTGTTGTACTCGCACAACATACCTGAGATAGAAGTAAACATGATGGTTCTGGCTGTAGACGAGGTTTGCGCAAACATTATTATCCATGGGCTGCAATCGAACCCACTGGAAAGCGTTCGGCTAAACATTAAATTCGAGGCCTCCGGTGTGTGGTTTGAGATTGTAGATAAAGGAGACACCTTCGACATTGTGAATTACAACGAACCCAACCTGGAAGACCTTATTAAAAAGAAAAACAAAGGTGGTATTGGCATTATGCTCGTTAAAAAAATAATGGATGATATAGAACTCCAATCCACCAGCGATGGAAACAAACTAAGAATGTTTAAAAAACTGGAAGCATAAGTTTCTGTGGTATGCGTGTAGTTTTCACCTGTTTTCTGCTGGCATTTCCCTTTTTCTCCCTTAAAGCCCAGCAAAGCATTGTAGCAACAGTAGACGATGAAGCCATTTCGGCACAAGAGCTGCTCTATGCCTTTAACAAAAATCGTTCAAAAGCTCAGTCCATCGCTTACGATTCGCTCTACAACTACCTACAACAGTATATAAACTTTAAGCTGAAAGTACGAGCTGCGAGAAATGCAGGGCTAGATACCGCAACCGCCTTTCAGGAAGAGCTCAAAGGATATATAGCTCAAGTAAGAAAACCCTACTTAGACAACCCCGAGGCTGAAGAAGCACTATTAAAAGAAACCTACCGCAGAATGCAAACCGAAATTAACGCGGCACACATTCTGCTTAAATTATCGCCCACAGCCTCTCCGGCCGATACCCTCAAAGCCTATACCTTCCTGGATAGTTTAAGAAATACCATTGGTTCAGCGGCCGAATTTCAGGAAATGGCCAGAAGATTTTCAGAAGACGGGAGTGCTCCTACTGGCGGACAGCTGGGATGGTTTGGAGCCATGCATATGGTTGCCCCATTCGAAGATGCCGCCTATTCTACAGAAAAAGGCAAAGTATCCAACGTGGTAAGATCCAACTTCGGTTACCACCTTGTATACGTAAACGATAAGAGACCCAACCGAGGAAGGGTAAAAACATCACACCTGTTCTTTTCAAAGCAAAGAGGTTCTGAAGCAGCTAAATCAAGGGCCGAAAGCATCTACGACTCCCTAAAAAACGGTGCTGACTGGAACGTGATGGCACGAAAATACTCCGATGACCAAGGCACCAAATTTGAAGGTGGTAAACTGCCTTGGGCGGGAAGCAGGCAATTGCCCGATGACTATTTGGACATTGCCTTTGAACTGAACACCCCAGGAGAATGGACAACACCCCAGGAAACCCAATTTGGCTGGCATATCGTGAGGCTCGATGATAAGCAGCCCCTAGAGCCATATGAAGTAAAAAAGGGAGAAATTAGCGTGCTGTTGAAACGCATGGGTCGCAGTGTGCTGGAAGAAGACAAGCTTTTGAAAAAACTGAAAAAAGAAAGCAACTTCACTCAGTCCAAAGACTCTCTGGAAATAATTTTTAACCAAATCAGTGGATTAGACAAAGAGCAGATACTGTCAACAGAAGTGGCAAACAAGCTCCTATTTACCCATGGCGGACGCCCGGCAACGGTTGCCCGGTTTGTAGATCAGCTCCCCGGTTTCAATGTGCGCTATACCAAAGACCAGCTCATTGAATCGTATTTCAGGTTCGAAAAAAACTTTATCATAGCCCATGAAGACTCCATAGCTCCAACTAAATATCCCGAATATGGCTTCTTACTCAAAGAATATGAAGAAGGGCTTTTGCTCTTCGAAATAATGCAGCAAAAGGTATGGAATGAAGCCGTTGGAGACAGCCTTGGATTAGAAGCCTATTATCAGAAACACAAAAAGAAATATAATATAGATGAACGCGTTCAGTGCCTAATCATCAGCAACTACGAAGCTTCTGCACTCCAACACATTTTATCTAAGAAAGTACCCGAAGAGGCATTGAAAAACCCTGAAGAGTTTCTCTCCCAACTTACCGAATCTGAAACAGAGGCGTTAAAATTTGCTAAAAGAAATCTATTGGTGAGCGAATTATCTAATTTTGATCCTGCGAAAAACCAACCTGGCGATTGGTTGATTTCAGAACAAAACAATGCCTGTCTTTATTTAAAACTATTGCCGGCAGGCCCTCAACCGCTCAATGAAATTAAGGGTTTAGTGATGTCGGACTATCAAGAACAACTGGATAAAGAATGGGTCAAAAAGTTAAGGCAAGATGCCAAAGTAAAAATTAACAAACAGGCTCTGAAAGCCTTGGTAAAATATTGAAAAACGCAACCTACATAGTACTAACGTCCTTGCTTGTGGTGCTCTCATGCGACTACTTTGTAAGCGATAGCCCAGGCACCGGCAATAGCCAAACATTGGTAGCCAGCGTAGGTAACTCTTTTCTTTTCGAAGCCGATATTGCCAACCTTATAGAACCCGGTATGTCGGCCGAAGATAGCGCCAGAATTACCGAGCAATATGTGAACAACTGGATCAAAAAAGAGCTCCTTATTAGAGAAGCCACTAGCAATGTTCGAATCGATCAGTCAGAAATAGAGAGAAAAGTGGCCGACTATCGCTACACCTTGCTTTCATATGAGTATCAGAAGCTAAGAGTACAGCAACTGCTAGATACAACTGTGACTGATGAGGAAATACTTGCCTACTATACCGAAAACCAGGAGAATTTTGCCCTGCGGCAAAACATTATCCGTGGCCGGTTTATGAAAGTGAACAAACAAGCCCCTAAAAAGGCCGACATTCGCAGATGGATAAAATCATCGAGACCCCAAGACCTGTCTGCCTTAAAAGATTATGCCTTTCAATTTGCAAACAATTATTCATTAGAAGACTCAACTTGGATTAGGTTTGATGATATTACTAAGAACACCCCTTTTTCCACACTCACCAACAAGATTCAGTTTCTGAAAAACACCCGATATACCGAAGAAACAGATTCTCTCTATCTTTACCTCCTCAAAATTGACGACTACAAAATTTCTGAGGAGATATCCCCGTTGGAGTTTGTGAAGCAAGACATCAAGAATATACTATTGAACAAGAGAAAAGTAGCGTTGGCCAAAACTCTGGAAAACGAAATTTTTCAAAAAGCTAAAGAAAATGAAGACTACAAGATATATCGCTAAGGTGGCGGTGTTGCTTTTGGCGTTCTCCATGAACCTCAAGGCACAAACAGGAGAGGTAGTGGATAAGATCATTGCCAAGGTAGACGATAAGATTATCTTGAAAAGTGAGCTGGAGTCAGCTTACCTCCAGTTTTTAAGCAGCCCAAATGCATTACAATTCGATGGAGACGCCCGCTGCATGCTCCTTAAGGAAATGGTAGAAAGTAAAGTGATGCTGGCCATGTCCGAAATCGATTCAGTAGTTGTTGACGAATCTCGTCTGGATTATGAAATGCAGTCTCGAGCTCAGCAAATTATGCAACGCTTTGGGTCAGAAGATGCCATTCGGCAAGCCTACAACAAATCGCTAGACCAGATCATGAGCGAGTTGAGACCCGATATTCGCCAGCAGCTTTTAATCCAGGAACAAGAAGCCAATGTAGTTTCTGATGTGACAGTTACACCCAATGAGGTAAGAAAGCTTTTCAACAGCATACCAAGAGACAGTTTGCCACTTTACTCCATGGAGTATGAAGTGGGAGTGATAACCAAAAACCCTGAAGTAGACCGAGAGGAAATAGAAAAACTCAAGAAAAAATTATTGGGTATACGCGAAAGAATTCTGAAAGGCGAAAGCTTTGAAATTATGGCTACGCTGAACTCTCAAGGCCCCACAAGTGCCAATGGAGGCAACCTAGGCTTCAACCAGCGTGGCACTATGGATCCTGCTTTTGAAGCAGCAGCACTGGCACTTAAGCCGGGAGAAATAAGCATGCCCTTTGAATCTTCGTTTGGTGTCCATATTGTTCAACTTATCGAAAAACGGGGAAATGAATACAATAGCAGGCATATTATCTTAATTCCTAAGCCCACTCAAGACGATGTGAAAGAGGCCGTTCAATACCTCGATAGCCTAAGAGAGGAAATTCTCGCCAAAAAAATCACTTTTGAGGAAGCCGCAAAGCAATACTCAGACGATGATCAAACCAAAGTAAACGGGGGCTATTTTGCAGGCCAATTTGGCTCTTTGAGAGTGCCTGCCAACAGCCTGGATCCGGAGTTGTTCTTTGAAATAGATAAAATGAAGGAGGGAGAAATTTCTAAGGCTAGCACCGTTCAAGTGAGTGCCGATGAGCAAATTGCCCGTATTATTTATTTCAAAAAGAAAGTACCTCCACATAGGGCCAACCTAACTGACGACTACGAAAAACTGAAGGCTGCTACCACTCAAATGAAAAAAGCTCGAAAACGGCAAGAATACCTTCAGGACAAAATGAAAGAAGTATATATTGAAGTAGCTCCGGAATATAACCGCTGCGGTATAATAAAGAACCAGTAAATATGAGCAAGACTTCAGATGTGGCCCTGGCCGATAAGTTCTTCGAAGATTTTCAGAAGCTTAAATCAGAAATTTCAAAAATCATTATTGGACAAGAGGAGGTAGTGAATCTATTGCTAGCTTCCATCTTCTGTCAGGGGCACAGTCTCCTTGTTGGTGTTCCCGGTTTGGCCAAAACATTACTCATTCAAACTATATCTTCTGCTTTAGACTTAAGTTTTAAGCGCATTCAGTTTACGCCAGATCTTATGCCATCTGATATTCTCGGAGCAGAAACCATAGACAAAGACAGGAATTTTAAGTTTATAAAAGGACCCGTATTTGCCAATATTATTTTGGCCGATGAGATTAACCGTACACCACCCAAAACTCAGGCCGCACTTTTGGAGGCCATGCAAGAATACTCTGTGACTGTTGCAGGACAGTATTTCCCATTAGATCGGCCATTCTTTGTGTTAGCTACACAAAATCCAATTGAGCAAGAAGGAACATACCCCCTACCCGAGGCGCAGCTCGACCGCTTTCTGTTTAACATTACGTTGACCTACCCTAGCTTTCAGTCGGAGGTGGATATTGTGAAAAACACCACCAGTGACGATACCAAAACTGTAAATCATGTTCTTGGGGCTGAAGAAGTGATTAATTACCAACACTTGGTAAGGCGAGTGCCCGTTGCAGACAATGTGGTGGAATATGCAGTAAACCTTGTGCATAAAACCCGATTCGAAAGTGAAAGAGCACCTCAGATTACCAAAGACTATATTGAGTGGGGAGCTGGTCCCAGAGCTTCTCAGAGCCTTATAATTGCCGCTAAATGCAATGCATTAATCAATGGAAAGTATTCGCCCGATATTGAAGATGTAAAGGCCGTAGCAAAACCGATACTTAGACACAGGATTGTGCGAAACTTCAAGGCCGAAGCGGAAGGCCTGACCATTGACAAACTTATTGACCAACTGCTTTAATCAGTCGTAGAAATAAAATCCACGTTTTGTCTTTCGACCGTGATGGCCGGCATCTACCTTTTGTTGTTGAATTCTGGAAGGTCTAAACTTGGCATCCTGATGAAAGGCATTGAACATAGACTCTGTCACAGAGTAGTTGGTGTCAACACCAATAAGATCCATTAACCGAAACGGCCCCATTTTAAAGCCGCTGGCCTCCATGAGCCTGTCAATTCCTTCTACATCACTCACGCCTTCTTCCAAAACCTTGAGACCTTCCACATAAAAGTGTCTAGCCACTCGATTTACTATAAACCCAGGGGCATCTGCCGCTCTTACAGGCACCTTGCCAATTTTGATGGCTAGGTCGTATACAAGCCCAGCTACCTGAGCGTCAGTAGCAGCTCCTGAAATCACCTCCACCAACTTCATTATGTGTGCCGGATTAAAAAAATGCATACCCACTACATTTTGTGGACACTTTAGAACGGAGGCTATTCTCGTAATAGGAATAGAAGAGGTATTGGTGGCCAGTATGGTTCGGTCGTTGTTTATTTCTTCCAGCGCACGAAATAATTGTTGCTTTACATCGAGTCTTTCAACGATTGCCTCAATGATTAGATCGGCCAATAAATCTGCCTGAGTATTTACGGTTTGAATTAGTGATAGGCAATCCGCTTTATCTTGAACTGATACCTTTCCTTTTTCAATACCCTTATCCAGGTTTCTTTCTATCCCTTTTAATGCCTTGGGCAGCGAGTCTTCATTGACATCATATAAAAGTACCTCAAACCCTGCCATGGCACAAACTTGGGCAATTCCCTGCCCCATTGTCCCTGCTCCTACTACTGCTATCTTTTTTATTTGCTCCAGCTTCATTACAAGGCATTAAACTGACGAAGAAACCTGATATCGTTTTCTGTAAAAAGACGAAGGTCTTTAATTCCGTACCTGAGCATAGTAATACGTTCAATACCCATACCAAAGGCAAATCCGGAATATACCTTAGAGTCAATTCCACAGTTTTCCAACACATTCGGATCTACCATTCCCGAACCTCCAATTTCAACCCAACCGGTATGCTTACAAATATTGCAGCCATCGCCATGGCATATTTGGCAAGAGATATCTATCTCTGCACTAGGTTCGGTAAAAGGGAAAAAGCTTGGCCTAAAGCGAATTTGTGTTTCCTTACTGAACATTTCCTTGGCAAAGTGATAAAGCGTTTGCTTAAGATCGGCAAATGAAACCCCTTTATCTACATAGAGCCCTTCCATCTGATGAAACACGCAATGTGCCCTGGCCGAAATAGCTTCGTTCCTAAAAACACGCCCTGGAGATAGTGTCCTAATTGGAGGTTTTTCGGTTTCCATGACCCGTATCTGGACGCTGGATGTGTGCGTGCGCAGAGCAATATCAGGGTTCTTTTCAATAAAAAAAGTATCCTGCATTTCGCGTGCCGGATGATTCTCCGGAAAGTTTAGTGCAGTAAAGTTATGCCAGTCGTCTTCTATTTCCGGCCCGGTAGAAACATTAAATCCTATTCTTTCAAATATCTGTATGAATCTATTCCTTGTTGCCGAAAGAGGATGTATTGAGCCAAACTCTCCGGTTATTGGGGGTAATGTAAGATCCGGATACTCCTCCACTCCTCCACCTGAGTCGTTAAGGGCATCAATAAGTCGCTGAAACTTTTCTTTGGCCTGTGTTTTTAAATCATTTACTGCCTGCCCGAAAGCCTTCTTTTCCTCATTGGGAACATTTCTCATCTCCGCAAAAAGATCTGCGATTACATTCTTTCGTCCTATAAACTTTAATCTATATTCCTCCAGTTGTTCCTGGCTGGTTGCCACAAACGACTCAATTTCTTGTGAAAGCTGTTTTACTTTTTCATTCATAGGACCTCAGGCTCAATTTTCTCACAAAAATAACAGGACTTCATTACATACTGGTCTCGAAGGACTATTTTTGGGTTATGCAGACAAATATTCTAGTTACCGGAGGGGCCGGCTACATTGGTTCGCATGTTACAGTACGGCTCCATGAAGAAGGATTTAACCCGATTATTCTTGATGATTTTTCTAATTCTGATAAATCGGTTCTTGATCGATTGAAGAAAATAACCGGCAAGAGTTTTACCTGCTACGAAGGCAGCATTTTAGATGAGCCTCTGCTAAATAAGATTTTTTCAGAACACCAGATAGCCGGAGTGATTCATTTTGCCGCTAAAAAGGCTGTAGGCGAATCGGTAGAGAAACCATTGTTATACTACAGAATTAACGTTGCAGGGCTTGTTACGATACTTGAAGCCATGCATGCGCACAACTGCAACAGTCTGGTTTTTTCTTCTTCATGCACTGTGTATGGCGAACCCGATAAACTACCAGTTACTGAAGAATCTCCCAAAAAGCCAGCCAGCAGCCCTTATGGCAACACCAAACAAATAGGTGAAGAAATTATCGAAGATGCCGTTAAAAGTGGCATGGCGCTGAAGTCTATTGCCCTTAGGTACTTCAACCCTATCGGGGCTCATCCTTCAGCCGAAATTGGAGAACTTCCTCTGGGAGTACCCAACAACTTGGTTCCATTCATCACTCAAACTGCAGCTGGAATCAGAGAAAAGCTTACCGTTTTCGGTAACGATTATGACACGCCAGATGGTACGTGCATAAGAGATTATATTCATGTAATGGACTTGGCAGATGCTCACGTTCAGGCCATTGCACACCTCAACTCTATTGCTGAGACGAGTCACTTTGATGTTATCAATGTAGGTACAGGAAGAGGCAATACAGTATTGGAGGCCATAAAAGCTTTTGAAAATGTAACCGGCCTTTCCCTGAACTACACCATTGGTTCAAGAAGACCGGGCGATGTAGAGAAGGTATATGCAGAAGTAGAAAAATCAGCAAAAATCCTGAATTGGAAAACCAAGTACTCTTTGGAAGAGTCCATGCGCGATGCGTGGAACTGGCAAAAGAGGCTTTCAGGTCTTTAACCTATAAAGACTACCAGTAAACGATAAAAAATTGCTTTTAATCGAAGCCTAAAGCACTAATTTTGAGTAGATTTTAAGTTTGATCAAATTTTAAACCATGAAAATAACAATTGTTGGAACCGGATACGTGGGTCTTGTAACGGGAACTTGCTTCTCTGAAGTAGGTATCGATGTGACCTGTATAGATATCGATGAGAAAAAAATAGAAGGCTTAAAAAACGGGAAAATGCCCATTTACGAGCCCGGTCTGGAACCAATGGTTAGCAATAACCTTGAAAAAGGGAGGCTGCATTTTTCAACCAGCCTGAAGGATAATCTTAAAGATGCTGAAGCCGTGTTTATTGCCGTGGGTACACCTCCAGGAGAAGACGGAAGTGCAGACCTTAAGTATGTGTTGGCTGTAGCTCGCGAAATTGGTCAGCATATGTCTGATTATCTTGTAGTGGTTACCAAGAGCACTGTGCCAGTTGGAACAGCCAAAAAAGTAAAAGACGCAGTACAATCAGAGTTAGATAAGCGAGGCGCCAACTTGTCCTTCGATGTAGCCTCAAATCCGGAGTTTTTAAAGGAAGGTGCCGCCATTCAAGACTTTTTAAAGCCCGACAGAATAGTGGTTGGGGTAGAGTCTGAAAGGGCTCGTAAAATTATGGAGAAACTCTATAAGCCTTTCCTACTGAACGGACACCCTACGATTTTTATGGACGTACCTTCTGCAGAAATGACCAAATATGCAGCCAACTCCATGCTAGCTACCAAAATTAGCTTTATGAATGACATCGCCAACTTGTGCGAAATCATGGGAGCCGATGTGAACATGGTAAGAAAAGGTATTGGAAGCGATTCTCGTATAGGCACTAAGTTTATATATCCTGGAGTAGGTTATGGTGGGTCATGTTTCCCAAAAGATGTAAAAGCATTGATAAAGACAGCTCAGGAAAATGGCTATAACATGCGGGTTCTTAAGGCTGTGGAAGATGTAAATGAAAATCAGAAATCAGTTCTGGTGTCTAAGGTAAAGAAGCACTTTGGAAATGATTTGAGTGGAATGACCTTTGCCATTTGGGGGCTGTCTTTTAAACCCAAAACTGATGATATGCGGGAGGCTCCTTCTATAGTAATTATTAATCAGCTTCTCGAGGCCGGAGCAAAAGTCAAGGCATTTGACCCGGTGGCAATGGAAGAAGCCAAAAGAGATTTGGGGGACAAAATCACCTATGCGAAAGATGAATACGACACGCTTGTAGATGCAGACGCACTTCTTTTAGTCACTGAGTGGCCCGAATTTAGAATACCAAATTTCAGTGTTGTAGGTAAGCTCTTAAAGAACAAAGTTGTCTTTGATGGCAGAAATATTTATGACCGTGAAGAGCTGAGAGAAATGGGCTACACCTACTACGGAATTGGAATACATTAAGTAAATAGAATTATGAAAAGAGTATTAGTTACAGGTGCCGCTGGTTTTCTTGGTTCACATTTATGTGACCGTTTCATCAAAGAAGGCTTTTATGTGATCGGAATGGACAACCTGATCACTGGAAACATGGAAAACATTGAGCATTTGATGCCATTAGAGAACTTCGAGTTCTATCATCAGGATGTATCAAAATATGTACACATTCCAGGTACCTTGGACTATATACTCCATTTTGCTTCGCCCGCCAGCCCCATAGACTACCTCAAAATACCTATACAAACACTCAAGGTTGGTTCATTGGGTACTCACAATTTGCTTGGGTTGGCGAGAGCCAAAAATGCTCGAATGCTAATAGCTTCTACCTCCGAAGTGTATGGCGATCCTTTGGTTCACCCTCAAACCGAAGAGTACTACGGCAATGTGAATCCCATAGGTCCTAGAGGAGTTTATGATGAGGCTAAAAGATTCCAAGAAGCAATGACTATGGCCTATCACACATTTCATGGTTTGGAAACTCGCATTGTGCGAATATTTAATACCTATGGGCCAAGAATGCGATTGAACGATGGTCGTGTACTTCCAGCCTTTATTGGCCAGGCACTTCGAGGAGAAGATTTAACGGTTTTCGGTGACGGTAGTCAAACCAGGTCTTTCTGTTATGTTGATGATCAGGTTGAAGGAATCTTCCGATTATTAATGTCAGATTACCCTTATCCTGTTAACATAGGCAACCCGGATGAAATCACGATTGCACAGTTTGCCGAAGAGATTATTAGTCTAACAGGAACCAGTCAAAAAGTGATATACAAGCCGCTTCCCAAGGATGACCCGATGCAACGAAAACCGGACATTACAAAAGCCAGAGAGATTTTAGGCTGGGAACCCAAAGTAGGACGAAGTGAAGGCTTGAAAATTACTTATGATTACTTTAAGTCCCTTCCCATAGAAAAGCTTCACAAAAAAGAACACAAAGACTTCGCAAAATACATCAAGTGAAACAACCTTTAATGAACTTCTTGGGTCTCACCTATATGGTGAGACTTTTTCTATTCATTAGCCTTGGTACTTTATTGCCGGGTTTTATTCTTTTGGGACAAACAGACAGCTCAAAAAATGTAACTCAAACATTGAAGTTATCTGGCTCTGTTCTCGTAAGCGGAGGAGAGTCCTTACCATACTGGTGGGTCAACCAAAATTCGGGCAGGCTACAGAGAAACTCTTCCAGCCAAATCCATAATCAACTTTGGTATTACGGAGAATATAAGCTGCCGCTGGACCTTTTATTTTTTTGGGATACAGAGGTTTCTACCAGCCTTGCCCAAGATATTAGGCCAAGTATTATTCAAAGCAACATTGGCTTTCGTTCTTCATTTATCGAACTCAAAGCGGGTTTAGACGAGGAGTTTTTTGGAGAATATCAACACCGCCTATCATTGGGAAACCTCATTAATAATACCAATGCCAGACCAATCCCCAAAATCTCCATAGCCACGAATGGCTGGCAACCCTCTCCTCTCTTCCCTAGAAATATTTATTATAAAGCTTACTTGGCTCACGGGTGGTTTGAGAAGGATCGTGTTCAAAGCGGAGCTTTTCTGCACCATAAATCATTTCACCTGCAAAGTCGGTTGGCCAAAAACCGATTGAAACTTGGAGTTGGGTTAATTCATAACGCGCAATGGGGAGGCAAGAATATTACTACCGAATATTCTCAACCCACAGGATTTAAAAACTACACGAGAATTTTTTTTGGACGCAACGGAGGTGAAGACGCCCTGCAAACAGACAAGCAAAATGCCCTTGGAAATCATCTAGGCACCTACGAAATAAACGGAAGTTACCAATTTAAAACCTTTACCCTTCGTAATTATTGGCAGTTTATGTGGGAAGACACTTCAGGACTAACTCCTTGGAATTGGCGCGATGGCCTGGTGGGAATAGAAGTAGGTTTTTTGAATACTCCCTGGCTCAAGCATATATTGCTGGAAATAGTCCGCACCAACGACCAGGGTGCCGTAAAGTTTGATAATGACGGTAAGATGTTTCTTGAACCCGATGATTTTCTGAACAATGGAGTATACTCCTCTGGGTGGACATATGCCGGTCAAGTTATTGGTAGCCCCCTCTTTATTCGTCAGCAACTGAGTTCCGGAGGCTACGCTGGAATATTCAACATGGTGAATGCCTGGAATTTTGGAGTTTCTGGAGAAATAAAAAAAGTAGAATACCATGTGAAAGTAACTAACTTCTCGAATCAGGGAAGACGATTGGAACTCATTGACCCTCCTCTTAAACTTTGGTCAGTAGATCTTGAGCTACTACGAAAACTGAACGAAAAATCCGAGCTAGGTGTAAAAATCAATTTTCAGGAAGGCAATATAGGAGGTGGTAAGAACCTGGCTGTTGGACTGAGTTATTCGTACCTTCTACTTCACTAGTAAGCCTTTTCTTGGCCTTTCGCTATTCCAAAAAGTGTAAGGAAAATAATTTTAATATCTAAAATGAAAGACCAGTTCTGGAGATAAAACCTATCCAGTTTAACCCTTGAATTCATTTGAAAATAATCGGTTATTTCACCCCTGTATCCCATCGCTTGAGCTAAACCCGTTACACCGGGCTTTGATTCGTGCCGTTTGGCAAATTTGTACACTTTATCCTTGTACTCGTTATTCAAAGACAGAGGGTGAGGTCTCGGTCCAACTACAGACATTTGTCCTAAAAAAACATTGATAAACTGCGGAAATTCATCTAATGATGTCTTACGCAAAAAAGAACCGAACGAGGTAGTTCTTGGGTCATTCTTTGTTGCCCACATATGATCAGCTTCTTTATTGATCACCATTGTTCTGAACTTTAAGCATACAAACTTTTCCCCTTGTTTTCCTTCCCTCCATTGCTTGAAGAACACTGATCCATTACTCTGTAGTTTGATAATCAATGCAAACAAGGGAATCATCCATGAAAGTACCAATATGATAATGGTAGTGGAGAAAACAACATCGAATAAACGCTTCACAAAGCGGTTGAAAGCTCGATCTAACGGCAAGTTATTCACATCAATCACTGAGATTGACTCATACCTGCGAAGAACAAAAGTTTTAAGTATGTCGGTCTTTAATTCAGGTAACAGTTTTACTTTTTTGGCATATTGATCGGCAGTTTGAATCACCTGATCTTTAACTACCTTGGGCAACCGGTCACTTAGGTATACGAAATCGTACTTTTCTAGCCTGTCTTCCAATAACCCCTCCAGTGAACCCAAAAAAGGATACTTAGTTCGTCTGCTAGGCACATCATGCACTGAGTAAATTCCCTCACACCTTATTCCGTAATGTGGCTTTCTTTTTAGTAAATCATATAGTCTAAAACCAAGTTTATCGTACCCAACTATGGCTGCATGACGAATATTTCCTCCAAAAGCCCTGTATCTGTCTAACACCAAGTGAACAAAAACCCGATATATTGTGAGCCACACGAATAGAAAAAGCACCAGAGCCATGATAAACTGCCGGTTAATTTCTTCTTCAGCCACAAACAGCCACAAAAGGGAAATGATTGAAACAAAAACGAATACACTTGTGAAGGCCTTCTTGAATGTGCTGTAATAGCTCACAGCTCTTCCAATCTTAAAGTCCCTGTTCAAATAAGAATATATTGGCCAGCCAAGAATATATATCAGAAAGGCATAGAAGTAGGTTTCTTCTAGCCTAAAAGAACCAAATGCGATAAAAAGCGCAATAAAGAAAATAGCACTTAATACTAATACTTCACCAGCAATGAACAGTGGAGGAAAGTACCGATGAAATCGCTTTTTCACAGTGTGTTTTTATGATATGCCAAGAACAAAAATAACAATCAAAAGATTGAAAGTAAGATGTCTTGAAAGATTTAATACGATTTTAATACAAAAGTCACTCCAAGTTCAATACCTAAATTATTGTAAAGCTCCCCTCTATCTACTGCTAAAAGTCCATTTATGAATACCGGTTTACCAAGTAACTTGGTTTCTTTTGAGGCTTCAATCAAACTATAAAACTGCCACTTGCCTCCAAGGAACACATATTCAAAGTCATTATTTTCTATGATTCCGTTCCAGGCAAAGCGCCCTTCATATAAACCTGCATAAGTTCCAAAGTTTTCCGTGGCTGTAAGCATTACTCTCAGACTTAAGCTTTTGTCAGGCTCCAATATTGCACCGAAATGATAGGCCTTTAACCGGTTACTGATGATTTCATTCTCGTAGTTGGGAAACACTCCCAAAAACTGACCGCTCCAGGCATATGTTAGAAATAATGGGTTAGAGATAATTCTTCCCTTGTGTGTCCAACCTGACTGATACAGCCAATTATTGAAGTAATCATCGCGGCCTCCGAATTTATATCCGTGATTGTCCTCTATGGTTTGAACCTCATCCGTAGCGTCAGGTAAACCCGGGCCGCTCTGAGACATTGACCTTACCAGTTCGAAGTATATTTCGCTCACTAAAAACTTTGGCGGGAACATTAATCTAACCCCTGCGAGAAAATCTTTGAAGCTGATGTATTGAATACTACCTAAATCTTCAAATGGCTTTTGGTAATTTAAACTTAATCGCCAATCGCCCAGCTTTTTATCTATGGTCCACTCAGTAATTCCTAAGTGATTACCCAATCCATTGGCCTCGCCTCCGGTACCACCATGAGGATTAGGTATTCCACTACCTAAGAACACTTTCTTAAAGTCTTTTAAACTGGAGGGTTGCTTTTCTCCTGAAGGATCTGTTCCTCCATATTGAGCAGAGTGAATCAACGATGAATAAATTTTCAGCCCAATATGTTCTTCCAAATCCAGAACAACTTCAAATTGCTTCTGATGAAGAAGGGGTTGGCTTATGTATCTGTCCTCTTCAAACCAACCGTGACTAACGAAACCACGAAACTTAAGATAACCGAAAGTCAAGGGGAGGTTGATGAAATCGCGAATTTCGAAGCCAATTGTTGGTAGAGGCAAAGCATTGTATCCGTTGGAAAGGCTACCTGTAGTCAACCGGTTGTTTTGAATTCCACCAATAATTCTAGGGTTTACGCCTGCCCATAGCGAAAACCTGCGAAAAGAAACACTTCCATAAGCCTTGTATACATCACTATTCCTTAATCCGACTCCAAAATTAGCAGACCAATAGTTGTTTATTCGTGTTCGGTAATTACCATCTACCTGTATAAAAGCGTCCTGTTTATTGGTAACAGTACCCCACCGATTGTGAACCAAGTAGAAAGGGTTAAATTCTTCTGTACTTAGGAGAACCCCAGTAGATGCCTTAAGTAAAAGTGAGTCAGCCGCTTCTTGCGCCTGCGCCAGAGTGAAGCAACTGAACCAAATTAGACCAATGTTTAAAAGAAAAGCACTTATACGTTTAATCAATTCTTTTTACTTTTAGTCGCAATATAATACGTCAAATATCTTAATCGGGTATGCGAGCAAGAGTCTATTCTATATTTGAAAAACAACCATGTTAATCAACCTTTCCAAAAGACTAATTTGTCTAACCTTTGGTTTGTTATTAATATTTAGTTGTAGCCCTGACGAACTGCCGATTGAAATTCCATTTTACTTCTACGATTTCGAATCTGGCTATACCAATATAGACAGTGTGTATGTTTCTGAATTCGATGGTGATAAAGTATTAGGCCCATTCAATAATTCTGGATTTTCAGTTCAATGGCAAGGCCTTCCCAAGCACGACTATGTCAAATTGACCTTTGATCTTTACATCCATGATACATGGGAAGGAAACTCTAATGACTCTGGTACTGGCTTACCTGATCATGATGCCTGGATCATTGAGTTTGATCCTCACAAGAATGTTAAGTCATCAGAAAAAATCTATTTTGAAACTACTTTTTCAAATGGTCCTTGTGAGCCTGGTTGGTGCTTTGGCCAGTCATACCCAAATGAATTTCCATTTTACCATGATGCAAGAACTGGGGCAGCAGTGAAATATATGCAGGGAAGATGTCTCTATGCTGATTCACCTTATGGTACATCTTTGTATAAAATTGAAAAGATATTCCCTCACCGAGAAAGCTCAATGGTAATTGCTTTCTATGACAGGCTCAAACAGGATGCCCCATTCCCACCTCTTTGTGAAGAGAGTTGGTCTCTTGACAACTTAAACATATCATTAATCAGAAGGTAAATTGATGAGAAAAAACATTTTCCTGATCCTTGTTGCTATCCACACTATTGCTTTTGTGAAAGCACAAACAATCCCCGTTGGCTCTCCTGTGATAGAATCCTACCTCAGGAGACAACAGCTCTTAGGCAAATTTGACTCATCATTTTCATTTAATTATAGGCCTATTAACCTTTCAAAAAATGGCTTGAGTATTGACACAGCGGTCTTTAATAAATACGACTACTTTAAAAAACTGCCGAACAGTAAGGGAGACACTCAAATAACTCTTCTACCTGCCAGTCTAAATCTGGCCTTCGACAGCGACCATCCTGATAGTAGAAATGATGGCGCAATGATCCGGTCCAGAGGTATACAAACATTAGTTTCTGGGGGAATTTATACTGAGGTTGGTCCACTGTCGATACAAATCAAACCTGAACTTGTCATTGCAGAAAATAGAAATTATCAGGGGTTCCCTTTATGGCCAAGGCATTACGAAAGTACCTGGCAAATCAGATATATATGGTTTAATAGTATAGATCAGCCAGAGCGATATGGCACAAATACATACACAAAACTAACCCCAGGCCAGTCAAGTATACGTCTTAATAAATGGGGGTTATCCCTTGGCATATCAACTGAAAATTTGTGGTGGGGACCTGCAATAAGAAACAGTATTATGATGAGTAATAATGCGGAAGGGTTTCCTCATTTCACTTTTAATACACAAAAGCCAATTAAGACTCAAATTGGCTCGTTTGAATGGCAATTTATAACAGGAAAGTTAGTTGGCTCTGGCTATAAGCCTCCTGCTCACGATGTTGTAATTAGAGGAAGAATTCTTTACAGCCCTAAGCCCGATGATTGGAGATATTTTCAAGCCCTTTCCCTTTCTTATGCTCCTAAATGGATAAAAGGTCTTTCATTGGGAATGACACGATGGGTGCAACAATATAATGAGAATGCAAAGTCAACTGGAAGTTACTTTCCTGTTTTCCAGAACCTTTTTCGTAAAAATGATAGAGAGGAATTTGGTTTCAATCTGGCACAGGATCAAGCTTTTGGCATCTTTGGAAGATGGATTTGGTTTGATTCTAATGCAGAGTTTTATTTTGAACTTGCCAAGAATGATGCGCCAATAAATTTTAGAGATTTATTGGTAGATACAGATCACTCAAGAGCGCTGACTGTTGGAGTAAGTAAGTTGTTTCCAACCATAAAAGAAAACGAGTTTTGGCAGTTTAATTTTGAGTGGACACAAACATCTCAAACTGAGAGTAGACTATTAAGAAACTCTTTGAGTTGGTATATCCATGGAAGGGTAAGACATGGCTATACGAACAATGGAGAAGTATTAGGGTCTGCCTTAGGCCCTGGGGGAAATGCTCAGTACTTAGAGGTTTCCAAGGTTAAGGGTTTCGATAGAGTTGGGGGGGCAATAGAGCGCTTTGTACACAACAATGACTTCAACGTATTTGCTTTTTCAGACAATTTTAGTTCAGCCACAATCAAAGATTTTACCAGATATTGGGTGGATTACAGTGTACATGCTTTTTATGAAAAGAGGTTTGACAGGTTCTTTCTAAACGCATCTCTGTTCTACACTTACTCTCTAAATTATCAATGGGAAGTGCTTTTTGATCCAAATGATCCACATGCATTTCCCGATACACCAGGAGTAGATAGGAATAACTGGAATCTAGATATTAAACTATCGTACTCGCTGTTTTAAGCGCTCTTGCCAAGAATCATAAATTTCTTGAAAGGTAGTTTTTAAGTCCTTGGTTATACTCCAGGCAGGGTAGTGCGATTTCATTTTAGATAAATCTGAGATGTAACAAATGTGGTCTCCTGACCTGTTTTGACTGCTATACACATAGTTCATAGCCTTACCAGAAATGGATTCAATAAGGGCGAAGGCCTCTAAAATAGAAACTGAGTTTTCTCTACCTCCTCCTAGATTATACACCTCCCCTTTTTTAGGGTTTTCCAAAAAGCACTCAATGAAGGTGGACACATCATGAGAATGAATATTGTCTCTTACCTGCTTTCCTTTATATCCAAAAATCGTGTATTGCTTACCAATGATATTGCACTTGATTAAATAGCTAAGGAAGCCATGAAGTTCCACTCCACTATGATTGGGGCCTGTTAAACAACCTCCACGTAGGCAACATGTAGGCATATCAAAGTATCTACCATACTCCTGAACCATTACATCAGCCGCCACTTTAGAAGCCCCAAAAATGCTGTGCTTTGATTGATCTATAGTAAAGTTCTCTTTAATGCCATTGAAGTATTCCTTATCTCCATAGTCCCAACGAGTCTCATGCTCAACCAAACTGAGATTATTGGGAGCATCGCCATACACTTTGTTAGTAGACATGTGTACAAACGGAATCTGAGTAGAGTATTTTCTGGTAGCCTCCAAAAGATTCATGGTGCCAACAGCATTAACATCAAAATCATCATAGGGCCGCGAAGCGGCCAAATCGTGACTTGGTTGGGCGGCCGTATGAACAATAGCATCAGGTCTTTGATCACCTATAAATTGTTCCAGATCTCCCCTATTTCTTATATCGATGTTAAAATGCTGATAATTCTTATACTTTGTTACCAACCTTTTCGCATTCCATTGTGTATCGCCTCCTTCACCAAAGAAATCTGCACGCATGTTATTGTCAATACCAACAACTTTCCAGCCTCTATGGGCAAAATGAGACACTACCTCACTACCTATTAAACCAGCCGAACCGGTGACTAATAATTTTTTCATTTAATTGAGTCGATATGGTTCTCGATAAAACAGCTTAAATTTTAAGTAGGTAAAAATAAATTGGCTGTTGGTTATGAAATATCTTTTTGCCAACCTTTTAGGTTCCATAAGCAAACGGAAAAACCATTCCAGACCATTTTTTTGCATCCAAGATGGCGCTTGCTTTAATGTACCAGCATGAAAATCGAATGCTGCCCCCACTGCCATCATAGCTGCGTTGACCTTTCCTTTGTGATTGGCAACCCAGAACTCCTGTCTTGGACAGCCTCTTCCAACCAAGACAATGTGTGCTCTACTATCATTGATTTTCTTAATATCTTCCTCATCCTCTTCATCCGTTGCCTCTCTAAAACGGTCTTGGTGTACTCCACAAATCACTACGGATGGAAATCTTCTTTCAATGAAGCGTTGAAATTTACCCAAAGTGTCCCCTGTACTCCCAAAAAGATAAACCTTAAGCCCTTTTTCATTGGCTTTTTCAAGAACTCGCAATGTCAATTCGGGTCCGTATACCCTATCCTTCATCCCCAACTTATAGAAGCTATTGAGTGCCCAACGAACCGGCTGGCCATCGGGAACAATCAGGTCAATCTTGTTAATGATTCTTTTTAGACTTTGGTTTTTTACACTTTCCATCAAACCATGCACAGCCAAAGCCGATACACCAAAGCTAGTTCTCTTTTCAGCCCAATATATTATAATGTCTGATGCTGAATCATAGTCAACATTGGCATACTCAGGCACAAAAAGCTTATGTTTTGTATAATGCTCTAACATTTACAGTGTCCAATTATCTGGTTAAACCCTTAGCTGTCTGCTCAAGAATCTTTCTGGTCTCTTTTGCCCATGAACTCCATTTGAGCTGAGATTCAAACTTCTTTCTGGCATTAATCGAAAAGCTCCTATACAACCTCTCATCACCAATAAGCCTTTCGATTGTATCTACATAGTCACTAGTATCTGCGTTATGAGGGAGTAAAAAACCAGTTTTTCCATCTTCAACTATTGAGGAAACACCTCCTGTGTTTGTAGAAACAACGGGTAAACCAAAAGCAGCTGCCTCACAAAAAACTATACCATAGGTCTCTGCTCTTGTGGGCATAAAGTAAATATCCGCTTCTTCATACAACTGCCTCATCTTCTTTACATCTTCTTCAATATTTTTATTCAAAAATGGGATAACTTTCATATTGGGATGTTCATGGGGGGGGACACAACCACAAACGGTTAATGAAACTTTGTACCCTTTGTCCAACAAAGATTTAAAAGTCTTATATACAATTGTTCCTCCTTTTCTATTCCAGTCTACCCCTATGAATAACAAATTGATTTGGTCTTTTAATGATCTGGAATTCAAAGACAGATCATTATCCATGTCCATATTGGCTCCCAATTGTGTTACAAACACAGAATTTGCACCATAAAAATCCACGGCATATTGAGCCGCCCATTCCGAAGAAAAAACCTGAGAGGTTGAATTATCAATTGCCAACTGCTCAATTCTATTGCCCAGTTTTTTTACTAGTGGAGAAATTCCTTTTTCATCATGATAGTAGCTCCATAGCTGACCAAAAGTGGTATCTGAAAAATAGCAGATAGGAATGCTCGTTTTCAAGTAGGCAATCTCCAATGAAGCCACCGGAGCAAAAAGAACATCAACATTTAAATGTTCTAATTTCCGTTCAAAAAACCTTGAGTATGCTTTGCTTCTAGCCGGTAAATGAATGCTTTTTGTTTTAGTACCATATCGAAAAAGATGATAAACTTTGAACAGAAGAATACTCAGGTTCATTTTGACAGTGTCTATAAGGTTTAGTCTGATTGGACCCAGAGCATTCACTTTCTCAAACTGTTCGTTTAGCGCCTGGTACATTCTATAATAAATGCCGGACCAACTTCTTTTATCTTCTGGATCAAGTGCTGTGATAAACCCAATACGTAAGTTACTTTTCAAGCTATTCTGATTTGACATCTATTTCTCTACTTCTGAGTCAATGCACTTTTTACCACTGTGTGAAATGTTTCGGCAAATCTATCTTTTGAAAAGGCCATAGCCCTTTTGCTACCCTTTTTTATCCAAGACTCCCGTGATTCTTCTTTTTTTAATTGAAGCATACATTCAACGAGTGAGTCTACATCATCCATATCGAAAATCAAAGCAGAAGAATTTGCTACTTCCATTAGTGCACCTTGATTTGAAATTATAACCGGTATTTCTGACCTCATTGCTTCAATTACCGGAATTCCAAAGCCCTCCTCCCTGGAGGGAAATACATAGGCAAATGCATTTTTATATAAAGTACCCAATTGATGATCTGGCACAAACCCAGGAATCAGTACTCTATGACCAATTCCCAACTCATGTATTACATTCAAAATCTTGGAATAGTCATCATGAAAAATTCCGACACCCCTACCTCCAGCCAAGACCAAATAGAAGTCTTTAAAGTATTCGTGCTTTATTAATTGACTGAATGCACGAACTAATACATCAATGTTCTTTCTGCTTTCAAAAATACCAACATGAAGAAAGTATTTTGCTTCTTCAGGTAGATCTGAAATATCGGATTTTTCACCTGACTGAGGCAGCTCTTTAGGCGCCTGATAAACTACCTGGAGTTGATGTTCATCCGTGATAATCCTTTTTACCTTATCTCCAATATAGTTTGTTGTGACTACTATCTGTGTATCACCATCGAGTCCTGCTTTTACAGATTTCAAAAAATAGGCTCTCCACAGTGGGTTATAGTTACCCTTCAATTCCCAATAAAATGTATCATGAAAAACGGTAATGCTTCGGGCTCCAAACTTCATGTATGGCAAGAGATAATCTATAGTCACTACCAGATCGACTCTTTTGAATAGGATTAGAGTAGGCAATACAACTTGCTTCCAAAGAAAGTATAAAACATGGTTCAGGATTTTCTTCAGTGGGTTAACCTTTCCGCGAAGAAAGGTTGTCCCATTGAGCTTCCTCCAATTAGGATAAATAATGTATTCGACCTCCGACTGGTCCAATTCCTCTAAACCAGATAACAACTGAACTGTATAGGTTCTAATTCCTGTTAGTGCCTGGATTAAGTGAAAAGAATCTATAAGTACCCTGGGCCTATTCTTCATCTGCTCATCTCAAGACGTCCGGATGCGATGTCACCTTCTTTCATAACTGGTCTTCTAAATTTTTGATACAAGGTCTCCGCATGACCTATCAGCCACCATGAGATCAGGGAAACATAGATATAAGCTTCTGCATTTGCCGTGAAGAGTGGCAATAGCATACCAAACTTAACAGAAGCCGCTACAAATGGGATAACCCCATCCCTTCTTGAAGGAGAGAGCCTAAAGGCTCTCCACGAATTTCTAATACCATAATACAGCATTCCGATATAGAGAAGCATACCAATGACTCCCATTTGTACACCATATATCAGGTATTGGTTTTCACCTCCAACTATCAGGTCCTTTTCAACCCCTCCTGCATTTCCACTCATAGCCAAACCAATACCCATAGGATTTGAGATAATGCTGTTTACTGCATTCAGCCAATCTACTATATGCGTGAGACTTGATGAGTTCTGGAATGTTAAAGTATCTATCACAAAATATAGAATATCATTGGCAGCAAAGAATACTATGTAGACACCAATGACGACTGATATGCTCAAAGCAACACCTATTAGCTTATAATATCTCAGCATCAGAGCCATAAACCCTAGCAAGAGAAAAAAGGAAGCAAATGATGCTCTTGAGTAGGCAAATAATAGACAAATAAATGCGCAAAACAGGAAGCCCAAGTATTTGAACTTATTCGACCTATATGGCACCGAGACCAGATATATTACACCAATAGATGCTACAACTAACATAGAAGCAGCCAGCTCTAATGGATGTGCAAAGAAGGCACCATACCTAGGCCGCCCTCCTTCAGCTTCAAAAGTCCAAGCTAAGCCGTAACTACCTTGTGGCTCCTCTCCGGTGAAAAAGGTATTGTACTTAGCATATCCAGCAATGGTATGAAAATGAGTGCCAATAACTTTTTCAAAAGTCACTAAAACGCATGCCAGAATAGTAGTAATGAATATGACCTTAACAACCTTATTCCACTCACTGAAACTGATATTGACATTACGCCCAAAACAGTAAAAAATACCGATTAGGAATATATTCTTAAGGTAAATAGCACGATTGGTTACTGTTGCCTCACCCAGGCCCAGAGCGAAAAAGAGTATTGCCAGCCCAATAAACGCCAGAAAAATTTTGTCCAAGCCCGAAATGTCCCATGTCTTATCCAGAAGTCTCTTTTGGCCAAAAATCCAAAGTCCAAAAGCACTAAAAATGATAACCTCCTTAGAATATTGAATCAGCTTAATCATCAAAGGCGATCCAAAAGCATCAAAATTACTGGTTAAGAAAAGAGCATAAACCGGAAAGAAAGTAACGGCATACAAAAAGACACTTTGTAGATTCCCCCTTATTACCTGATGTATCGTATAGCCAAAAAAAGCTATATAAAGTATAAGAAGTATGGCGGCAACTAAAATCATCAGATCGACTCAGGCTAGAACCAAATTTATCAATAAATCAATGACTGAGCACTGAGCTATAGATATTAAGTAGGTTCGAATATCCTTTATCCTTTGAATACTTTTCGAAATAAGACTTAAGAGCATTTTTCCCAAAAGATTCAACCAAATCTTCGTCTTTATCCAGTCGTTCTACGGCCTTGAGGAAATCCTGGGTATGGTCGTATTTCAAACCATTAACTTCATGCTCAATCATGGAAGACATGGCTCCTGTATTTCTGGCGACTACTGGCTTCTGATGAGAAAATGCTTCAAGTATTACCATAGGCATTCCCTCGTAATACTTAGAAGGGAACAATACTGCTTTACACTTTCTCATGTGTTCTAATACTACATCCCTCTCCTGCTCACCCAAATAATCCACATTCCGGAATTCTTTAAATATTGCAGGGTCCTCAGCCTTACCTATGAGTATGAACCGAGAGGTTTTGTTATGCTTAAATAGCTGCAGCAAATCCTGAAGACCTTTCGAATCATTGAGTCTTCCAACAAAAAGAAAGAATGAGCCATGCTCGATATTCGTTCCTGCCTGAGTTAAAAAGTTAGGTTTAACTACAGCTTTTGCCTCTGGTAGGCCTCCCGATACTAGCTTCTGTTTCTGGAACTCGGTAAGGCAAATGTATTTGTCAATTAAATTGTCCCAGGTACCCTTATTTCTATGATGCTGAATAACATGTGCCTGAGCAGCAGTTGCCAGGTATGAACCCCGATAGCACTTGTACTGAATAGAATGATAAAGACTCCTATTGATGCACAGCTCACAGACCTCACCTTTCTGGAATAGCAGACTGTTGGTGCATATCATTTTATAATTGTGCAGGGTTTGAACCACAGGGATTTTCCGTGACCTACATACCTCATAAACAACGGGGGTTATTATTGGGAATGTATTATGCACATGGCAGACATCAGGTTTTTCAGTATCGAGTAGTTGCCCAAATTCATCAGCAATCTTTGTTGAAGCGTTCAGAGAAAGTAACATTCTAATCCTCTCAAGTTTCGAAAAGCTATCTAAATCAGAGTTGTCCTTAATGAATTGGACTACTTCATGGCCATTTTCCTCCATGACTAATTTCTCTTCTTTCAGTACGGCTTCTTCACCTGTTTTTCCCTGGTAGATATTATGAACCTGAACTATTTTCATTGATTTCTAAAAGTGCTTCATTCAGATATTTAGCGAGTCATACCATGTTGGACACCCCTCAATGCAAACCTTAGCTTTTTAAACCTTCCTCTTATCACAAAATACCCGAGCCTCAATACTATTTTGCCCGTGAGGTTTAGCCAGGCCCCGATTAAACTGACTCCCCTTGCATACCTTCTAACCATGTACAGGTGGTTTCTGATGACCATGTAATGAGCAAATGGAGAAACATTGCCCTCATTGTGCCCCTTTCTGTTTTCTTCAGACATTCCAACTTCGTGATAAACTATGGAAGAACCATCATAGACAAGCTTATATCCCAGCTTTCTGATCTTAAACGACCAGTCACTATCTTCATAATAGATAAAGAATTTCTGGTCTAACAGCCCAACTTGTTTGATAATCTCTGACCGGGTCAGGAAACAGCAACCCGTGATCCAATCGACTTCATTAGACTCGTCATATTGTCCTCGATCCTTCTCATTAAAGCCTCTAGTTTTAGAGGTAAAAAAGAAACTGTTAAAGACACCTCCCGCATTCCAAATCACATCTCTTTCCTTATTGTAAAGAATTTTAGGTTGAACAGCACCTATATCCGGGTCAGAAACAAGTCTTTTCACCAACAAACCAGCCAAATCTGGTGTGACAATAGTGTCGTTATTCAGAAGCATCACAAGCTCAAAATCATTTTCGAGAGCAAACTGAATTCCAGTATTGTTACCTCCGGTGAATCCTAAGTTTTCAGTATTTCTCAAAAGTGTAATCTCTGGAAAACTGGACATTAGTCGATTAGCAGAGTCATCCTCGGAACCATTATCAACTACCACTACCGTAAACTTGGGATAATCCAGAGACCGAAGAGATTCCAAACAGCTGGCAGTAACCTCATAACTATTCCAGTTAACTATCACTATGGCCAATGATGGGAAATAAGATGGGTCTGGGAGACTCATTTCTATAATTTTAGCTTCGTATTTATGAAAATCAATACTTTTGAGGTCTTCCTGAGAAGGGTCAAAGATGAAAAAAAATAGCGATTATTTAGAGTACCCAGATATTGATAAATATGCCAGATCAGAGAATCTGTCCAGAGAGGTTTTAGTTAAGGGCTTTGAAGTAGAGGAACACTACCATCAATTGCTGAAGAATGAGAGCAACCCTGAAAAAAGAAGCCTCTTATATGATGAATTTTATTCGAAGCTTATACCCATCTATGCTCGGGATAATAGTAAACTCTCTGGCAAAAACCCAAAGGAGAAGTATGTCAAACTATTTAAGCCAGAATTAAAGAATAAGTCAATTGTTGATTTTGGTTGTGGACAGGGTTTTATGCTACAGAGCATTGATGAGAGCCTTCCTGTAAAGCAACTTGTCGGTATAGATGTGTATATACCAACAGAGCTTAAAAAGCATTCGAAAATTGATTTTGTAGAAGCGAATATCGTCAACTATCAACCTGACAAACACTTCGATGTGGCTCTTTCTGACAATGTAATTGAGCATTTGGTATATGATGATGCCAAGACACACCTCGAAAACATCTATGGGAGCCTGAACAATGGAGGAAAATTAATCATTATTATGCCCAACCGACTCTTTGGTCCCTGGGATGTGACCCGAATCAAAGATTTCTCTCAATCAGGAAAAACTCCGGCACAAGGAGGCCATGTCAATGAATCTACCCACTCTGAGATGGTTAGACTATTACAAGAAATAGGCTTCACCAGGTTCTCAACCATTATCCCCATCCCGAAACTTAAATATTATTTATTCAGAAGAATAAGAGTCAGTTATAAGTGGATTACGCTTATTGAAAGCTCTCCGTTAATCATGAAACTGATTAAAGCCATCAAGTTCAAAGGGGAGTGTATACTCAAGTTTCCTGTTCTGCTGATAGCTGATAAATAGGAACTTTTAGGAAGCGGAAAAGGCCTTATTAGGTTTTTTCCAAAAATCGTAGATCCCACTATCCAGTTCATACTCCTTCCATACAAACCGCTCCCTATTGGGTTGCAACTTTGCCCAGTTCCACATTTCAGCCAACCCTTCTCTTAAATCGGTTTTGTCTTTAAACCCCAGAATTTGAACAGATTTCTGCCAACTCGGATGCGCATTTTTTACTTCATGCCGCTTCTGTAAGAATTGCACCTCACCACCTCCCATTACGTCAATTAAAATTTCAGCAGCCTCTTTGATGGTATATTCTATGGCAGAACCAAGGTTAATAATTTGTTGTGACGCTCTTTCGTTTACAGCCGCATTCCACAATGGTTCCACAAAATCATTGATACTGCTAAATGCTCTTCTTTGACTACCGTCTCCAAAAATTGTAAGAGGTTGATCGTTTAAACGTTGGTACATCCAGATTCCCAACACATTGCGATAGACGTCCCAGATATTCTGTTTGACTCCATAAACGTTATGCGGTCTAATAATGCACCAATCCAGACCATGTTGCTCACCCGCTACCTGAATGTCCATCTCACAAGCATATTTAGCAATACCATAAGGATCAATCGGTGCTGGTTGGTGTGATTCCTCAAAAGGTGGTTTCCCATTACCATAAACGGCCATTGAACTAGTAAAAACTAACCTTTTTACGCTATGTCGTATACACTCATTAATAATATTGGCTGTAGCCAGTAGGTTATTCTGATAGTTGTACTTTCGAATAAATGGTGAAAGCCCTTCAGCAGCGTAAGCAGCCAGGTGGAAAACGTATTCAGGTTTATGCTTTTCGAAAACCTGTTTTACCTCGGTAGACGAGCAGTCAAGTTCATAAAAGGTTACCTTATCAGATATATTCGATCGGTATCCGCCACTCAGGTTATCAATCCCTACTATCTCATATTCGGGTTTATTTTCAACTAGCCAGTCTGCCAATCGGCTTCCAATCAGACCTGCCACACCAGTGACCACAACACTCTTTTTCATTTAGATACTTTATCAAAGTATGGTATTAAACCAGAGAAAAGATTTGTCTTACTCTTTTCTACAAAACTTTCATGAAAATCTTAGTCAAAATCCGCAATAGCAAGCTAATCCAATTAAATTTGATTTTGGTGGTAGCCCCACACTAGTTTATGTTTTTATAAATCACTGAGTAATTTCCGTTTCATGCGTTTTGATATACCTAACACCAGTGGTTCTGACCTAGAGAAGTACTTCAATTCTAATGATAAAAGATTGATTCATAAATGGAGTCACTATTTCGATATCTATGAACGCCATTTTAGTCGGTTCAGAAACAAACCTATTGTGATCTTAGAAATTGGGGTTTTTCAGGGGGGCAGCCTCCAAATGTGGAAAGACTATTTTGGAAGTCAGGTAGAAATCCATGGAGTAGATATTAACCCCAACTGCAAGTCCTTAGAAGAAGAAAACATTCACATTCATATTGGCTCTCAGACAGATCGTGCTTTTCTTCAAAAGCTAAAAGCTCAAATTCCAATGATAGATATTTTAATTGACGATGGCGGACATACAATGAAACAACAACGCATTACTTTTGAAGAAATGTATACCCACGTGAAAGAGGAAGGGGTATATGTCTGCGAAGACTTGCACACTTCCTATTGGCTTGAATATGGAGGAGGGGTAAGAAGGCGAAAAACCTTCATTGAGTTCAGTAAAAGGCTTATAGACCAACTGAATGCTTATCATAGCAGACAAGCAGGGTTTAAGCCTGACTCTTTTACACGAACTACTGACTCAATGCACTTTTATGATAGTGTACTTGTTATTGAAAAACGCCAACGTCCCAAACCGATGGATCTAAAAAGTGGGGTAGAAAGTTACAGTCACAATTACCATAGCAACAAAGGTTCAGTACTCAAGCATAAGATCCTTACTCTAATAAACAAGATCCTTCGTTTTTTTAGGTTACCTGGTTTTATTTGGAAGTAAAATTGGATCTAACCTCTACCTTGCCAATTAAGTAGTGGTGTATCCAATAATTGAAAACTTCTGACACCATTAAAGCCAATGCCATACCCAAGCTACCATAAAAATAAGCTCCTGCCGTACTCAACAGGAGCATAACTAAAGCCGTAATCCAAATAGCCTGGGCCAATATTTGTTTTCTATCCGTTACAAGAATTTTAATCATATTAGGTACGTTTAGCATGCCCATAAATGGCAAAAATGACAAAAGCCGAGTGAGTTTAATAGCTAATGTAACTCTGTTACCCGTAAGAAACTCAATGATCCATGGTGCCGAAACTGATACAATCACCCCAACTGCAAGTGTAATTAACATTCCGTTGAAACAACTACGTTTTACATATGACCTATATGCTCCCCTATCTGCTTCATATAGACGGGTTGCTTTCTGTAAAATAGATTGAGTAATAAAAACAGGGATCATGCGCAGCAATACTGAAATTCTTTGAGCAACCGCGTAATAACCAAGCTCCGTATTTGTAACAAAATTGCTAAGCAAAATAAAACCTCCATTTACCAGCACATAAGAAGCAATCGTGGAGGAAAAAAACTGAAAATTATCCAAGAGCCTAGAAAAAATGTTGGACAGCTCAATCCATTGAAAACGAATGGACTCGTATCGGTAAATGAAAACAAGCAGAACCAGATTAACAGCTACTCCAGATGATCCCAAAATAAAATTAACCCATTTAGCATCATCTGGACCTTGAACCACTAATACAACCAGAATTAAATACAGGATTTTAGCAATAGCATTACTCTTAGAAATCCACGACAGTCGGTCAAAACCTTGTAATATGAATATTGGATAAACAGCATCATTGAGCAACAACACCGCAGAAAACAGAAGTATGGTGGAG
>NZ_DBHC01000005.1:0-27823 GCF_002296035.1 Roseivirga sp. UBA838
GTTTTTCTCATATTGTTGGCAACGTTAGCTATGCGCCACTGTGGTGGCGGTTATATTTAATATAGATTGAGAAAAGGTGCTTATAGCCTTTCAATAGGGTGTGCTATAAGGAGTTTTTAATGAATCTCTCAAATATTGACTTTGTCCAAAGGTGAAGCGATTTTTTCCCATCCTTTATGAGTTATATGTGTATAAATTTCTGTCGTCTTGCTAGAGCTATGACCTAGCAATTCTTGAATATAACGAATATCAACACCTTGCTCTAAAAAAAGATGTGTGGCAAAACTATGTCGCCAAGCATGTAATGTAATTTCTTCCTCGGTTTGGAAGCTTAAGCCACAAACTGTGTTTTCACAGTGCCTTATAGGGGCACTAGTGAAAACACAAATGGAGGCAAAATGTTGAATGCCATGTGGTTTAAGTTAGTAACCCTATTGCTAAACTATTTTCCACCTTTTAGTTCAGGTAGCTTAAAGGCGTCCAGCGGGCTCGATTGTTTCATTAATGCCTCGATTTCTTCTGTAGTTCGTGGGGCAAAAGCCGAAAGCAGTTCAAAACCATCTTTGGTTATAAGCACATCGTCTTCAATGCGCACGGCTATGTTCCACCACTTAGGGTCGCACTTGCTGCCTTCGGGAATGTAGATGCCCGGCTCTATGGTAATGGCCATGTTTTCGCGCAGCACATCGTAGGGGCCAAGGTCGTGTACGTCAAGCCCTATGTGGTGCGATAGGCCATGCGGAAAGTAGAGGTGCGGGCTGCTGGGGCTGGCTATAATGCCTAATTCGGCCAGGCCTTCGTTTATAATATCTTTGGTTAGTTTGGTAAGCTCTGCGAAGCTAACCCCAGGTTTGCACCGCTGAATAGCCGCTTCTTGTGCCTTATATACGAGGTCGTATATGGCCTTTTCTTCAGGAGAAAACTCACCGTCAACCGGTATGGTGCGGGTTACATCGGCCGTATAGCCGTGGTATTCTGCCCCCAAGTCCATCAATATCATTTCCGTACTTTCAATATGGGGCTTGTGATTCTCAATGTAGTGCAAAATGCAGCCGTTGTTTCCCGCTCCCACAATGGATGGATAGCCTTCGTATTCCGAGCCGTATTTTTTAAAGACGAATTCATGTATACCCTGTACCTCTGTTTCAGACATGCCCGGCCTCATGGCTTTCATTACCTCTACCTGGCCTACGGTCGAAATAAATACGGCCTTTCTCAAGAGCTCAATTTCTTCGGGGGTTTTAATACCTCTCAATGAAGCCATAATGCTATTGAGGCTGCGGGTATCCAGGTTGTTGCGCTGAGGCTCTCTGCCTAAAGAGTTGGTTCCGCTGGAGTAGCCCGCCTTTTGTTTGAACTGCTCAATCAGGCTATAAAGGTCTGCCTGATCGTTTGGGTTATCACGCACATCGTTCTTAAAGTCGTAAAACAACACTTTGTCGAATTTTGCAAAGTCTATGTTGTAGTCTTTGAAGGCCGAGCCGTTATAGGCGTTCTCAATCTTTAGTTGTTCTTTTACCCCGCTATCGCCCAGGCGTCTGCCCGTCCACATTTCGGCCATTGGGTTTTTCTGCTGAACAAAAAATATCTCATTATAACTGCTGCCTTCCTCATCCGTCTGGTTTTCTGAGAAAATGAGCAACACGGCATGAGGTTCCTTGTAGCCTGTGAGGTAGTAAAGGTTGGGGTCCTGATGGTAGACATAGTCTACATCGTTGGAGCGGTTGCGCACCGGATTAGCAAAAAATACGGCCACTGAGTTTTTAGGCATGCGCTTGCGTAGCTCATCGCGCCTGTTTTTATGAAACTCGGTAGAAAGGTAGTCGGTAGGCTTCTCCTGAGCCCTGGAAACAAAAAATCCTGATAGGAAAAATACTATCAGGATTGCGTATATTTTGTTAGGTCTAATCATAGCATAATAACGTTCTGAGACGCTATTATACTAAAATGTTGCCGTTTTGTCTTGCTTTTTTTAGAACAGCGGAAATACCATTTTTATTGATGGTTCTGATTGCCGAAGTAGATACTTTCAAAGTAATCCATTTGTCTTCTTCCGGAATATAGAACCTCTTCTTTTGAAGGTTAGGATAGAATTTCCTTTTGGTTTTATTGTTAGCGTGAGAAACGTTGTTTCCTACCTGAACTCTCTTTCCTGTGATGTCACAAACTCTTGCCATAACTTAGTGAATTATCCGCTTTTTCTAAACGGACTGCAAATATCTGAATTATTCCTAAAACTGCCAACAATCTTTAAAAAATCTCCCGGTCTAAATAAACCCGAAGGTATTGAAGCCTTCCAGAGGCTGTACAGTGCATTTTTGGCCCCAAGTACAAGTGGCTTACATCCACTTTTCTGTACTGCTCTCTACCTTATAGAGCACATAGTTCTCCAATGCCTCCGCTTTTTCCATGGCTATAAACGGAATACTAATGTCTCCGGCTGCAGTACTTAGCTCTACGGTGGCCAAATTCTTTCTTCGCTGATACCAGCTTTGTTTAATAATTACCGCCTGTACTTTGTAAAGCTGAATGATCTCGTGGGTGTTGCCAAATGTACCTTTGTTATTTCTCAACATTTCAGCTGTGAGTTCAAAAGAGCGTTTACGATAGTAGAGTTCTATGGCCAGCAGGGAGGTAGGAATCCAAAGCAGCAACCAAAGCGCATTGGGGTTCCAGAAGTAATAGGCTGGCAGTATAACGACCAGTGCCGGCAATAGACTAACCGTAAGCCATAACCTATACCTGAGCAGGTGACTCACCCGGTGTTTTTCGTGTTCGCTGCTTATATCGAAAGGAAAAACCATTTGAACCACATGTTTTACTTGCTGGTGGTAGCAACCCGGAATTTTAATTTTAGCCTTTAACTGGTCGGCCTGAGCACTACCGGCTTGCTCAATCTCCAGAGTGAACATTTTAAATGCTTTGCGCAACGGGTTGTCGGACCAGCTAATGGTTTGCACCTTAGAACGATTAATGCTTATTTCTTCCCTGTTGAAAAGGCCCCTTACCAGTTTCAGACCTCGCTTACGGGTAGAAAGCTTTAGCTCAAAGTTCTTGAGCACGGTATTGATGAGTGAATAAAGGAAGGCAATTATGGCCACAATAATAACCGACCCCAAAAAGACAATCCAGCTATTGGTGACCACGTATTCTTCAAAACCCGAAAGCTGTTCCCTCACCAGGTCCTCCACATCATCGGTCAATTCGTTGAGGGTAGAAAAAACAAAGGCAAAGAGTATGGCCATCGACTTCAAATGGTTCTGGCTCACACCAACTTTAAAAAGGTCTGTTATCGAAAGGCTCAGAATAGTTTCTTCTACTTCCTCTTCTCTTTCGGCAGTAGTTACCTGGGCACTCTCCTGGCTTGTTTTGTCTACCAGTTGCTCTCGCTCTTCCAGTATATACTTGCGCAAAGCTTCGGCATCTTCTTTTCGAAGCGCATCTATGGTCAGTTCAGATTTTTTGGCTCCGGCCGTATCAATCTCAAGGCTCACTACGCCAAACATCTGATGCAACAGATTTTGCTGTAAGTTGATGGTTTGAATGCGCTCAAAGGGAATGTTGGTCTTGGTTTTTTTTAGCACCCCTTTGTCGATAATAAAGGCTCCTTCTTCGATATGAAAATAGAACCTGAAATAGGTAAGTACAGAACCAAGAAGGTTGAGTGCCGCAATACCCAATGCTACGTAGCCAATTACCTCTTCAAAGGAGTTGCCGGCCTTTCGGCCAATAAAAAGGCTGAGCACCAATGGCCAGAAAGATCGCAAGGTAAAGCGAATAAACTTGATAAGAATAATGCCTATGGCTACCCTCGATTGCCTGGTGGGCGAAGCATATTTACTGCTGATCGACTCCATCTAGTGCGGTTTTACCCATTATATATTCTTTTATTTTCTGAGCATTTTCTTCTTTGAGCCCGGGAATTACCAAATCGCTGCTATCGCCCCCGGCTGTAAATACCTTTAGGCTGTGCAGGTGGAAAATTCGTTCAATGGGTCCCTGCTTTATTTCGGCATGTTGAATGCGGTTGAAGGGAACAGAGGTGCGCTTGCGCCATAGCAGACCCTTGCAATAAATGATGTCTTTTTCTCGCAGGCTATAGCGTTTTCTGGCAAAGGCCTTGATGGAGTACAGACTGCTGCCGATCCAGAGTAATAGCAGCGGGCCCAGAGCCAAACCAAATTCGGTAAGGCCATTGTCTATTTCATCGCTGAAATAGACGATACACCCCGCACCAACCATAAGTACCAAAAAAGTAACCCCCGTAACAATGAGCGTCACCGACAGGTACTTTTGCTCAATGCCAAAAAAAGTTGAATGTTTTACCTCCGGTAATTCGGAGATATTGACGGATAGGTTCTGAAAAGTGTCTGTCATTTTTTAAAGCCATAGGGGCAATGTCGGCATCCGTTTTGGCAGCAATAGCCGCGCTTTTTCAGGTAGTGCTCAGTAAATACCAACAACCCATTTTTGTCAATGTAGTAATCTTCCGTTTTACTGGCAAAAGTACGTTGTTCCTTTCTCTGCTTTGTCATGTTTTAAGGCTGCAATGATTTTGATACCTTTGGTTCAGGAAATTTGTTTGGAGGAAAACAGAAACAAAGTTAAAGTAAACAATATGGAATTGGTACAATCTAGCAAAGAAGCAATCGCATTAGAAAATAAGCACGGAGCTCATAACTACCACCCTCTACCGGTGGTGTTGTCTAAGGGCGATGGCGTTTTCATGTGGGATGTAGAGGGAAAGAAATACTACGATTTTCTGTCGGCCTATAGTGCGGTAAATCAGGGGCATTGCCATCCCCGAATTGTTGGAGCTCTCAAAGAGCAGGCCGAACAGCTTACCCTTACGTCCAGAGCTTTTTACAATGATGTACTGGGGCCATACGAACGCTTTGTGACCGAGTATTTTGGCTTCGATAAGGTGTTGCCAATGAACACCGGAGCCGAAGCTGTAGAAACAGCTATAAAAATTGCCCGAAAGTGGGGGTACGAGAAGAAGGGAGTAGAAGAAAACGAGAGTAAAATCATAGTCTTCGACCAAAACTTTCATGGCCGTACCACTACCATTATCTCATTTAGTAGCGATCAGGACGCCAGAAGAAACTTTGGGCCTTTTACTGAAGGGTTCATTAAAATACCTTACAACGATACGGCTGCTTTGGAAGAAGCTCTGAAAATAGACAATGTGGTTGGGGTGCTCATAGAGCCAATTCAGGGAGAAGCCGGAGTGAATGTGCCGGCCACTGACTTTATGAAAGAGGTAGCCAGGCTGTGCAAAGAGAATAATGTGCTCTTTATGGCCGATGAGATTCAGACCGGTATAGGTAGAACAGGCTCTCTGCTGGCCGTTTGTGGTGAGTGTGACTGTGCAGGGCATTGCGAGCGCAAATCAAGCTATGCTCGTCCGGATATGCTCATATTAGGAAAGGCTATTTCCGGAGGCGTCTACCCCGTGTCGGCAGTGCTGGCCGATGACCACATTATGGAAGTTATAACGCCTGGAACCCACGGCTCTACTTTTGGCGGAAACCCCGTTGCCGGAGCAGTAGCCATGGCCGCATTAGAGGTAATTCGAGATGAAAAACTTACCCAAAATGCCAGAAAGCTTGGCGAGATTTTCAGAGAGCGGATGAATCAATTCATCGAAACCACAAAGTTGGTTACTTTGGTAAGAGGCAGAGGCTTACTCAATGCCATTGTGATCAACGACAAGCCATCCAGCTCTACCGCCTGGGATATTTGTGTTAAGCTCAAAGACAATGGTTTGTTGGCCAAGCCAACTCATGGAAACATCATTCGTTTTGCCCCTCCTTTGGTAATGACAGAAGAACAGCTACATGAGTGCTGCGATATCATAGAGAAGACCATTCGTGAGTTCGAAAAGCAAGGTCGGTAGTTGACCAAAACCCAGCTATCGTGTCACTTATCAAATTTTTTCCAGCTTTTATGGAAAAAGATGAGTTTTTAGGTAGGGTTGTAACTAACTTGTGCGTTATCACACAGTAAGAGTTAATTTTTATGCTGTCTTCAACCAAAAGTCGCAGAATTTTTCACATCGTGAGTGTTACACTTGCGCTAATAGCCTTCGGTTATGGCCTGTTCTTAAAATATTCGAACAAGCCGGAAACGTTGGAAAGCAAAGGACACTCTTCCGAGCTGGTAAAACATACAGACGATTCAACACCCCTCAAGGATAGAACCCTTCGGGTTGCCGAACCGGACTAGTTGTGTATAGATTTGAATGAAGCAGGAGTTAGGACCATCAGTCTTAATTCCTGCTTTTTTTATGCCCGTGGAGAACCGTCCTCTGCCGGGATCGGTCCCAATGGTTGTTGAGAAGCCGCAATTTTATTTGAGCATCTTTTGTGTCTTTTTGCTATTTTCAAAACAACTTCAAACCAATCCTTTTGAAAAAAAGAACCTTTCCGCTCACTTTCGCATACCTGTTGTTAGCTATTTTTTTGTTTCAGGATCTTCAGGCACAAACCTCCTTTACCGATAGTCTGGAACGAGCACTGAAAAGTGCCAAAGGAGAGGATCGGGTGGCAATACTTTTGCAGCTATCGAAATCTGCGGCCGATAAGTCTGAAGCCTTGCAATGGGCCCGGCAAGCCGTTGAGCTTTCACAGTCCGATAAAAACAAGGCCTTATCTCTGAATCAGGTAGCCTGGAGTTTAAAAAACAGGTTCGAGTTCGATTCGGCCACCAGCTATGCGCGGCAAGCTCTGACCCATGCCGAAGGGTTAGACGATGCACTGGTCACTTCCGATATCTACAATACTTTTGGTAGTATTTTCAATAATCGCAATCAGTTCGACAGCGCCATTTACTACAATGAATTGGCCCTGGCCAAGCGGGTAGAGGCCAATGACTTGCCCTCTCAAGCTGTTTCAATGAACAACCTCTCCATAATATATCAGCGAACAGCCGACTATGCCAAGGCGGCACAACTCATTGATAGGAGTATTGAAATTTATGAAGAACTGGGTATGGAGCGCTCCATGGCCGACTCTTACCTCAACAAAGGCAACTTGTTGACCAATAAAGGCGACCTTGATTCGGCCTATCTCAGTTTTCAGAATTCTCTCAAGGCCTATGAAAAACTCGGGCTCAATGTGATGATGACCTACGCGCTCATTAACATGGCAACGGTGGCGGTTGAGCTGGACAATTGGGATGATGCAGAAGCGGGCTATCGGCAAAGCCTCAATATTTTACTAAAGACCGATCCTAACCCTCAGCTATTGGCCTTTGCCTACAATGGCGTTGGGGTCGTACACGAAAAAGTCTATGCCGATGCCGACTCTGCCCTCCACTATTATTCGCTGGGAGCTGACAACGCCAGGCAGGCTCAGAGCAATTACCTGCTGTCCATTAGCCACAATAACTTAGGATCGATCTATGCCGATAAAGGAGACTACCACAAAGCCATTGAATACCTGGAGAGCGCCAGGGAGCTGAAGACTGCCATGGGGGAGCGGTCGGGCCTATCGGCTGTTTATGTGGGACTGGGAGAAGCCTACCAGAGCATGGGAAACAGAGCTAAGGCTGAAGAAAACCTGCTGGCAGGCCTAAAGTTGGCCGAAGAAATTAACGAGTTGGGCGACAGGGAACGAGCCTATGGAGCACTCTATGAGTTTTATAAATCTGGCAACCAATACAAAGCCGCCCTCAACTACCTGGAAAAAATGAATATAGCCAAAGACTCGCTGCTCAACCGGGAGCATTTGGCCACCGTGGCAGACCTAAACATTGGCTACGAAACCGAAAAGAAAGAACAACAAATAGCCCTGCAAAACGCCCGACTTATGCAGCAAGATGTAGAATTGCAGCGCAATCAGATTGTTATCGTTAGTTTGATAATAATGGCCGTTCTGCTGGTTGTTATTGTACTGCTTGTTCGCAACCGATCGCAGAAAGAAAAAGCTCTGTTGGAGCAAGAGGCCAGGCTAAAGTTAAGAGAGGCAGAGATTAACGCAGTAATTGCGTCTCAGGAGAAGGAAAGAAACCGCTTTGCCCGTGATTTACACGATGGTTTCGGTCAGCTCATTTCGGTCCTCAAGCTAAACCTGTCTCAGCTAAATGAAACCTCTGCCAAAGAGGCAGAAAAGCGTTACGAAGTCTTTAAAAATGGCGAGTCTGTAATTAACGAAATGTATGCCGAGTTACGCAATATATGCTTCGACCTTATGCCCCAAACCCTGGTAAAGAGAGGCTTAATGCCGGCATTAAAGGAGTTTGGCTCCAGGCTCAATCAGACCGATCAGGTAAATTGCGAGGTGCTTGTGTTTGCCAATAACGAACGGCTCAATGAATTGGTAGAAATATCGCTGTTTAGAATTACCCAGGAATGGGTAAACAATATTCTGAAATATGCCCAGGCCGACCACATTACTATTCAGCTCATTCACGAAGATGGTGAGGTGACGCTTACTGTAGAAGACAATGGCAATGGTTTCGACCCTCAGATATTCTACCGGGGAAGTGGTAATGGCTGGAAAAACATTCAAACCAGGCTTAATCAAATTAAGGGTGAATTCGATATAGATTCTCGTCCGGGAGTTCGGGGTACTATGATGACGGTTGTTGTTGAAACCCGTAAAAAGCATTCGGACATACCCACCAGCACGGAGAAGGAATTGACCTCTTAATCGGATATTTTTGATAGATTAGGGTAAATACCTTGCAGGCATGAAATGGCTAACCGGTTTTACAGGCAAGGTAGAATTAACAAATAAAATGAAAATAGTCCTTGTCGATGATCATTCCATTTTACTGGATGGGCTTAAGAAGCTGATTCAGGAAGATGATATGCTCACCGTGGTCGATGCTGTTGATAATCTGCCCGATGCCATCCGGTCTATAGACAAGCACAAACCCGAACTGGTGATTACTGACTACAATTTGGGGGAAGACGATGGCCTTTCTCTCGTCCAGAAAGTAAAGCGTATTCTGCCGGAAACCCGTTTCATTGTGCTCAGTATGCACGATGAGTCGCATCTGGTAAAAGAGATTTTGAAAGAGGGCATAAACGGCTATGTGCTCAAAAAAGATACAAAGGCAGAGTTGCTGGAAGCCATATACTCCGTAAGGGCCGGTAAAATGTATCTTTCCAGCGACATCAATGCCATGTTGGTGAAGAGCCTTTATGAACCCGATGAAGGCAAACTCCTTACCTCCAGAGAGCGCGAAATTCTTCAACTTATAGCCAAAGAGTATTCTAATAAAAACATTGCCGAAGAACTGTTTATTAGCGAACGAACGGTTGAAACGCACAGAAAGAATATTTTCCGAAAAACCAAAACCAACTCCATTGTGGGGCTCATTAAGTTTGCCTACGCTAACAATCTGATTTAGCCTTTGGGGCTTCATTAATAGCCAAAGTTTCGGCTTGCACTCCAACACAAAGAGGGTTCTTATACCTGCTCAAACAAAGGGCCACCTTACTAAGGTGGCCCCAAAAATCAACTAAGGAACTGACACTACTCAGTTAACCAGTAAAGACAATTGCTTGTCTTGCCTCAAAGCTGTTGAATATCTCTATGGCAAAACATCCGTGCCGGTGGGTATTCTTTCAGTCAATCAGTGCTGGCACTGAAGCACATTTACCCAAGGGTTGGGATGTTTTAAGGCTGCTTAACAGGCCAACTTAGATTCAAAAAAAGCAGCTATGAAAACAAAAAACGTATTACTAATGCTGTTGGCTTTGCTACTTTCTGCAGGCATTGCCAGTTGCGATAATGACGAGGGCACCACTCCCGAAGAAGATGTGGAAGAAGACCTGACGGGTGAGCCTCAAAGTTGGGTATTGGTAGATACCGACTCTTTTTTTGTGGCTTCTGCCACTGCACTTCCCGGTGGGTCGGGACCCTTCCGGTACCAAATAAACTTTGCCACAAGAGCACAGTTGAGCCAAAGCAATAACGATGGCGGTACGGCCAGTACATTTGCTATTCAGCTGGCTTTTGAAGCCCGACCTACGGCAACGGGTACATTTATCTTTACCAATGAGCGGTTTACTATTAATACGGGAGAGCTGAACCTTTATCAAACCTTTTTTGTGAACACAGGCCACTCCAGAGAAGACAAAAATTACCTTTCTGAGGGCGGGGCAACTGTAGATGTATCTATTGCCGATGGAGTACTTAGCTCCGACTTGAACGCCCTAACCATGATCAACGAGGCAGACGACACCGATTCATTCACCCTAAAGTGGAGCCTGCACCTTAACTGGTAGGCATTGCTTTACTGCTTTGAACCTACTTTGCCGGGCCTATTGGTCTGGTTCGCAAAAGCGAAGGCCAATACCGCTCGGCTCTTTTGTAATCTTTTGTGCATCAGTTTTTTACGTTGGGTGAGTACGTGCTGGCACGGAGGCCTAATTACTGGGCTTAGGGGATTCCCTCCAAGGTTTATTCCACTGATCTTTCAGCTATCAAAAATCAACTGAAATGAATAGTTTTCCATTTGTTATTGGTCTCTGTTTACTGCTATCAACATCAAAGTTGAAAGGCCAGAGCCAAACCATTGAGAGCGATGTGCGGACCTATTTTAACCTGCTGAGCAGTCAGAAAATAGAAGAGGCCCTGGACATGGTTCATCCGCAACTATTGGCCATGCTGGGCAAAGAGACCTTTGTAGCTCAGTACAGGCAAATGTTTAACACCCCGGGCATGAGCATGAATATGGACGAGTTCAAAATAAACAGCATTAGCCCGGTATTTAACCACAGCGAACATGAGTATGCCTTGGTGAGCTACGCCTTCGCCATGACCTTTAAAGTTGATCTTTCGAACGACAAAGAAGGCCAGTTAAAGAGCCTGCTATTGAGCAACTACCAAAAGCAATTTGGTGAGGAGAATGTGAAGTTTCAACAGCCCGATATCTATCGGATTGCCATAAAACGCGAAATGTTTGCGGTAAACGCCAAAGACTATTCCACCTGGAAAGTGCTCGATTTTGAAGAAGGTATGAAGGTGATCATCAGCACATTTATTCCTGACGCAGTATTTACTCACTTTAAGAAATAAGCCATGAAAGCATTCATTACATCCTGTTTGTGGTTGCTGGCCACTTTGGGCATTGCACAAGATCTGCAAGTGCCGACACTCGAAAGCAAAGGGATAAACGGAAAGGTAAAGGCCATTGAGTGGCATACCTATCAGTTTGTCAACGACAAAGGCCTTACCTATGTGAAAAAAGATGTGGAGAGTTATGATGAATCCGGGCGATTGACCACTATCTCAAGTCATCTCATAGCCAATAATCAAACCTATAAGTATGTATATACGGTAGATAAAAAGGGTTTGCTTACAGAAATAAAGGTGGTGAACCCAGCCAACAACCTGGCCCTGCAAACCACTTCTTATGAATACAAGAAAAGTTTAGTCACCAAAACCACGCAGGTCCAAGGCCCTAATACGGTGGAGAGGAATTATACCTACAACAAAGACAATCACCTGATTGCCGTGGAAGTAATACAAAATGGAACGCAGCAACTTACAGAGTACTATGAGGTAGACCAGGAAGGTAGAAGAACCAAGCTGAGCAGAAAGCTGCCCAATCAGGCAGAGGTTGAGGTAATTTCTACATATACCTACGAAACCGACAATGATCGGCTTATTACCAGAGAAAAAAGAAATACGGATCAGGGAGTCTTTGAAATCACTAAGTATACCGATAAATCGCTCAACAGAGATGTTCGTGAAGAAACCAAGAAAGTGAGTACCGCACAGCAGGGATTCAAGCGTCAGCTCTTTGAAGATGACTCCTTGGGCAACTGGATAAAGGGCGAGGTAATAGACGATCAGTTTGGCCGGTCTGCTTTAATTCTTCGGAAAATCATATATGCCGATGGCTCCGAAACGGGCAGAACCCAAATGGAGAGTCCGTTGGACGACCGAGGGCAGTTCATGAGAAAGTATTCGCAAATGCAGTTGGTTGTGAATGGCAGGGTGGTAAGCCAGGGATATGTTCATGACATTCCCAATTCTAAAGACAGGTTAACCTATGTTGCTTCAGAGAAGGCCTGGTACCTGCTCAAAGATTATGATGCCACATCCAATATGACCTCATGGGGGGAAGCTCAAATAATTACCAATACACCCAAGGCCATTCTCTATTCCGAAGGCTCCAGTGGAGCAATAGAGTTGTATCAGGAAGGTAAAAAGCTTACCAGCGGAACTTCCACCTTTACAGATTACACCAAATATGAGGTTGGCTCTAGCGCTATAGCCTATCTACGGGCTGATATTAACAAGAGCCTGGTGGTTAAACATGCGAATAAACTGGGCGGAAAAGTAGGAGTCGCAGAGCTATTGGACAACCATTACTATTGGGGAAAAGCCACAGACTCCACGTATGTGCTAACGGGTTATGGGCGGTCTATCTCGGTGGAAAGGCAGTTGGAAGATTCCAATGGCCACAAGTTGGTGTTCGATCAGGTGGGGTCGGGCTTTTACTGGTACTATTTGCCCGATTTCCGCAAAAACTTCGATAATGGACAAAAAGGAGATGTTTTTCCTGCTGTTTACCTGAGCAAACCCATTGAGGAAATTAAGGAGAACAACCTTTTGAGTATAGACTTTTCAAATTTTCTGTTCGATAAGCTGGCCAATGGTAACTATCGTATAAAAACCTGGAAGGGCGATGTGGTGACCAATATTTCCAGCAAACCTGTGAAGACTCCTGATAATGAGCTGATTGTGTACTATCCTTTAACTCAACAGTATCTTAGAATGGACGGGTACTATGCACTTGAAAATGGCAAGGAACACCTCAACAGAAAAATAACTCCGCTGCTAGAGGGTAGCCCCTATGGCTACTACTTACATAACGAGGGCAAAAGTATAGTTTTCTACAAGCCCGGAGTGCGGTTTACGAGCTATCAGTTCAACTCCCACAAACTTGATAACAACAAGCGCAAGTATGGTGCTCTGTTGTACGACTCCCTAACCAATGCCAGCTACTCCATGAACTACGATTTGGAACAGCCGGAGGTCATGGGCCCCATGAGCAGACTCCCCTATACCCAAGGCAATGTATACTTACTAAAGCTAGAGGCTAGCCGATGGGTGATTTTTGAAAAAGGAGCCAAGGTATCGGACTATGATTTCAGCGTTTTGACAGAAGACGACAAAGAAGTTGTTCATTTTTATAAAGATGAAAAGAACAAAGTGCAAGCCTATCGTTTTCCGGATTTCGATACCGCAGAGCCGGGGCAGTTTATATATGCCTATAATTTGGGAGCCGATGAGGTGAGAAAGCAGCTTGCCGAACTGAGCATTGACCCGGACTTGACACCCAAATCGGATGAGGCTGAACTGGGGAATCTACAGTTTTCCAAGAGTGATGGACAGTTCTATATGACCAACGCCAACGGAATTTACATCCAGAGCAGATTAGGTTGGTTCGACTCATTTGGCACAGCTCACCTGATAACCTATGACACGGTCGGTCATTTTCTATACCGCCTGGAAGACTATCAGTTATCTGAAACTATAGAGAAAGGAAAAGTGGAAGTGTTGATTTCCAATGAGCAAAATGGGGTAATACGGTGGGGGAAGAATAAAGCTCTGCTGGCCATTGCCGGACAACTACAAACCGATGTCAACAGAGAGTACATTACGGTAAATGGTCAAGATCCTGTTTGGAAAGAACTTATATACGACCAATCTAGCGGGGAGACTTACAAATTCGAGTATAAAAACGACTCCTCCTTTAAGATTTTGCCCATAGAAAAACTCCCAAAGAATGCCGATGCTGCTTATCTGATAAAGGTAAGCGACAACTCCTTCGATCTGGTAGTAAAAGGAGATCGCATAAAAGATGACGGAGCGCGGTCTTATAACCACAATGGCGATATTCTTCGCTTTTTCACTCCACCGGGAGGCAAACTGAGTGCCTATCGTTTCAAAGGTTTTAGCAATGCCGGGTATTTAGATGTCATTGCTGCAGAGATAATCCCTTCGGCAGAGGTGAACGTGCTCCTCCAACAGGTGGGTAACTAGTCTATAGCCGCCATGCCGGCACTACGTACTGGTACGGAGACAAATTCACCCTTTAGACGGGATGTGTTCGAGCCCCGGGTTTATGGAGCTTTGGTTTTGCATAATCAACTTTTTAATCCTTAAACAATGAAAAAAGCTACAACAATGATGGTATTGCTCGGGCTGTTTATGATAACAGCCTGTGGCGAAGACACAGAGCCTACCGCCAACGATTGTTCCGGAGAGGTTTGCCAGGCAAACGCAGGACAAGACGAGACGGCTACTTCCGTTCCTGCTGCAATTCATGGCACATTCGAAATGGAATTTACCTACGCAGAACCCAACTCTCCCATTGCGCAGGGCACTGAAGCCACCTTTACAATTTCGGCCAACACACTGGTGGTATCTATAGAAGGAAGAGACTGCTTTTCTGTAGAGAATCCAGTGGCGCGTTTCGGAGCCACTTCAGGAAACTACACTTTTAAAGCAGCCTGCATAGAAGACATCGCCTTCAATGTGTCACAAAACAGTGATGGTAGCCTTAATGAAATCAATCTGGAACTAGCCAGTGGCCCGGGCTTCTACGGTCAGTTTACCCAAAAATAACTCATTCAAAATCAAGCGTTATGAGCAAGTATTTAACCTTAACCGTTTTATTGCTGTCTTTGAGCATGCCGGTGCATGCGCAGCAAATAGGAGAGATAGAACTCAAGGAATCTGGCTTCGGACAGAAAAAGCTGTCAAAGGCTCCTAAGAAAATTTTCATTTCCGAATTCAATATCAACTATCAGTTGGCCTATAGTCAAACATCCATTGCCCGAGGAGGGCGAGAGCTTGGTGGTGGGTATCGGGGAGATGCCACGGCCTCGTTGAGTGTCGCCATTCCGGACATCGACCTCAATGAACTTCAGAAGATTACGGATCGGGCTTATGAAGACTTTGTTAGTACCCTAAAGGCAAAAGGCTTTGAAATTGTTGAGCCCGATGTGGCCGCTCAGACAGAGCTCCTGTCCGATTGGGAAAGACTTCCGGGAGGTCAGATCAGTGAGGCTCAGTTTCCGGGCTATATAGCCACAATGCCTTCCGGCAGAGACTTCTTTGTGAGACGAATTACCAAGAAGGGTAGAACCAAAAATGGTGTTTTCGAATACGCAACCAAACTATCTAAACAACTCGATGGAGCCATAATAGTGAAAATGAATCTGGCCATTCCTTTTGTTGAAGAAGCCGAAGGGGGTGTGAGCAAAAGTTTAAGAAAAACCATTGGGGGCCTTGCCAAGGTGGTGGTAAAACCCAACTTTAGGTTGGCTAACTATGAGTCTGTTCAGGTGAGCCAAACAAATACGCTTACAATACAAACCAACAGCAGCTACATTTACATGGAAAGTTTAAAAGATCAGGCACAAGTTCAGCATGCTTTGAAAAAAGATGTTGAAATAGGAGGAGTCTTTGAAGACAAAAAGTATAAGGCCACGCAAAAAGCAGATCAGGACTTATGGGGCTCTGGCAATGGTTTCTACACTGTGTTTAGCTATGACGACAGAGAACTCGAAAAAACGCAAGCCATTCCATGCGATCCGCAGAAATACCTCAGTGGAGTAGGGCAGGTAATTTCCGGCTATGTGAAAAACTCACTGAATGGCTTTTTGGAAGCTTATGAGAGTAAATAAATAAAACCTCAATCAAATTTTACCGAGAGGCCGTATCCCAGGTCGGTCAATGTTGGGCTTTGTGTAAGCTTTAAGCAATAACTGATTCTGGAAGGCCTCTCTTTTTTACCGTTTCTAAACCATAATTACCTATGAAAAAAGTATTTACCGCAATGGCCATTATGGCCCTGATGCTACTGGTTTGGTACATCAGTCAACCCGGTTATGGCAGCAAACTGTCTTTCGAGGGAACCGATGTGTACTATACCGAAGAGGTTACGGAAGAGGAGGCCCAAAGATTGGGAGAGTACTTGGTGCAAACCGGTTTTGCCGATGGTCGCGAAAAATCTGTGCAGCTAACAAAAAGAGATTCTGTATACCTTTTTAGAATGGTGGTAATGGAGGGAGTAACCAAAGACAGCACTAACGACCTAACCTTTGAGGCCATGGCCGTAACCCTTTCGTACAATGCTTTCAACAAAGCACCGGTACAGTTAGAGGCTTGCGACAACCGATTCAATACCCTGAGAGTATATGGTCGGTAACCAACAGGGGCTTAGCCAAATTTGCTGAATCGGTAACTTAGGCTAAACCGAAATACCTGCCGCAAGAGTTCGGTGCTGGAATTCTGAATGTACTCAGACGATACGTTTCTGTTCTGATCAGACAACTGGCGCAATATATCATTGGCTGTAACCCCAACAGAAAGCTTCTTTTTGAAGAGTTGCCGCTTGACCGAAGCATTCCATATGAATCGGCTAAAGCTGCCCAATTCATTCACCCCGCTATTATATGTGTAGGCTACATTGGTAGATAATACATACCCCTTTTTTGAGTTCCAGTGTGCTCGGAATTGCCCTGACCAGGAAAAGTAGCTGGAGTTGTCTTGCTCTGGGTTAGAGTTGCGTACTCTCGAGTATCTTGGAAGTGCCGTCATCTGAAGGGTTACCTCTTTAGAGAAATTACTCGTGAAATTCATTGAAACATTGTATGAAGTGGTACGCACCGATTGCAGGCTCTCGTTAATGAATTGTGGGCTATAGGAGTGAGATAACCCCAGTCCATAGCCCATTCTCATTTTGCCTTTCAATACCTTGTGGTTTTTACTATAGTCGGCTGAGAGTGACTTCGCTCCTGAAATATTTACCGGCCGGGTATACCGGGCCCCAATCGGCAGATCCAAACCTTCCGGAGCATTGGAGCCATCTCCTACAATGGTGTAATTTGTTATGGCATTCTCCCACAATGAGGAGGCAAAACGCATAGACGAATAAGCGCCTGTTTCGGAATTCACATTGTGCAGATTAACCGAAAAATGATTCGAAAAACCGGCCTTTAAATCGGGATTACCTTGTCTTAGAAAGAGAGGGTTTGAATTGTCTAAAACATCCTGAAGCTGCGTGGCCCTGGGAGCTTTCATGGATCGGCTCAAATTTACTCTGATTTGTTTGCCTTCTTTTGGGTATGAGATTATAGAGAGGCGAGGTATAAGCCCGCTGAACCTTTTATCTGTTTGTACCTCGCGTGGGTAGGTCTGATCGTTGTTAATGAGAATGGTTTCATACGACAGGTTAGGAGATATGCGCAGTTTCTTAGTGTTTACACTATACCCGCTGTTGAATTCCTGTACTGTCTGAACGAGCGAAAAATCACTAGATCGGAGTGGGTCTAGCTCATCATAACCTCCCGAGGAGGGGGTATAGTCTAGCAATAGCCTCTCGGTTTGACTGAGGCTGTGCGTGTATTGGTAGCCGAAGCGTAGACTGGATTTTTCTCCGGTTTTCTCGGTGACTGTAACCGATATGCCAGAATTGCGACTTCTATCTGTTGGGCTGCTCACCTGGTCGAACCGTTGTTCGGTAATAGTGCCATCAGTAAATGTGTTTACAGACCGAACAGAGTCTTGCCCCTCACTGGTGTTTTCGCTGAAGTTCAAGGCAATTGAAAGTGTTCGGCCTTCTTTGCTGAACTTATGTCGCCAGGAGGCCTGGTTTCTCCAGGCCGTACTAATGCTGTTGCTGTAGTTGCGGTTTTCGGTAGTGTTTAAAACTTTACCTTCCTGAAAAGTGATGCCTTCTAAATCACTATTCGTAAATGCTTGGCTCTGTGAAACATATTGAGAAAAAGAAAAATGATTATTGTCGTTGGGCTTATATCTCAACTTAATATTGCCCGAATAACGGCTTCGGCTGTTTTCTCTCTCCGACTGTTGCTCATAGGTTCGTCCCTTGTCTACAGCCTGCAGGTATTTACGGCTGATGGACGAAGAAGAGACCGTTTCACTATTACTCCAACTAAAGGTGGAATTAATATCGAGCTTATTCTTTATGGAGGTTGAATATGAGGCACCGGCCGACTTATCTGTACTAATGCCACTGGAACCTTCGCTAATGGAGACAGGTATGGACTCGGAACCCATTTCTGAAACTGCCATAACAGCCCCCGGACTCCCTCCTCCTAAATTATTGTATCGGGCATTTATCCCAAACCGTGTATCTCCTTTAAAAATACCGGCATTGCCCCCTGTACTTGCCCTGCCGGGGGGGCTATAGGTCGAAGAGAGAGAGCCAAAGTAGCCTTTCTTTTTTTCCGGCTTGCTCACCACGTTCAGAACCGGAGTCCTTTTGCCATCGTCATGACCCGTAAACTGGGCTTCTTCAGACTTTTCATCGATCACCTGAATTTTCTTAACCAGGTCTGCCGGAAGATCTTTCATCGCCACGTTTATTTGTGTGGAAAAGAAGGGCTTGCCATCTACCAACACTTTTTCTATTCGCTTTCCATTGATTATGAGCGCACCATCTTTGATCTCCGCTCCCGGTAGCTTCTTTAGTAGCTCTTCCAGTTCGGCCCCTTCAGGCACGGGGTAACTTCTGGCGTTAAATTCAAGCGTGTCTTCTTTCACTACCACCGGTTCAGCTTCTGCTTCAATGGTTACATCAGCAAGTCCCATGGGCTTTTCGCTAAGCCAGATGGCCCCCATGTCAAGCTGGTCACTTAATTCTATACTTTTTTCATAGGGAGTAAATCCTATAAAAGAGACTTGCAACAGGTAATCTCCCTTAGCCAGTTGGTCTAGTTTAAATCGTCCCAGCGAGTCCGTAACGGTTGCTTTTAAAACAGAGTCTTTCGGGGTTTTGAGTACCACATTGGCAAAAGGCAGAGACTCCCGCGATGTAGAGTCATAGACCGTGCCTTTAAGGGAATAGGTTTGCTGAGCCTGGCACCAAAAAGTGACTAGAAAGAAGAAAAAAATAGAAATGGTCAGTCTCATGTATGGTGTGTTGACCATGAAACTAACCATTCCGCAATGAAACCTAAAGCATTAGTTGTTAAATATTCAAAAAACGTGATGAAATTGGACTAACCTCCATTGCCACCCCTTCCAAAACGCTCCCTCATTTGCTGAAAACGTTCCATACGATCGTCTGGAATAGCATTGCCCGTTCCAAAGCTTCTAATATTGTAAATGAAAGACACCATAAAGTACTGTGTTAGAATTTGGGTTTGGTTGTCTTCAATATAGGATCCGGTAACGTTGCGTCTGATGTTCTGATTTTGCTTGAGTAAGTCGAACACCGCTAGTTTTACTTCGGCCTTTTGCTGTAGCATCTTTTTACCTACCTCCATATTCCAGAGTACAAAATTTTGGTTAAACCCATCGGAAAGACCCGAGTTGGCTGTATGACTCAGAGTTGTTCGGTAAACTAAGCCGTCACCAAAAATCCAGTTGAGCCTAAGTCTGGTCGATTGGTTGAAGTAATTTACGTTGGCCTGGCTCTGGAGTGAGTTTTCTACCCAGCTAAAGTTGCTGTTGCTGGAAATCGTAAAGTCTACTTTTTCGCTGATATTGCTGCTTAAAACCAATCCTAGTCCGGCTGTAGGTGTTTTGGCATAGTTCAATTGGTTATTGATCAGCTCAGGAGACTGCGAATAGGCCAGAGTGCCCGTAAAGTTGAGGTTAGATTTTATAAAGCCAAGCGGAACTCCGTAAGAAAGAAAACTCCTGAGGTTCCAGTAACCGTCCAGATTAACAGGCTTAGAGTAGCGCGCTCCAGGCTCCAGACGTATGCCATCTACAGTGGCACCATCGCCTCCGGCAACATAGGAACTAGTGCTTATTTGGTTGTTGGAAAAACTACCACTCAGCAAAGTAAAGAAGGTTCGGTTCGAACTCATATCAACTTTGTTGTACCGAATAGTGGCCGAGTGTTGATAGCTTTGATCTAATTGAGGGTTTCCGGCCGAAATGTTGAGTGGATCAGTGTTGTTAATAACACTTTGTAATTGACTCACACTGGGCGCATCGGTGCTGGCCCGGTAGTTAATATTGAGGCTGCGCCCGTTTTCGAACCTATATCGATATACCACAGAAGGTATGAAGTTGCCAAACTTCCGGTCCACGTTGTCTTGAATAGGAAAGGTTTGGTCGTTGTCCAGTAAGGCCCATTGATAGGTGCCCCTAAGTGTGAGGTTTGCCTTTTGACCCCTTACGTTATACCCCACCGTGCTTTGATGCGTAATGTAGTCGTTTTCGAACGTGTTGCTCAAAGGCATATTAAGGTTGCTGTATTGGCCTGTGGCTTCTTCATAGTCAAAGCTTTCTCTTTTGGAGTCGTTGAATTGATAGCCGTAGCGGTAAGAAACCAAGAGTTGGGTTTTGTCAGTGAGTGGTTCTGTATATGTGGCATTGGCGGTCATGTTAAAGCCTTTAGTATCCTGATCTCCAAACTGGTTGAGCTCAACCGTATTAGGATTGCGGCCATAGAATATGTTTTCTGAAATCAGGTAACTGTCTCCTGTACTTTCATTAAGTCCGGTATTTAAGTTGATGGAGAAAGTACGTCCTCCTTTTTCGAATGAATGCCTGTAGAGGAGGTTGTTGTTAAAGCTTAGTGCCTCTAAAATAGAAGTGTTTTCTGTGTAAGCTGTATTGAGCAGATTGGTTCCCATATAAGTGGCTCCATCGACTATGCCCGACCCGGAGTTATCCTGCAGGGTAATTCTTGGTCTGATGATGAGAGAGTTTTTGGGGTTAATGGTATACTCCAGTTCGCCACTAAAACGATGGTTTATGTTGCGGCTGGGTGAGTAACTATTTTCTGTGTATACCTGCCCTTCATTTTGAGGTAAGGTAAATTGCCTGAATACCGATTCGTCTGACTGGTTGTCTGATTGATTGAAGAAGTAGCTTCCACTAAACTTCAATGGACCTTTGTCCTGATAGGAATAGTTTATTCCCAAGGCTTTGGTTTCAGAAATTCCTCCTTGCTGGCCTACCAGAAAATTGGAAGCGCCTCCGCCTCCTCCAAAACCACCGGCATCGCCTCCAAAGCCACCACTAAAGCCGCCACCGGCTCCTCCTCGGCCACCACCACGAGCACCCATGGCGCCTCTTCGGCCACCACCGGCAGTAATTCCCAGCAAGTCGCTGGTAGAAAAGTTCTGAATGTTAATGTTATTAACGTGTCCGAGAATTGTGGTGCGCGACTTTTCACGAAACAGATTTATGCTTCCTCCTGCGTTGTATGTATTGTTGGTGCCCGCTCCTGCATAAACGTTTCCAAATTCACCATTTCGCATACTGGCTCGTGTAATAATGTTAAGGGTTTTTGAGGTTTCACCATCCATGAAACCGGTAAATTGGGCCTGATCGCTGGCCTGATCATATACCTGAATGCGTTCAATGATTTCGGCCGGAAGATTGCGTAGGGCGGCATTAGGATCGTCACCGAAAAACTCACGGCCGTCTACCAACACTCTGCGAACAGTTTCACCTTGGGCCTGAACCTGGCCATTCTGAATAACTACTCCGGGGAGTTTTTCCAGTAGTGTTTCGGCAGTAGCATCGGGGTTTACTTTAAAGGCTGCGGCATTAAACTCAGTGGTATCCCCATTTTGCCTCACCCGCTCGGCCAGTGCTTCTACGGTTACATCGTTTAGCGACTTTGTGTCAAGAGCAAGAATTACCTGCCCCACATCTGCAGATGCGTCTTTTATGTCGAGCTTCTTTCGGAAAGATTTGAAACCCACAAAGCTTATGGAAAGCTCATACTGACCATTGGTTACTCCAGTTATTCGAAACTCACCCAATTCTGTTGTAGAAAAGGCCCGCTTGGTAGAATCAGCCATTTTGGTGAGAACCACAGTGGCCGATGGCAGCGGTAAGTTTTCGGCACTGTCTAAAACAGTACCTTTTACAACCCAGTATTGTGCGGTGGCAGAAAAGCCGCTGAGCAGCAGTCCAACCCAAAAAGTGATGACCTTTGTTTTCATAGTGCCGGTTAGACCTATAAAGGTCTCAGAAGGTTTAACGGCTCCCATATGCCTGACCCTCAGATAAGTTTACTTTTTAACCGGCTTGTTTTACAGGCGAGCATAGACTCAGGCTATTATGATGAATCTACACCGTCATCTACACCAATGGTGTTTGTTAGAATGTTGAGGGGTTTGAGCTTAAGCTCCTTAGACTACCGGCCGGAATAGAGGAATAGAAAAAAGGGTGTGTTATCTTTGCCAAAATTTCTACCATGAACATTCGTCCGAGAAGAAACAGAAAATCTGAAGCTATAAGGTCTTTAATTCAGGAAACCCGGGTAACCACCAGCGATTTTATTTTTCCGTTGTTTTTGCTGGAAGGGGTAAATGATAGTATAGCGGTAGACTCTATGCCTGGTATGCACCGACTTGGTCTGGAGAAAATGCTAAAAGAAATAGAGACTTGCCTTTCCTTGGGAATTAAGGCCTTCGATATTTTTCCTGTGGTCCCGGAGCATTATAAAGACAGCGCAGCCACTCGCTGCTATGATGATGGTTTCTTCTACCAGCAGGCTTTAAGACGAATAAAAAAAGAGTTTCCGGAAGCATGCATTATGACAGACGTAGCGCTTGATCCGTATAGCTCGGACGGGCATGATGGCTTAGTGAAAGACGGTAGAATTCTGAACGATGAAACCCTGGAGGTACTGGGAAAACAAGCACTCTCTCAGGCGGCCTGTGGAATTGATATTATAGGCCCTTCAGATATGATGGACGGAAGGGTAGGCTATATACGCGAAGTTCTGGACTCAAACGGCTTTACGGAGGTGTCCATTATGTCTTATACGGCCAAATACGCCAGTGCATTTTATGGTCCCTTCCGCGATGCGCTCGATTCTGCACCGAAAAGTGGCGATAAGAAAACGTACCAGATGAATCCTGCCAATCAGCAAGAGGCACTCATTGAGGCAGACCTTGATGTAGAAGAGGGGGCAGACTTTCTGATGGTAAAACCTGCTTTGGCTTATCTGGATGTTATTAAACTGCTGAAAGACAGCTACCCTCAGCCTATAGCTGCCTATAACGTAAGTGGTGAGTATTCTATGCTAAAGGCAGCTTCTGCTAAAGGCTGGTTGGATTATGACCGGGTAATGCAGGAAACCCTAATGAGCATTAAGAGGGCCGGGGCCGATGTTATTTTAACTTATCATGCCAAGGAATTTGCCCTGCTCAATCGCTAGGGTTTAGGCTGCATACTGATCGTTTCTACCTAATTGCTTGAGCATGCGCGCATGCTCGTAAACGGCATCAAAGAAAGTTTTCTGGCAATGGTAAGGCAGCCCGTATTCTTGTGCTTTTGCTCTCACAATTTCAGAAATCTTCTTGTAGTGCACATGACAAATGTTAGGAAACAAGTGGTGTTCTATCTGGTAATTGAGGCCACCTACAAACCATGAGAAAATTTTACTTCCCGGAGCAAAGTTAGTGGTGGTAAACAGCTGATGAACAGCCCAGTTGTTTTCTACACTTCCTGAGTTGTCCGGCACAGGAAACTCTGAGGTAGGCATTACGTGAGCCGGCTGGAATATGAGTCCCAACATAAGGCCAGTAATAAAGTGCATAATGAAGAAACCTATGAGTATTACATACCAAGGTGCAGGAATAAGCCATAGAGGCAATGCCAAAGCATAGGCATAATAGAGTACTTTGGAAACAATGGCTTCGGTGAGTACACCACTAAACGAACGTTTGTGGGCTTTCATGAGGCCCATTTTTTTGTAGCGTACCAGTTGCTTAAAATCTTTGGTGGTTAGCCACAAGAAAGTCATCATGCCATAGAGAAACCAGCCATAAATATGCTGATGCCTGTGGGCTTTAAGCCGGGGGGCATGAGGGGACAGGCGCATTAGTTTTCCAGGGTCAATGTCTTCATCCATTCCTTCAATATTGGTGAAGGTATGGTGGAGTACATTGTGCTGAATTTTCCAAATGTAAGAGTTGGCGCCAATCATGTTCATGACGTAACTCAGATATTTATTTACGGTTTGATTTCTGGAATAGGCTCCATGGTTGGCATCGTGCATTACAGAAAGACCAATACCGCTTTTTCCAAAACCCATAAGGGTCCACATACCTAAAATAACCCATACATTGGTAATTACTCCACAAAGCATCAGTATGTATGGGGCAAAATATAGGGTAAACATAAACACGGTCTTTAGCACCATTTTCCAATTTCCATAAGTGGAAATATTGTTTGCTTCAAAATATGCTTTGACCTGAGATTTTAAATCTCTGATGAATTCAGCTTGGTTGGTTCTTGAAAACCTAATTGTTTTGTATTGCATTCAATAAATAATATTAGTAGCAAGATAACTTTTAGTCAAATATGACGAAATAGCCATCTTGTATTTTTCCTTCAACGGCAAAAGAAAGACTTTGGTTAAAGATCCTGTTCTCGTTCTAACATTAAAACGGAAGACTGGGGAACAATAAAGAGTTTTTCTCCCTGATAAACGATCTCAACGGCTCCTTTTTGAAGAAAGATAGCAAGATCGCCTTCTTGCGCCTGTAAAGGTACGTATTTAATTTTTTCTTCGCTTTCTTTCCAGGGTTCGTCTTCTTCGGTAGGCATAGGAATGGGGTAGCCGGGGCCTACTTTAATGACAAAGCCTGATTGAACTTTCTCTTTTTCCTGAACACCAGGAGGCAGATAAAGTCCACTTTCTGTTTTCTCAGGCTGTTTTTTGGGTCTGATCAACAGTCGATCTCCCACTACAATAAGCTTTCTCAATTTGTTGTCTGCTGTAAGTTCCATAGCTGTTAAGGGTATACAAATATAGGACAGAAAGAACAAACGAAAATGGCCGGTGTTGGCCGGCCATTTTATTGGGTTTGATAATTCTTATCGTTTAATGATCAGCTTCTTGGTTTCTACAATATCCATTGTGTTCACCCTGATGAGATAAATTCCATCGAGCAAACCGGAAGCATTGAACTCAATTTCGTAGGTTTTGTCAGCCTCGGCCATGTCTTCATACAGCTGGCCTACAGGCATACCTTGCGAGGTGTAGATGCCCACTTTAACCGGACCTGCTTCAAGCACCTTAAAGGTAATGGTTGTAAAATCTTTGGCCGGGTTAGGGAAAGCGCTCACCTCTATTCTTACAGGAGGCTCATTGTTGATGGTTACTTCCTGATTAGACTCTCCCGGGTTAGTATTTACCACACCATTAATATTGCTACAGCTTCCTAAGGTAGCTCCTTGAGCCAAGAGCTGCTCGGCTTGTGCCTTACTTACACACATTGGCGAACCATTGTAACAAACGGTTATTTTTCCATTCCATTCAATTGTGTTCACCTGGCAACCGCCTGGTTCGCCCGGCTCTTCGTCCTGACAATTAATCAGGTCGATGTTAATATCTCCTTGCTCCCACTGGTTGCAGTAGTTCTTATAGTAGAACCAACCGGAAAGACCGTAGTTCGAGTTTTTGTTGTTGGCTGCATTACCCAGTTGGAATCCAAATTGGTAATTCGATGGCATGTGGCTCACTTTTACCACTTTGCCCTGATTAGAGCCCTTGCCCTTCAGTCGGCTGTCGCTGCTTAGAGTAAAGTAAGTCCAGTTCTGGTAGTTATTGCCGGCTAGTGACTTTTCGTCCTTGTAGCTTCTACCTAAGCCTGACCATTCGCTCCAGTCGTGTCCTCCTTCGAGTATGAAATCTATTTCCCAAATGTCATTGGTATCATAGATGTTCACCAGTCGGCCGGTGAGCTTGGCAGAACCATCGGTGTAGCGCACAAAGTTTCCATTTATGTTTTCGAAAACATACTTGGCATTACTTCCATTTCTGTAGTATTCGCTTAGCCACATGGCGTGTCCGCCATCTTGAGCCGCAGTAGCCTCACAAGAAGATTCTTCTTCGGCCACCGGAGGTTCACCCGTTACTATGGAACAACTGCTACCTTCACCATCAGTATAACCTACTACAGTAAATGGTCCGTAGGTTTGTCCTAGTATGTCAATAGAGCATGAGGTATGTATTTCATAGGAGAACCCGTTGATCTTAAGGAAGGTTTTAGATTCCAGCCTTCCTTTTGAATCGAACCCTTCTACAAAGAGCACATCGCCACTCTGTACATCGTAGAATTCATCAATGAGATAGGTTTTCTTCTTGTTATATGCTTTAACAGTGACTCCTGAAGTTCCGTTGTAAACGACTGTGAAGTTTCTCATTCTACCTTCACACTGACAATTATTGTCTCCAGAGCCATTGTCGTTGCCAGAGCCACCATCGTCATCATCATCGTCTGAATCATGACTGTCGTCATCATCATCGTCATCATCGTCATTGTCGCTGCCCCACCAGTTTGAGCCCCAGCGATAACCACTGGCAGTACTACCATAAGTAAAGCCGCTGCTTACATTACCTTTGCCCTTGCCTTTACCCTTACCTTTTCCTTTTCCATTGTCGTCATCGTCCGAATCATCATCGTCATCATCAGAGTCTCCTCCATTGTCATCATCATCCGAATCATGGCTATCGTCATCGTCACTGTCTCCAGTGCCACCACCATCACCAGGGTTATAGCTATCCATGGTACATGTGCTGCCTTCTCCATCCGTATATTCTATAACTGTAAACGGACCAACTGTAATACCCATAATGTCTTCAGAGCAAGAGGTATGAATTTCATAGTATACTGAACCAACTTTCAAATAGGTTTTAGCATCGAGCCTTCCTTTATGGTCGAAACCACTTACTGTGAGACGGTCGCCATTTTGAACATTGTAGAAGGTTTCAATAATACTGCTCTTGTTCTTTTTATAGGCCTTAACAGTAGTGCCTGAAAGACCATTATAGATTACTGTGAAGTTTTTCATTTTACCTTCACAATCACATGATTGGCCACCATTATTGCCGCCACCGTTGTTTCCACCACCATTATTACCGCCACCATTGTTGCCACCTTCGCAGCGTACATCAATCACATTAACCGTAATGGTTTTAGAAACCGAGCAGCCTGCTACATCTGTAACTATTACTTCATAGGTAGTAGTTACTTCTGGTGCTACTACCACAGAGTTTAGCGAACTACAGGCAATTTCGTTTTCCGGGAGCCAAGTGTAAGTATAATCTCCGTTGCCACCGGTTGCACTGGCAGTTAGGGTCACAGTTTGCTCACCATAGCCAAGGTATATGGTGTGTTGGTCGGTGCCGCTACCGGCCGGATATTCAGGAGTTACGAAGGTTTCTACTTCTAATGGGCTTGGTTGACGCAGCTCAACACTCTTGGTGGTCGAGTTCCCATGCTCATCGGTTACCGTAAGCGAGTATACTCCGGCTGTCAGGCCACTAATGTCGGCCGTTGTGGCTCCGTTACTCCACAAGTAAGTGTAGTTGCCACATCCACCTTCAGCGGCTACGGTAATTTCACCATCGGCTGCACCATAGCACGATACATTGTACTCATCAATTTGGTTATATACCAATGGTTCCAGAGTAATGACAATAGGACTGGCCTTTACAACCACGTTGAAGCTAGCGGTGGTTTGGTTACCCGAGGCATCGGTAGCCGTATAGGTAACCTGGGTAGTGCCAACAGGGAAAGAAGCTCCGGGTTGATGAGTAGTCGACACGCTGGCCGAACAATTGTCTTGAACTGAAGGAACTGACCAGTTAATAACTGCTTCACAGGTATTGTCAGTTATTTGATAAACAATGTCTTGAGGTAAACCAATAATAACGGGGTTGGTACTGTCTACCACCGTTACAATGGCAGTGGCCGAAGCAGTATTGCCGGAGTTATCTGTACCGGTAAGGGTTACAGTGTTTTCACCCAGGTCAGAACAGTCGAAGCTAAGTTTATCGAGCGACAGTGTGAGTGAGCAATTATCTGACGACCCGTTGTCAACATCGGCTA
>NZ_DBHC01000053.1:0-110218 GCF_002296035.1 Roseivirga sp. UBA838
GACACAAATGGAGGCAAGGTTCAGAAATATACTGCTTGCGACTTAAGTAAATAAAGACTTACAAAATGAATAAATACTTAATCTTTGCTTTAATCCTATTGGCTTCCTGCTCAAATTCTCAATCACAAAAAAATAAAACAGCCATCCGGAATGAGTACCCTGAGAATTATGGGTTTGATTCCGAAATACTGAGCCAGCTAGTGAAAACCATTAGAGATGAAAATCTCAATGTTAATAGTGTGTATATTCAAAGAAATAATGCCCCGGTTTTAGATGCACATTTCTACCCTCAAAAAGCGGAATATTTGCATGATGTAGCTTCCATTACCAAAAGTATTACCTCCATACTTGTAGGAATTGCTATTGACAAAGGCTTTATAACAAGTGTCGAACAAACAGTAGCTGATTTCTTTCCGAACAACCCATCTCTTTTTGATTCAGAACACAAAAAGGAAATAACAATAGCGCATCTTTTAACAATGACATCCGGTATTTGCTCCAATTTTTCACAGGGTGAAAATATGCGCGACATCATTAAATCAAGTGATTTCCCTCTTAAAGACATTTTTGCATCAACTCTAACTAATCCACCCGGAGAAAAATTTGTCTATTGCTCGGCAGGTGTTCAGTTACTTTCGATGATCATCGAAGAAACTTCGGGAATGACAATGGAGCAGCTGGCAAAAGAGTACTTATTCAGCCCGCTGGAAATTGAGAATTACAAGTTTGGAACCGATTTAAGTGGTTTTACCAATGCATCGGGAGATATATATTTAACTGCGGTTGATCTGGCAAAAATTGGGCAACTTGTTTTGAATAAGGGATCTTACAACGGAAAACAAATTGTCAGCGCGAAATGGATCGAAGAATCAATCACTCCAAAAGTGGCACTAAGTAATGAAGAGTCTTATGGCTATTTATGGTGGTTGCGAGAAGATTTAGGAGGTCTTATTGAAGCGCAGGGAAGGGGTGGTCAACGCTTAATTATTTTACCTGAAAAACAAATTGTCATTGTAATGTATGGAACAGGATTCGAACCTGGCCAACTAGGATCATATATCGTGAATGCATTAAAGTCTGACGCCCAAATAACAGCAAATGAGCAGGGATATCAACTCCTTAAAGAAGAATTGGCAAGGGCTAAAAAACCTACTTTAGAAGACGATACGGTCTATATATCGCCTTTGGCAAGTGAGCTATGTGCCAGAACCTATGTATTCGACAATAACAACATTGGGTTTAGTCATTTTAGGTTATGTGCAAAAGATCCTGATACAGCCTATGTGCTTTTAGGATTGAACATAACAAAGTCGAATGAGGTTGGAGACCGAAAAGTCCCTATTGGACTGAAAGGGACTTATAAAATTTCTGATGCAACTCGTTTTAAAACACCTATGGCTGCAAAAGCACAATGGATTGATAGTAATACCATTGTCATAGATTACAACGAGTTCTCAAATGCACACAAATACCAAATGACCATTCGTTTCGATGGAGATAACGCTACCTTCGAGATGATCGATGAAGCCGACTATGGAAACGGAATCAAATTATCTGCATCGAAGAAATAACTACCACGAACAAGGTGTATGGTGTATCCCCTACCAGATACACCAATCAGAGCATTACTAAAACCAAACAACCATGGAACGAAGCACTACCAAATTCATTACGTTTACAGCAATCTGTTCCTTTCTTGGAGCATTGACAACTGCATTTCTAATATTTGTCCCCAGCGTCAATTCTCAAGGTCTTGAGGCGGGGGCTATGCTCCATTCAAACACACTCTATTTGTCAAAATTGTGGGTACTTTTTGTGCATCCGCAAGTGAATTTTATTGCCTTTCTGGGAGTGGCCTATTTGTTATATAAAAAACATCAGTTTTTGGTCATTTTAGGAACTCTGGGCTTATCTGTTTGGGCTTATACTGAAATGTCGCAACAGGCACTATTAATTGATGCTCTCAATCAATTTTGGAGACCGGGTTATCTTGAAGCAACTTCTTCAGTTGATAAGGAAATGTATAGGACATTGATTATAGGAAGCAGTGCCCTCTCCGATAGTAAGTATTTCTTGGTGATTTACAGTTTTGGGTTGGGTTCCTTGTTATTTGGATTTGCTTTCAATAGTGAAAGTGGTTTGGGGAAATTGATTTCCGTCTCTCTGATTTTTATTGGAGTTCTAAGCCTTGGTTCTTTCGCTCGGTTTTACCTGGGGCTTACACAAATTAACGAAGTAGTTGATTGGCTATATCAACAGGTTTACAGCTACTTGCAACCGGCAATAAGAGTTGTTATAGGACTGTGGTTATTGATGAAACTAAAAAAGGAGAATTCAACAAGAGTAGAAGTAACTTGAGCCATGCCCTACTAGCCAATTACTAGTCATTGTCCACAACAAGAGTTTAAAGATAATTTTGTGCCAACTATTGAGATTGTATCGATCAATTCTAAACAACTAAACATCAATCAGTTAAATTTCAAACTCGCAATTCATGAAGAACATAAACTTGAAAGTGATCGTGGACTCTTCTACGACTTTCTGCTGAAAAACGAAGGAACAATTCTACACTTGGGTAATCCTGAATTTGTTGAAGGCTCCAAAGGAGGATTCTTTGCAGGTGAACTGATCAACTGGGACTATGAACCAAAGAATATTGTCATACCCCATGTTGAAGACCAACTTCTTGGAGCAAACCAGCAGGTGCGATTTCAGTTCTTGCCTGAATTCAGAGATCAAATTGATCAACTCCTGAATATTGCACTAAGGAACTCACCCGTAAGCAAAGTCTTTTTTTTAACTGACTACCAATTTGGTCCATATGAGGCGAACTACGAACAAAATTTTCTAATCAGCGACCTTTGGGAGCAACATGATTCAAACGGGCTAATCTGGAACACCCTTTACGAAATCTATGGTAAATAACACGGTGGGTAACGGTCGCTAGCAAGAACTCAGAATCACCAAATTATGGCGGACAGAAAAGAGCCTTTAAAAGCTCCCCGAGCCTATACGAGCCATTGAGTTTACAAAGTTTAAGGCTTACTTACTTAAATCGCCTGGCCAATGCTTCTACGCTATGCTACCATTTTGTATCCTCACAAATAACTCATTTAAAGAGCATAGACACAGACATTCAGTTTCCCTATGGTTAAGAGTCACCCAAACGACTGAAGTTAGATACTTAAACGTTGGGCATGATTAAAGAGAGGAAATGCAAGTGCATTCAAAAATCGGCAAAAAGCTTCGCGAAGATTTCACCGCTACACCAACGGACGCGAAGTAAGCTCAAGAATGGTGATCTCAGGGTAAATACCAATTCGGCCGGGAAATCCCAGAAATCCAAACCCCCGATTCACATACAAATATTGGTTACCCTCCTGGTATAAATCGGCCCATTGTTTATATATGTATTTCGAAGGGCTCCATCGAAAATCCCCTATTTCTACCCCTAGTTGCATGCCATGTGTATGGCCGGCAAACATCAGGTCAATATCGGGTTGCTGAGTTCTCACCTGAGCGTCCCAATGGCTCGGGTCATGCGAAAGAAGTAATTTTACATCGCCTTCAGCGTGGCGGGCAGCTTCTTCAAGGTTACCATACTTGGCAAATCGGCCGGCTCCCCAGTTCTCAACGCCAATCACAGCTAGCTGGTCAGTTCCCATCCTCAACACCTCGTGTTCGTTCATTAACAACCTCCACCCCATGCGCTCATGTACCTTAATCATCTCCTGCAAATTTCGGGCTTTAGCCATTGGCGAAGACCAGGCCTTATAGTCACCATAGTCATGATTACCCAGGGTAGAAAACACTCCCAAATCGGCTTTTAGTCGGGAAAATAAGTCTACATACTGAGCAACCTCACGAGTTTCATTGTTCACCAGATCTCCGGTAAAAAATATGGCATCGGGTTTTTCCTTAAGCAGTAAATCAATGCCACCCTCTACGGCTGTTTTATCAAAGAAACTTCCGCTATGAATATCAGAAAGCTGGCCAATCTTTATCCCTTCGAAAGCTTTGGGTAAATTGGGCAGGTACACCCTCCTTCTTCTCACCCGGTAGTCGTAAGCTCCTTTTACTATGCCAAAACTCATGGTAACTACGGGCAGGGTGGCCACCACCACGGCCGAACGAGCAAGAAATTTTGATCGGGGCATTTTTTGTCCGCTAGCCACACGTTTTTCATATCGCTTCTTGCGGCCTTCAAAAAACCAGCGGAGTACCCTTCTTATGTCATCGAAGAAAACAAAGAGTACGGCCAGCAGCTTGGCCATGTAGCTCATAAAGACAATCGAAAGCATGAACATAAAGCTTACGGTACCTGTTTGAATGAGCCAAAGACACACCACCAGCCCCAGCATAACAATGGCCTGAGCCAGGTAGATGTAGCGTACCACACGTTTGGCAGCGGGCTTCCAGGAGTCAATAAGGGTCTTGGTAGCCTGATAGGCATAAAAATCCAGCCAGGCCAGAAAAACAACTAAAAGTAGAAAAGCTAAAGGGTTTGATCGCATTCGTTTTGTCTAACTGCCAAAGAAGCGGTATAGTTCAGATAAATTCTATCAAATGAAACATTAAAATAGGGAATAAAAAAAGACTCCCCCGACCTCTCGGGGGAGCCACCAAATCAACCTTAACTATGAATGACTCCCTAACTTGGGAATCTAATCACCACGTTATCTTTAAGAACAAACATCAGGCCAAAACTTCTTTTTTATCGCCCGAATGATCACTCATATCTAAAACGGAAACATCTCCCCTCCATTTAGCAATCCTGTACATTACCTTATCGGCAATGAGGTAGGCAGTTGGCACTATAATGAGGGTAAAGAAAGTAGCAAACGTAAGACCGAATATAATCGTCCAGGACATTGGGCCCCAGAAAACTACGTTATCTCCTCCTATGTAGAAGTCGGCATTGTAGTTTGCAAATGCGCCAATAAAATCAATGTTTAAACCTATAGCCAACGGAACCAGACCTAAGATGGTGGTAATGGCCGTGAGCAATACCGGACGCAGCCTTGTTTTACCGGCAATAATTATGGAGTCAACAACCTCTTCCATAGGCAGCCTTCCATCTTCTTCATCAAGCCCCAACTCACGTCTCTTTCTTTTTCTGGTCAACTCAATAAAGTCGATCAATACAATGGCATTGTTCACTACAACCCCTGCCAAGGCAATAATACCCACCATGGTCATAATTACCACAAAGTCCATATTGAAAGCTACCAGGCCGAGGAATACCCCCACCGTACTTAGCAATACGGAAATCATGATTATAAACGGAGCCGTAATTTTATTGAACTGCGAAACAATGATTAGGAAAATCATAAACACGGCAATCAACAATGCCTTGGAAAGGAAAGCCATGTTTTCGGCCTGTTCTTCCTGCTCTCCTGTAAAGGCATAGCTATAGCCATTGGGCATTGGAAAATCGGCCATGAGTTCTTTCAATTGGTTGTTAATTTCTGTGGGGTTATAACCTCCCAACACGTTGGAACTAAGCGTTACTACCCTATCGAGATCTTTTCGCTTAATAGAACCATAGGTTGAGCTGTAGCGCACATCGGCTACGGCAGAAATAGGCACCTGCACCAAACGACCACTGCTCTGGTCTCTAAACGTAATGTTCTTGTTAAGCAGAGCATCTATATCGTATCTGTAATCCTGATTCAACCGAACATTAATCTCGTAGCTATCTTCTCCCTCTTTGTATTTCGATACCTCTTTACCAAAAAGAGCCGTACGGATTTCATTGGCTACAGAATAGGTACTGAGTCCAAATCTGCGAGCATTGTCTCTGTCTATTTCAATAACCAACTCGGGCTTACCCAACTCAAGAGAACTCTTAAGTTGCTCAATCCCCTCAATTCCGGACTCATCGATACGCTGTTTAACGCGCTCGCCAAGACTAATCAGGGTTTCCAAATCTTCACCAATTATCTCCAGGTTAATGGGCTTTCCCGTTGGAGGACCGGCAGCATCCTTATCTACAGTTAGGGTTACTCCAGGCTCCAGTTTTACCTGCTCGCGAATGGCCTCCATTACATCTTTCGTATTCAGGTCGCCACGCAGCTTACTTTCAATAAAGTTCACCGTAATCCGTGCCTTGTGAGGCTCTTCAGACTGACCTACGGCCGTTGGGTCGTTGGGGTCGGCCGCTCCTTGCGACACGTTGGTGGTAACTGACTCTACAATAGACTCGTAGGGCTTAATAATTTCTAGCACCTGCTCTTCTATGTTTTGGGCAAATGTGTTGGTTTTCTCAATGTCAGTACCAACCGGAAACTCCACAAACACATTGACATAGCGCGGCTCGTTCTCAGGGAAGAAAATAACATTGGGCGTGTTGGTGGCAAAAATGCCCAGTGAGAGAAACAGCAAACCAAAGGCTCCACCCAGGTAGAGGAACGGATGTCTTACGGCCGATTTCAATATTTTCTCATAGCGATTCTCCAAAGCCGGCAACACAGTAGCCTGAAACTTTCTGGACAATGGCCCCAACACATAGACATTGAGAAGTGTAATTACTCCTATGAGCATGAGCAGGTTGCCAAACATTATGAGCTCCAAACCAAGGGCAAACACTGCTCCCACTACAATAGCAATGGTCGATCTTATAATCACTTTTTTGTTGTCGATCACTCTGGTTCCATCCACCCGCATAAATGAAGCAATGAACACAGGGTTAATAACCAGGGCCACGAATAGTGAAGACCCCAGGGTGATCATGAGTGTTAGCGGCAAGTAGAGCATAAACTCTCCGATTATGCCCGGCCAGAAAGCCAGTGGCACAAAGGCCGCAAGAGTAGTAGCTGTTGAAGAAATAATAGGCAAGGCCACTTCTCCAACTCCACGTCTGGTCGCAGCCATTGGGCTCAATCCCTCCTCCATCAGACGGTATACGTTTTCAACCACCACAATACCGTTGTCTACGAGCATACCCAAAGCCATAATGAGGGCAAAAAGAGTCATAGTGTTAATGGTGATGCCCGAAAGCCCAAGAATCATTAACGCCATGAACATAGACAACGGAATGGCCATACCCACAAACAGAGAGTTTCTGGTACCCAAGAAGAACAGCAGTACCGTAACTACCAGAATTACTCCAAAAATAATGTTGTTCCCTAAAGAGCTTACCTGCTCACGAGTGTCTTTGGACTGATCGTTGGTAATGGTCACTTTTACACTTTCAGGTATGGCTCCTTTGTCGCGGCTCTCCTGAATCAGGTTCATGATTTTGTCGGTGGCCACCAATAGGTTTTCGCCACTTCGCTTCATCACGTCTATTTTCACTACCGGGTTCAGATCCAAACGGGCATAGTTCTGCTTGTCTTTGTAACCGAACTCTACGGTGGCTACATCTTTCAGATAGACTATGTTACCATCTTCATTGCTAATGATAACTTCTTCAAGCTGGCTGGGGTCATCAAACTCTCCCACCACCCGTACGTTTCTTCTTAAGCCATCCTGAATCACGTTTCCTCCCGAAAGGGTTACGTTCTCAGCCGAAATAGCATTCTCAATGTCTTGAAAAGTTACTTTTCTGGCTTCTAGTTTAAACGGGTCTACTTTTATTTCAACTTCCTTCTCATCTACCCCAACAATATTGACTTTCGATACTTCAGGAAATTTCTCGATTTCATCTTCCAGATACTCAGCAATATCATTCAGCTCATCGAGAGTTTTGCTGGGATCGGTAAGGTTAATATTAAGTATGGGGAAGTTCTCTGAAAAGCTAAACTTAATTACTTCCGGGTCGCTTTTCAGATCGCTTGGCAATTCGGATTTGGCACGGTCTACCGCGTCTTTCACATCAATTACCGCCTCATCTACATCTATTCCAACCTGAAACTCAATAACAATAGCTGAGTAGTCTTGAACAGAAGTAGATTGAATGTTATCAACCCCTTCTATGGTGTTGATCTCCTTCTCCAACTCACGGGTAATGAGGCTCTCCATATCTTCGGGAGAGTTACCGGGGTGTACGGTACTTACATAAACTGTTGGCTGTTCTACCTCCGGAAAATTCTCTTTGGGTAGGGTAATGTAGGAATATATACCTGCTACAGTAATTAGTAAGGTCAGCACATAAACGGTGATCTTATTGCGCAGAGAGAGGGAGGTGAGCCCAAACTCCTTATCTACAATTTTTTGTTTATCATCTGCCATAATGGTGATTTCTTAAGTGTGATTAGTTTTGAACACTAACAATGGTGCCATCGGCAATACTTCTGTTGCCTTTGTCTACGATGGTCTCTCCACCATTTAGTCCGGCCAAAACTTCTGACTTACCATCATAGGTTTTGCCTAAGGTCACATGAATTTTCTCGGCCTTCTTTCCATTGACTTTGTATACAAAGTTGCCTTCAAAGTCTTCTTGTATAATTCTGGAAGGAATAACCACAGCTTCGTCTACTTGATAGTCTGTGAGTTGAACAATGGCTACGAGGTTAGTTTTTAGGTATTCGGCCACGTTAGGCAGTTTTACTTCTACGGTAAAAGTTCTGCTGGCCTGGTTGATTACACTACCTACTGTGCTTATAGTGCTTTCGAACTCTGCTCCTAAAGCCGGAAGGCTTACTTTGACCTTATCTCCTCTCTTAAACTTTCCAATGTAGGCCTCAGATACTTCAGCCGTAATGTACATATTCTGGTTGCTTACCAAAAAAGCAATGGGAGTGCCCGGTTGCACCACCTGACCTGCACTGGCCGGAACTTGCTCTATAGTGCCTGAAAACGGTGCTTTAATTTTGGTCTTTTCCAACTGAGTTTGTAAAGTAGCCAAAGACTTCTCCAACGACTCTTTGTTGTTCTTGGCCTGCAAATAGTCTATTTCGGTACCAATATTTTGCTTCCACAAGCGGTCTCTTTTTTCGAAAACGGTGGTCGCAAACTCCAACTGATTCTTTACTTCCTCAATGTTCTTCTCAAGAGTTTCAGAATCGATGGTTGCCAAAACCTGGCCTTTGTTTACATACTGTCCTTCAACCACATTTACAGCGGTAAGCTGTCCCATGGTTTCGGCACTAATGAACACATTGGTTCTTGACTGCACATTGCCTCTAACTTCAATTTTATGACTGAAGTCTTCTTTGTTGGCTACCACAGTAGTAATAAGGGTAGCGTTTTCTTTTACCTTACCAAACTCAGGGTCTTGAGCAGCTATCTCCTTTTCCAGTGTAGCTACTTCATTTTGTAAGGCCTTAATTTCTTCTTTGGCAGCATTGAGGCGTTCTTTTTTATCTTCAAGTGTGCCTTCACCCTGCCCACAGCTCGCTACTAATACAGCGGCCATGATAAAAAGTGTAGAGATTCTTAACGATTTCATTGCTTAATTTTTTCTTGGTTGTTGTTAGTTGAGTTTGCCCAGGGCTTTGTCTAAATCAATTTTTGCCACAATGGCGTCATATAAGGCGGTGAGGTAGTTGACCTCGGCCACTTTGTAAGATTGTTCTGCATCTATGAGCTCAAGGTTAGAACCAACACCTGCAGTATATTTTGCACGTGTAACTTCCACTACCTCCTGGGCTAGTTCCAGATTATCTTCCTGAACCGCCAGCCTTTCGAGGTTTACATCAAGAGCCATTTTTGAGTTTATAAGTTGCTGTCTAAGACTATTGGATAGCAGCGACTGCTGATAGTTGAGCGTTTCTAGCTGATACTTCTTGCGCTCCACCGTATACCTCTTTCTGAGTCCATCAAACACCGGAATACTAATATTGAGTCCAATATTGGAGTTGGTAAACCATTGTCGGTTTTCGTTCCAAAGGTTGCCAAACTGATCGTTTCCGGTATTTCTTCCCCAGGCGGCTGTAAAACTCACTTTAGGAATGTATTGAGAATAGGTATTCTTAATGTCTAGCTCTGCCAAACGCTTCAGAAACTCTACTTGCTGTAGTTCCAGGCGATCGCCTACCGAGAAAGCATCTACCTCAGAAGCCGAATACTCAAAATCAAAATTATCGAGCTCTTCCGATAGTGCAATTGGAGTTTCTACCGGCATTCCCATGGCAAACTTGAGTAGATTTTTGCTTGCCACTATGGCCTGGTCTACTCCGCTGCGTTCGGCCTTCAGGTTATTGAGCTGTACCTGAATTCTGCTCACATCAATTTTCTCAGCAAACCCATTTTCATACAAAGCTCTGGTTTCTCTCAGGGTAGAATCGAGCGTGGCAATGTTGGCTTCAATCAGGTTGGTTCGCACCTGATTGACCAGCACCAGATAATAGGCTTTTGTAACCTGCTCAATTACATCTTCCCGAACCTTGAGTTCGTCTACCACAACCTTCTCGCGAAGGGTTTTAGCAGCTTTGAGGCCGATAAAAAAGGAGCCATCCCAGATCATCTGAGAGGCATTTACTCCAAACTGCCCCTGGTGTTGAACACCAAAGCGAATGGCTGCAGTGGCACCTTCAGGAGCATTGGGATCGAACACATTGGCCGGTACAATGTTTACCGGAATTTGCGTATTGTTCGTATAGCCAAAATTGGCATTGATTTGTGGCAGACCATCGGCACGTGTTTCACCCACCTGGGCCTCCGCATCGCTGGTATTTACCATCGCAATTTTCAAATTCTCATTGTTTTGCAGCGCATATTGAATGGCCTCTTCAAGAGAAAATGATTCCTGAGCGCTTACGGAAACTGCCGTAAGAAGCATCAGTAGTAAGGCGCTTACTCTCTTAACTGAGCGTTTCATTTGATTTGAGTTTTGCTGTTGTGTACTGGTTAAAAAGTTGATAACCTGCAGGGGTGAACAGGCCGTGCACGAAATGATCGAACAACTGCATTTGCACCTCTGCAAGGGTGTATTTCTCTTTTGGATAAAGATTCTGGTTAATAATAAATGTGTGCACCTGCTCCATGCGCATTATAGAAATTAGGTGTGGGTCTATCTCTTTCCTGAAATACCCCTCTTCCTGACCTTTTATAATTACCCGGGTAATGGAACAAAGCATGGTATTGCGTTTAAAGTTTTCAAACATTTTCCAGGCTTCCGGATAAAACTTCTGCAGGTCGTTGAGCACGTTCATACGCATGTCTTTGATAGACTCGCGCAGGCATTGAGAAATAAGTATAAGTTCATGCACACTGTTCTCGCTTCTTAATTCGGTAGATTCGAACCGAGACTTCTCAATATCCAGATGCAGGGCTGTTATGGTATTTACCAGGTCTTTCTTATCCTTAAAATATTGGTAAATGGTCTTTTTCGAAATGCCGAGATCTCTGGAGATATCATCCATTGTTACCGTACGAATACCGTACATTAACATGAGTTCTCCGGCCTTTTCTACAATCTTATCTCTTACTTCCATGGTTTGATACTAGGGAAACTTTAAGATTACCCAAAGTTTCCAACTTCCTGATAGACGCACATAACCAGTAAATGGTTCAAGGGATTTTCACTTTTTTTCAAAATTTTTCTTTGCAAACGATTTACCACACCAAATAAAATTCTTCATAACTAGTCACTAAATCGTCATTCAGATTACACAAATACAGTTTTTCAATAGGCATCAACCTCCAAAATCCCCTTTGTAAAAATTTTATTGGGTTATAATTTTTTTTCTGACATCAGGACAAATCTTCATCTGATGAGCGAAGCGTGCCCGTCTTCGGGGACAAAACCGATTGTAATTTTTGGTATTTGGAAAGTGGTTTTGCCATAAGCCGGAAACTTCCGAACTTTATTTTATGAGACGATCAGCTTTTTACGGCATGCTATTTACATTTTTATGCCTTCCCGGCCTTTATGGTCAGTACGTATATCCTGAGCGGTTTGAAAACTGCTACCTGGACGAGTTTAAGTATGAGGAAACCAGAATAATTGCTGAAATAGACAATGAAAAACTCAAATCGGTGATTACCTCCGGTTGGGACTATAAAATGCTTAAAAAAGCAGAAGGTTTTCTGGGCTTGCAGATTCTCGTAGATCGCAAGGGTGGGTCGTGCCTAATGAGTGTTAGAAACGACACCAACATGAAGCTTAAAAAAATGAATCTGGAAGCTAATGTGAATGAAAACCTGAAGTGGAAGGGTCAATCGGATAAAATTTCGGCCATCGTTCTCTTAGAATTTAAAGATGGAGAAATTGTCGTGAAACGACTGGGCACTACTGATATGCGCAACTTGGTAGAGATTCATTGAAGCACTGCTATGTAATGAACCATTAGCTCATGATCATATAGTTGCGGGCAACCTCCGAAAACTCTTCCAACTGATCATCAATCCATTCATCGTCTTTCCCCAGTTCGGCAGCCATAATAGCAGCTACCTGAGGAGCCACTCTTAAGCTCTCTCTGGCATTTAGAAAAAGTCCTCTCACTCGTCTTGCCAGCATATCTTCCAGTGTTCTGGCCATTTCGTTGCGCACTGCCCACACCACCTGCGATTTTCTCAGGGGCAAGTCTTCACTGAGTACTTCGGCCAGGGTCGGGTCTTCTTCCTCCATCTCTAAAAGCGAATATTTTTCTATGCCATAAACAGCCAGAGGGTCTGAGGTAATATCCAGGTTCTTATCGTAACCATAGACAGGCAGGTTATAGGTTATACATTTACGCTCGGGCAGGGCTCCAATAAGTATGGCATTGTCTACAGTGTCTTCGGCCATTTTTCTGTAGGTGGTCCACTTGCCCCCAATAATCGTAATAAGCCCCGACTGCGAAATCATGACTTTGTGATGCCTCGAAATCTCTTTGGTCGACTTGCCCTCCCCTTCGGGTTTGGCGAGTGGGCGCAGGCCGGAAAACACGCTCAACACATCGGCACGGGTAGGCTGTTTTAACAAATACTGCCCTGCGGTTTCCAAAATAAAGTCTATTTCACTATCCAGAGCCTTGGGCTCCAACTCAGGCTTTTCGCGCATGGTATCGGTAGTTCCCAATACCACCTTATCGTGCCAGGGCACGGCAAACATTACCCGCCCATCTTTGGTTTGTGGCACCATAATAGCATACTTATCGGGCAAAAATTCCTTACTCACCACCAAATGAATACCCTGGCTGGGCTGAATCATGTCTTTCACTTCAGGCTCATCCATTTTTTTCACCTTATCGGCAAAAACACCTGTAGCATTAATAACTGCCCGGGCCTTTATGGCGTGAATTTTACCCGTTTCCTGATCTTTGGCTTTTACACCACAAATTATCCCTTCTTCATTTTTAATAAGGTCTATCACGGGAAAGTAATTGAGTACTACACCATTGAACTGACGGGCTGTTTTGGCCAGGGAAAGAGCCATTCGGGCATCATCGAACTGACCATCGTAATAGACCACACCTCCCTTGAGGCCATGCTGCCCAATAGTGGGTATGTATTTTATAGTTTCTTCTTTAGAAAGCTTTTTTGAAGAACCAATGCCTAATTTGCCGGACATCAGGTCGTAAACCTTCAAACCTACCTGATAGAAGGGGCCGTCCCACCACTCATAGTTGGGAATAACAAACGCCTGATTTTTGACTAGATGGGGAGCGTTTTTGATCATGAGTCCTCGTTCTTTCAGGGCTTCAAGCACCAACGAAATATCACCTTGTTGCAAATACCGAACCCCTCCATGCACCAACTTTGTACTTCGGCTCGATGTACCCTTGGCGAAGTCGTGCTGTTCCAGTAGTAGGGTTTTATACCCACGAGAAGCTGCATCTACCGCCACACCCAAGCCGGTAGCTCCACCGCCAATTACTACTATATCCCAGGGCTCCTTTTGTTTCTTGAGCCGCTTTACCATTTTCTCCCGTTTCATAATTGCCCTACTTTATATTCCAGCGATCTAACACCTAATGTCAAGAATTAAATTCCTCGCTAATCAAATTCGGCCTGGTGGTAAGAATACCGCTATTGACCATAAATCGAGGCATTTCAACTATCACTCTTCCACCCACGCTTTTGCTCTTTCAACTGCCCGTGCCCAGTTGTGTTTTAATTTTTCTACGTCTTTTCCTGAAGGGCTAAAGTGCTTATCGGCTTTCCAGATGGCTCTGATCTCATCCATATTCTCCCAAAAGCCAACGGCCAATCCGGCCAAAAATGCCACTCCCTGAGCGGTGGTCTCTACAATCTCCGGCCTAACAATATCCAGCCCGGTCACATCGCTCTGGATCTGCATTAATAAATCATTGGCCGATGCCCCTCCGTCTACCCGCAATTCCTTTAAGTCAATCCCCGAATCTAGCGCCATTGTAGTGATCACCTCCATACTTTGAAGAGCCAGAGCTTCCAGAGCGGCTCTGGCTATATGCCCTTTTTGAGTACCCCTGGTTAACCCAATCATTAGTCCCGTAGAATATTGGTCCCAATGGGGAGCACCCAGCCCCACAAAACCGGGTACAAAATATACTCCACCGTTGTCTTCTACACTGCGCGCCAGAGATTCTATCTCAGCCGAAGACTCCACAAAATGCACGTTATCGCGGAGCCACTGCACAATGGCACCTCCAATAAAAATACTGCCTTCCAAAGCATAACTTACCTCTCCATTTACCTGCCAGGCTATGGTGGTAAGTAGTTTATGTTTAGAGGTTATGGCTTTTTTTCCGGTGTTCATTACTAAGAAACAGCCTGTACCATAAGTGTTTTTTACCATGCCCGGCTCAGTACACATTTGCCCGAAAAGGGCAGACTGTTGGTCACCTGCAATACCGGCAATGGGTATTTCTGCTCCAAAGTGTTCTTTGGCGGTATGCCCATAGAGGCCGCTGCTCTGCTTCACTTCCGGCAACATGGCCTTAGGAATATCAAATAAGTCGAGTAGTTCATCGTCCCATGTCAAATTATGTATGTCAAACAACATGGTGCGGCTGGCGTTACTCACATCGGTAGCATGCACCTTTCCGTTGGTCAACTTCCACAGCAACCAGGAGTCTACCGTACCAAAGGCTAACTCTCCGTTTTCTGCTCGCTCCCGGGCACCCTCCACCTGATCGAGAATCCAGCGAATTTTAGATGCAGAAAAATAGGCGTCAATCAGCAAGCCCGTTTTTTGCTGAATGATCTCGGCATGTCCTGCAGCCTTTAGCTCTTCGCAGTACCCTGCGGTACGTCTGTCTTGCCATACTATGGCTTTATAAATGGATTTGCCTGTTTTCCGGTCCCACACCAGGGTGGTTTCGCGCTGATTGGTAATACCAATTGCCGCAATATCCTGAGCCGATACTCCTTGTTTTTCCAGTACATCATTGATGGTAAACTTCTGTGTCTCCCATATCTCCAATGGGCTATGTTCTACCCAACCGGGCTTTGGGTAAAACTGTTGAAATTCACGCTGTGAGGTGCTCACAATTTGCCCCCTTTTATTGAAAAGTATGGCCCTTTCGCTGGTTGTACCGGCATCAATGGTAATGATATAGTCAGACATGGGAAGTTTTATTGATCAATTCCTAAATTATGATTTTAAATGATCTCAAGAAACCTATGAAACCACTCTTCAGCCTATCGTTTGTATTAATTTTCTTTATGTCTTGTAACACTGCCAGTCGCAGCCCAATTATTGAACACTATCAGTCGGAAGAAATGGCGGCTTTGGGCTTGCCCTTTAGCGATGCCGTTCGGGTAGATAACATGCTTTACCTTTCAGGAGTTATTGGTATGAAACCGGGCAAAATGGAATTGGTTGAAGGCGGGCTGGAGGCAGAAGCACGACAAACCATGGAGAATATTAAAAAAGTGCTGGAAGCACATGGCAGCTCACTGGAACATGCCATTAAGTTCACAGTATTTATAGATGATATTAATCGTTGGAGCGACTTCAACAAGGTTTATGTGGAGTACTTTCCCGGTAAAAAACCGGCCCGGTCAGCCTTTGGAGCCGAAGGTTTGGCCTTAGGTGCTTCTGTTGAGGTGGAGTGTATTGCGGTCATTGTGGACTAACTGTGCGTTAACCCACCCGAAACGTGAGCAATAAGGCAGAGAAAGTGAGGGGTATCAAAAAAAGAAGTTCGCTAGCCTAAACCAAATTGCTGAGCTATAAAGTCAACAACTACAGGCTCTCCCACCTTTTCAATCAGGTTAAGATCTAACCCTTATAGCCTGCATTTTTTCCTTACGGTAAAACTCGCGGAAGCTAATCATGCGCTGCTCAGCTTCGTCCCAAAGCTTGTTGGTAATGAGCGTTAAACTTTGCCTAAAGTTGATAGTGGTGGTGTACTTATTCAACCATGGGTTCTCCTCAATACATTTCTTGAGATTGTAGTTGGGAATAAACGGGTTTAGATGATGCACATGGTGTATACCAATGTTACCAGTTAGCCAATTGAACAATCGGGGAACCTTATAGTAAGTACTGCCTTTGAGTGCAGAGGTCACATAGTCCCAATTTTTCATCCACTGTTTGTAGGTATACTCATGTTGATGTTGCACATAAAAAAACCAGATGGCGATAATGGAAAACAACACCAATATGGTCAGGTGTACCAGCAGGAATTTTTCCCAGCCCAGTAAGAACCCAAAAAACACAAAGATGGCCAGCATTACAAAGTTGTTGAGCACCAACCACTTTTTGGCTTTCTGAAACATGGGTAGTTTAATAAAAGCAATGCGATTATGAATAAAAAGGTAATACACCGGGCCAATCAAAAACATTACAATGGGCGATCTGTAAATTCTGTACTTCAGTCGGCCCCATCGGCTCATTTGCTTAAATTCTTCAACAGTCATGGTGGTCACATCCCCTATATCTCTCATTTCTAACTGACCATTGTGCTTGTGGTGCACATTGTGCGACTTGGACCAGTAGTTGAATGGTATAGCGGAGAAATAACTGCATATGTAGCCAATGATTTTCTGAGCCTTTCGGTTTCTCAGGAAAGACTGATGACCGCAGTCGTGCTGAATGATGAAAATTCGAACCAGAAAAAAGGCATTAACTACTCCCAGCCCAAGGGTAATCCAATAACTGTAATCGAGGCTAATGTACATCAACGCCCAAAGACCAAGAAAAGGTAAAAACGAATTGATGATTTGTATAGTAGCCTTGGCTTTATGTTCCTGTGCGTATTTTTTTAAAGCCAGAATCTTCTCTTTGGCTAGTACTATTCTTTCTGAAGGTGAATGCTGCATGAAACAGATGGTATTCTAAATTATTCTATGAGTTAGTAACACACAAATTTAATCAGTTCGTTCCTTAAATGCAGTAGTTTAAAATGCATTTCTGGTTATTATCCATTCTAAAAACGGTAGTTAGATCAATAACTTATGGCATGCGATGCCCCAAGAGTGCTCTCTTTCAAAGAAGTAGACCTTAGTCAGACAATAACTCCAAAAACTTGCCTAAAGCTTCATTTCGGTTCTGTTTATGCCAAACCGCCATCAGTTGCGTTCTTTGCCTCAGGTGGGCCAATGAAATAAACTCAATATCCAGGTTTACACCGCTTTGCAAAGCACTGGGCACAATAGCTACACCCAATCGCTTTTCTACTAAACGGAAAATACTGTTGGCCTGAACCGACCGATGCGAGACCTTGGGCTCAAATCCATGATCGGTGAAAATACTCATGATGTTGTCGTAATACTCCTGACTGTAGTCATTCGAAAAAAGAATGAAATTTTCTTTTCTGAATTGCGTCAGGCTGGAAAAATTACTTCTGCTCACCGGATGTGTTTTCGACACTACCAGCGAAAAGGAATCTTCAAAAACCACTTGGGTTTCCAGCTCTTTCGGCACAGTAACTAAGCGCACAAAGGCAATATCGAGCTTATCATGTCTAAGGGCATCCAACTGGTCTCTATTGTTCAATTCCTGCAAAGAAGTATGAATTCCCGGGTGCTTCTGGTGAAGTTTTTCAAGCAAGTTGGGAATAATATTTTGCATAGCCGACCCCACAAAGCCAATCCGAACTTCTCCCTCCTCACCTTCCGCCTTCCGTTGCGTAGCCTCTACTACCTGCTCTAAATGATTAAGCATGTACTCCGCTTCGGTAAGTAAATATTCACCGGCTGCTGTAAGCTTAACCCTTCGTTTGGTGCGCTCAAAAAGCTTCACCTTTAACTCCTCTTCCAACTGCTGAATTTGCTTGGTAAGAGCCGGTTGAGTGATGTACAGCTTCTCGGCAGCTTTGGCAAAATGCAACTCCTTACCCAGTGTGAGAAAATACCTTAAATGCCTTAATTCCATTAATTACTATTAGTTATTAAAACATAAAAATAAATCATTTTTAAGAATTAAGTGAAGAAGGTAATTTTGATTAAAACTTGATAAAAGTATTAGAAAGTCATGCCGGAAAAACAGACCATATCTTTTCAAATGGCCTATTTCATACGGTAGCTCAATCGATACTTAGATTCCGGGCAATTTCTTCTTTTTAAATTTCAAGAAGAAGAATTCCGGAATGACCGAAAGTAATCTGGAAAAACATGAAACATTTTAATTACGGAATTGACTTTCTCACTGTAGGAAAGGCACTTCAAATAGCAAAAGGGGAAATAAAAGGCACCTTGTCGGCATCATCGATCGAACAGGTTCAGAAGAGCGCTCAGGCCGTAGAAGATATTGTTTCCGGAGAACGAACCGTGTATGGCATCAATACAGGCTTTGGCCCACTGTGCACCACTAAAATATCGGCCAAAGACACCAGGGAACTTCAATACAACATTCTGAAAAGTCATAGTGTAGGCGTTGGCAAACCAATTGACCCCACCATTGCCCAACTCATGCTTATTCTTAAGGCCCACTCCCTGGCTCAAGGCTTTTCAGGTATCCAATTAAGCACCATTGAGCGCATTATTTGGCACATCGACAATCAAGCCATCCCGGTTGTTCCTGAGCAAGGCTCGGTAGGAGCTTCGGGAGATCTAGCTCCCCTTGCCCATCTTTTCCTCCCCTTAATTGGGCTGGGCGAGGTATATTTTAAGGGTGAAAGAATGAGCACTGAGCGTCTTTTTCAGATTACCGGACTCCAACCCGTAGCTCTAGGTCCCAAAGAAGGTTTGGCTCTCATTAACGGTACCCAATTTATAGCTGCACATGCCGTAATGGTGGTAGACCGGCTGTACAACTGCCTGAGCCATGCCGATATCATAGGTGCAATGATGATTGAAGCACTAATGGGAAGTGCAAAACCGTTTAGCCCCAGACTTCATGAAATAAGACCTTTTAAGGGCAACCGGCACGTTGCGCATAGAATAAGAGTGCTATTGGAAGGATCGGAAATTCTAAATGCTCATATAAACTGTGGCCGTGTACAAGACCCCTACTCCTTGCGGTGTATACCCCAGGTGCATGGTTCCTCACGCAACGCTTGGCTGCACCTAAAAGAGCTGTTGGAAGTAGAACTCAATGCGGTAACAGACAACCCTATTATACTCAGTGCTGAAGAAACCATTAGTGGGGGAAACTTTCATGGTCAGCCAATGGCCCTGCCGCTGGACTATGCCGCTTTAGCGGCTGCTGAAATTGGCAACATTTCAGATCGAAGAATTTATCTGTCCCTGGAAGGTAAAGTAGAGGGCTTGCCTCAATTACTTATGAACGACACAGGCATAAACTCCGGTTTTATGCTTCCGCAATACACATCGGCTGCTTTGGTTTCAGAAAATAAAAGCCTGTGCTTTCCGGCCAGTGCCGACTCCATTCCAACCTCTCTTGGCCAAGAAGACCATGTGAGCATGGGCTCCATTAGTGGAAGAAAAGCACTACAGATTATAGGCAATCTGGAACAAATACTGGCCATAGAATTACTTTGTGCCGCCCAGGCCTTCGACTTCCGAAGACCACTCAGGTCGGGGCCTGCCTTAGAGGCCTGCCACGCCTATGTAAGAACCAAAATAGACCATGCCGACAAAGACCGCATCTTCGCAGACGATATTCAGAAGGCTCATACCATTATTACAGAACGCAAGCTAATTGCATTGACGCAATCTGAAATGGCTCAGAAAGAAAGCCCATTCCATGTTGAATTTGAAAACTATTAAACCATCCGTCATGACTTTTCAAGAAGAAATATTGCAGGGAATTCCTTCTCAACTGCCTGAAAATCCGACATTAGACGCTTCTGTAAACCGAGCCCCCAAGAGAAAAGAAATACTGAACGCTCCGGAGAAAAAGCTGGCACTGCAAAATGCCCTTCGCTATTTTCCTGAGGCATGGCACAAAACTCTGGCCACTGAGTTTCTGCAAGAGCTCAACCAATTTGGCCGTATTTACATGTACCGGTTTATGCCCAAACATGAGATTAAAGCCAGAAGTCTAAAGGAGTATCCGGGCAAATCGGACCAGGCCCGGGCCATCATGCTCATGATTCAGAACAACCTGGACCATCGGGTTGCCCAACACCCTTACGAACTCATTACCTATGGCGGCAATGGGGCAGTTTTCCAAAACTGGGCGCAATACCGGCTCACTATGCAATACCTGGCCGAAATGACCGATGAACAGACATTGGTCATGTACTCCGGTCATCCCATGGGACTTTTCCCTTCTTCCCAAAATGCCCCGCGAGTGGTAGTAACTAATGGTATGATGATTCCCAACTACTCCAAACCGGATGACTGGGAAAAATTCAATGCACTGGGCGTAACCCAGTATGGACAAATGACAGCCGGATCGTACATGTACATTGGCCCGCAAGGCATTGTGCACGGCACAACCATTACGGTGCTCAATGCAGCCCGTATGAAACGTCCCGATGGCAACTTTAGCGGATTACTGTTTGTGACTTCCGGTTTGGGAGGAATGAGCGGAGCCCAGCCCAAAGCCGCCAAAATTGCCGGACTCGTTTCAGTAACGGCAGAAGTTAACCCAAAGGCTGCGTACAAACGGCAGGAACAAGGCTGGGTAGATGTGGTTATTGATAGAATTGACCAACTAATTGCCCAGGTAGAAACAGCTAGAAAGAATGGCCAAAACACTTCATTTGCTTATCTGGGCAACATAGTTGAGGTTTGGGAGGGATTTCATGAGGCCGGTATAAAAATCGATATCGGGTCTGATCAAACCTCTTTGCACAATCCGTTTGCCGGAGGCTATTATCCCGTAGGCATGGACTATGAAGAAGCCAACAACCTAATGGCCAGCAGCCCTGAACAATTTAAAGAGGCCGTATACGCGAGTTTGCGAAGACATGCCGCTGCCATCAATAAACACACCTCCAATGGTACTTACTTCTTCGATTATGGCAATGCCTTCTTGCTAGAAGCCGGAAGAGCCGGGGCCGATGTTTTTAGTACATCAACGGCCGGAGAAGGAGTTGGAGGCGGAGGATATAAATACCCAAGTTATGTACAAGACATTATGGGACCGCTCTGTTTCGACTATGGCTTCGGGCCTTTCCGATGGGTATGTACTTCTGGCAAACCGGAAGATTTAGACAAAACCGATGCCATTGCCGCTAAGGTGCTACAACAAATGCTCAATGAAGCACCAGAAGAAATTAAACCACAACTCTCTGACAACCTTCACTGGGTTAAAGAGGCCAAGAAAAATAAGCTCGTTGTAGGCTCTCAGGCCAGAATTCTCTATGCCGATGCAGAAGGGCGCATGCGCATAGCTTCAGCATTTAATGAGGCCATTCGTAAAGGAGAAATTGGACCTGTGGTCTTAGGAAGAGATCATCACGATGTATCGGGTACCGACTCTCCATACCGCGAGACTTCCAATATCTATGACGGCTCGCAGTTTACGGCCGATATGGCCGTTCACAACTTTGTGGGCGATGCCTTTAGAGGAGCCACCTGGGTTTCGCTACACAATGGCGGTGGCGTTGGCTGGGGTGAAGTAATCAACGGAGGTTTTGGCATGCTACTCGATGGCAGTTCAGAAGCCGATGACAAACTAAAAAGCATGCTTTTTTGGGATGTAAACAACGGAATTGCCAGAAGAAACTGGGCCAGAAATCCACACGCAATGAGTACCATTGAAAGAGCCATGAAGGCCGAACCGAAACTAAAAGTTACTCAACCAAATTTAGTAGACAAGGAGTTGCTAAACGGACTCTTTGAGTAATTGCAGCAATGTATGTCAATGATGAAAAACGCCTTAATCCGACATTAGACTTTAAGCAGTATAACTACAAATTGCTGCCATTCTTAGATAAGAGAGTCGATTAATTGTAAATTAAAATCAGGTTTCATCTAATCATTGAGTTGTACGCAATTCGTATGCAACCAAACCCAAGCTTATGACAAAAACCTTTATCAATATTGGCCGGCTTATTCAGGTAAGAGAATCGGGCACTAACATATTAAGGGGTGCCATGATGGCCGATGTACCTACTATAGAAAATGCCTGGATGGCCGTAGAAAACGGTCTTATTTCCTCATACGGTTCAATGGATGATTTTGCTGAATCGGCTGCTACAGAAATCATAGACCTGAATGGCAGAATGGTTTGCCCCACATTTGTAGATTCGCACACTCACCTTGTTTTTGCCGAAGACCGGGATGAAGAATTTGTAATGAAAATCAAGGGCATGGACTACCAGTCGATTGCTGAAGCAGGTGGCGGCATACTCAACTCGGCCAGAAAACTGCAGAAAATGAGCCTTTCTGAGTTAACAGAACGGGCTTCTCTCAGGCTACAAGAAGCTATTGGTTCGGGAACCGGGGCTATTGAAATAAAAAGTGGCTATGGACTAAGCATGGAAGCAGAAATTAAAATGCTGCAAGTAGTAAATCAACTGGCACAACAGTTTCCTATTCCCATTAAAGCCACCTTTTTGGGCGCCCATGCCTTTCCCGATAAGGACAAGGAAAAATACATGAGTAGCCTAATTCAAGAAATGTTACCCGAAATATACTCCCAGCAATTGGCCGACTATATTGATTGTTTTTGCGAAGAAGGATACTATACCGTAGAGCAAATGTCCAGAATTCTGGAGGCAGGAGAAAAATTTGACCTTAGAGCCAAGGTTCATGTCAACCAATTCAATTCAATCGGAGGTATAGAAAAGGCTATCGAATACAACGCCTTAACAGTAGACCATCTGGAGGTTTTGAGCGAAAGCGAAATCAACCTACTCAAAGATTCAGACACCATACCGGTTGCCTTGCCCGGCTGCTCCTTCTTTATCCGAATTCCCTACACACCAGGTCGCAAAATTATTGATAGCGGTTTGCCGCTTGTCATCGCTTCCGATTTTAATCCGGGTTCCGCACCCTCTTTCAACCTAAGTCTGACCAATAGCCTGGCCGCAGTAAACATGGGACTTCTCCCCGAAGAGGCCTTCAATGCCACAACCTACAATGCTGCCTACGCTCTGGAACTGGAAAACGAAGTTGGCAGTATTACTGAAGGAAAAAGAGCCAATTTTATAGTGGCCAAAGCGGGTAAAAATCTCAACTCCATCAGCTATAATTTTGGTGTTGACTGGATAGACAGGGTATATATTAACGGGGAGCTTTTTAGTAAACCTACAATCTAGCACCAATGAAAAGACCTCTCAAAAATCCATGCCCGGTTACTCAATACTTTGGTTCGGGGCAAGCAATGCTTTTAAGAGGTCTTCTTCTAGTCATGCTGTACACAATAACTAAAACCCGGTACAGCCACAGCCAATAATCTAATCAGGAATTTAGAGCTTTAATACCTCAAACTACTTCTCCTCGCTGGCATCAGATTTAGACACATGCTTGAGTTCTTCTTCAATGGCCTTCTTTTCATCTTCTTTAGACATTGGGGCGGCAGGCTTGTAGTTCTCCAACTCCTTTTTAATTGAATCATATAACTCTTCTCCCACATGCTCAGGGGCCTGGGCTTCTTTCAACTGATCTTCTACACTTGGGGAGGCAACCTTATCTGGAGCATTTTCCAGGCTCTTTAAAAACTCATCTTTCAGTTCCTGGGTAGGTAAGCTTTCAAGTATAAAACTCTTATTTTCTATTAAACTTTGCTTAATCGCCATAATTGTGGTGTTTTCGCGTTGAACATAAATTTCTCATAAGTTAAGGTATTCTTTAGTGCTTTCCCAAACCAGCCCAAATCAAAAGCCAGACAGCATTTTACATTATAAAATCGGACTCAGTTAGGGGTTATATGGCAAATAGATTGTCTTAACGGTAAGACGGCCGTCTCATATTTTTTCTACTGACAGTTATGGAAACACTAAAACTTGTGCATCTCAATTATCAGGAACCCCTAACTAAAGACAAAATTTATGAGACACATTGCATTTTTAACCTTTATGGGCCTATTGGCTTGCTCCGTTCAGGCACAAACCCAAATAACCTCCACTATTGAGTCGGTTAAGGTATTTACTCAGGGAGCAGAGATTTACAGAAAAGCTCAGGTTAACCTCGTAGAGGGCACGCAAAAAATTGAACTCACTCAATTGAGCGGACAATTAGACCCAAGCACCATCCAGATATCAGCCGAAGGCATAACCATACTTTCGGTGAGGCATAAAATAGACTTTCTCGACAAAAAGACACCTGAGGCAATAGAAAATTTATGGAAGAAAAGACACCGCCTGTCCGACTCTATAGAAGTACTTAACATGCAACTGGCAATACTTAAAAACGAAGCGGAAATCCTCAACAAGAACACCAAAGTCATTGGTAGTCAAGGCATCTCGGGCCGGGACTATCAGAGCGCTATAGAATACTTCTCAACCAAACTTAAAACCAATGCCCAACATATATTTTCAACCCAAAAAGCCATTGAAAACCTAACCGGAGAAGTGGAATCAATTACCAACCAAATAGCTGCAAATAGTGGCACTAAGGAGCGTCCTACCTCCAAAATTCTACTCACCATTAAATCTGAAAAAGCTCAAAAAACATGGCTTTCCATAAGCTATTCGACACTTGAGGCTGGTTGGATACCCTCTTATGACATTCGAGCCAAAAGTGTAAACTCCCCACTCCAAATCACCTACAAAGCCAAGGTATTTCAGAATAGTGGCGTAGACTGGAAGAACGTTAAACTTACCCTGAGCTCAGGCGATATAGCGTCTACAGGAACTGCTCCGCAACTCTTTCCCTATTACATTGGTGGACAAAACCATGTGCCATCAGGCCTGGCAGACGGAGACATAACCGGCCAGGTATTCGATGCTTCTGACGGGCTCCCATTACCTCAAGCTCTGGTAATGGTAAAGGGCACAACCATTGGAACCACAACCGACAGCAACGGCTTCTTCTCGCTCCAGGTACCCAACGGCTCCTCAACTCTAATAGTTAGGTTTTTGGGCTTTACTACCCGTGAGGTACAAATATCCGATTCACCAACTAAGATACTGTTGGACCCGGAAGAATTAAGCCTTAATGAAGTGGTTGTGACCGGCTATGCGGCAGAACAAAAACAAATGAAAACAGGAGCATCTGCGGCGCTTCAGGGTAATGTGGCAGGAATAAGAGTGAGAGGCGCTTCCAGTTTAACTAAAAAATCGGACCCCATACCTATCAATGTCATCAATTATGAAACAACCTTTGCTTACGATATAGAACTTCCATACGATATACCTACTTCAGGTATTCCTGAAACTGTAGAAATACAAACCAAAGAAATAGATGCAGAGTACCTCTACTCTACCAGCCCCAAAATAAGAGCCAACGCCTATTTGGTGGCCCAAGTAGCCAATTGGCAAGACCTTAAACTGCTGGATGGTGAATCAAATCTATACTTTGAAAACAGCTTTGTTGGCAAATCCATTATTGACACCAACCTTGGCTCAGACACCCTGTCACTTTCGCTCGGCAAAGACGAAGGAATTATTGTGAACAGGCAGCGCCTCAAGCAGTTCGAAAAACACAAGCTCTTTGGAAACAGAAAGCGGGAAGAAAGAAAATATCTCATTACAGTGGTTAACACTAAGCAAAGCATAGTTTCGATTAGCATTTACGATCAAATTCCGCTTTCTGCCCTAAGCTCAGTAAAAGTGAGAATTACCAATTTAACCGATGGAATTTACAATGAAAAAACAGGCCTGGTAAGTTGGAAGATCACTCTTCAACCGGGCGAAAAGCGCGAGATTGAATTTGCCTACGAAATAGACTGCCCAAGTCACATTAAGCTCAGTACCGATCTTTGATTAATGGGTTGTTCGGTTAAAAATGAGCCGAACAACCCTCCAACACATTCCAATAACTTAACAAGTGTTTTTTTCTTATTTTGGTTGATATCAACCACAACAAAAAATGTCTGTAAGAAAATACACCCTCCTTCTAGCCCTAACCTGCTACAGTGTACTAGCCTTTGGCCAAAAGAAATATAGCCCAAAGCAAATTAGTAAACTGAAAAACGAAGTGGCCCAGTTGGTAGAACAAAACCATAAACAAACCCAGGTCATGATCGATAAAATCTTCAGCTTTGCTGAATTGGGCTTTCAGGAGTTTGAATCGTCCCGATATCTGACCGGTATTCTTAAAGAAAATGGGTTTGAAATTGTGGAGTCAGTTTCAGGAATCCCTACGGCCTGGTTTGCCACATGGAGCAACGGGGAAGGCCCTACCATAGCTCTTGGTAGCGATGTAGACTGTATTCCCAAAGCCTCTCAATACCCTGGCGTGGCCTATCACAAACCCATGGTAGAAGGAGCTCCCGGCCATGGTGAAGGGCACAATGCAGGTATTCCTCTCAATATTACTGCTGCTCTGGCTGTAAAACAGGTTATGGAACGTGAAAATATTGGAGGAACATTAGTGTTGTGGCCAGGAATTGCCGAAGAACTCGTAGCCGCAAAAGCCTGGTATACCCGCGATGGTCTCTTCGATAACATCGACCTGTGCATATTCACTCATGTGAGCAGCAACCTTTCCGTTTCTTACGGACAAGCCTCTGGTACAGGACTTATTTCAGTAGAATATACTTTTGAGGGAGAAGCCGCTCATGGAGCCGGTGCACCATGGAGAGGCCGATCGGCCCTCGATGCTGTAGAATTAATGAATGTAGGTTGGAATTACAAACGTGAGCACTTACACCCTCTAAAACGATCCCACTCCATTATAACCGATGGAGGTGATCAGCCCAATGTAGTACCCTCGAAAGCATCCATCTGGTACTACTTTCGCGATGTGACCTACGAAGGTATTATGGAAATGTATGAAGCCGCCAACAACATTGCCAAAGGAGCTGCACTGATGACCGACACCGAGATGAGCTCCAGAATCTTGGGAACAGCCTGGCCTAGACACTTCAACAAAGTAATAGCCGAAACCATGTACGAAAACATTAAGCAGGTGGGACTTCCCGTATGGGACGAAAAAGACCAAACGCTGGCCAGAGCCGTACAGCGAGAGGTTGGCTCAAACCCGCGAGGCCTAAGCACTACGTTGTCTGATTTGGGGCTTCCGGTAAAGTCTCCCGTAAGCGGTGGCTCAGACGATATTGGCGATGTAAGCTGGAAAGTACCTACCGTAACACTTCGCTTTCCTTCTAATATTCCCGGCCTACAAGGACACCACTGGAGCAATGCCATAGCAATGGCCACTCCGATTGCACACAAAGGAGCAACTGCCGGAGCAAAGGTAGAGGCCATGACCATTATTGACTTTCTGCTAAATCCGGAGCTGGTCGATCAGGCCTGGGATTACTTCAACAACGTACAAAGCAAAGAAACTCAATACAAACCCATGATTGGGGCCGATGATCTTCCTCCTGTTTATCTAAACAAGAAAATCATGGATGAATTTAGACCCCAGCTGGAAAAGTTTTACTATGACGAAAAGCAATTCAATACTTATCTCGAACAACTGGGGGTAACATACCCTACCATTCAAAAAAAGGATTAAGATTTTATATCGACTGAAGCCGTGAAGCTCTTTAATATGTATTTATTAAAGAGCTTCGCATTTTGAAACGATACACTTCAATGGCAATCATGCGGTTTTGCATCTCTAGATAAAAGCTTTCACGATCAATTCACCCCAAGATACTTTAGCCACTCCTCTGAGGTGAAGCCACTGAAGTTGCGTACAAACATAACGTAGGATGGCTTAAATGGCTTTTGAAAAAGGGGCATTCCGGCCTCTTCCGGGGTTTTATCACCTTTAACCGAATTGCAACGCTGGCATGCCGTTACCAAATTACTCCAAGATGACTTCCCTCCTCTAGACTTGGGCAGCACATGGTCTAGTGTAAGGTCTTTGCTCCTTCCACAATACTGACACTGTTGACCATCGCGCTTAAATATATTCTGCCTGTTGAGCAACACCCCTTTGTAGGGCATAAAGATATAACGTTGTAAACGGATGACAGATGGCATGGGAAAATCGGCATTGACACTGCGAAACTTATGCCCGGGAGCATCATGAACCAACTCGGCTTTTTCCAGGTAAAGAAGCAGGAACGCCCGTTCGGCCGAACAGACTGAGAGTGGCGAATAGTCCTGATTCAATACCAATACTCTCCTCATACTAGGTTATAATCCGTTTTAACTTAAAGAAATGATGTGTATAAGTATTTTGTTCTAAGTTTTTAATCCCCTTTTGGTCGAATACATCGATGCGTACCTTTCCTGATGCGTGAATGATTCTATCCGGTTCGGTAAGTAAACCTACATGGTTCATTTTACCGTTGCTATTCGTGAAAAAGACTAAATCGCCCGCTTTTCTATCGGCAAAATCTACCTCCTTACCCTTTGCTATCTGTTGAGAAGAGTCGCGCGGCAAGGTGTAACCGGCTGTTCTGAATACCACTTGAGTAAAGCCGGAACAGTCTATACCAAACGGACTCCTTCCTCCCCATAAATAAGGACTGTTTAAATATTTTTCCGCATGGTTGAGCAAAGTGGCTACTCCCCACTTTTGGTGCATACTTTTGGCTGTACCGTTGAACGCCACATTTTCTTCTTCCTTAAATATAGGATTATTTAAAAGGGGTAGAATGGAGCCTGCTACGATATGATTGATTTGCTGTTTGAACAAAATCTTGGCAACCAGATCGGTGCATATCTTGTATTCTGTTTCACTAATCTGACGGTAATATTCTTTGGAAATCGAATGATGCTGCTTTCTGTCAATCCACCCTTCATAACTATCAAAGGCATTGACCACTTTAAGCCATTTGCGGTCTTCCGATTCTTCCAACACGGTATAGTGCTCACCAAAAAGCAACTGAGAGGTCATTTCAGCAGCATCTGCCGGCTCACCCCTTACAGGCACCATACTCAACCGGGTAACACCATAACCTAATGCTTCCATCAGAATTTCATTCGTTGTAAATCTCGTTTCACATCGCGCTCCTTAATGGAGTCACGCTTGTCGTGCAATTTTTTACCTTTGGCCAAGGCTATTTCTAATTTGGCAAAACCCCTCTCACTAATAAAAAGTCGGGTGGGCACAATAGACATCCCTTTCTCTTCCGTTTTAGAAAGTAGCTTTTCCAACTCCCGTTTATTGAGCAACAGTTTTCTCTCACGGGTTTGGTCGTGGTTATAATGAGACCCTTGGGCATAAGGCGAAATGTGCATCTGCTTTACCCACAATTCTCCCTTTTTAAAATAGCAGTAGGCATCGCTAAGTGTTGCCTTTCCCTCTCTGATCGATTTTATTTCCGTGCCCATCAGTTGCATTCCGGCCACATATTTATCAATCAGTTCATATTCAAAACTGGCTCTCCTGTTTTTTATATTAATACTGTTCGAAAACCTGTTCTTATCTTTTGCCATGCTCTTCTAAACTACTGAAAATCTTATTTATCTTTTGTTTTGGCAGTACTTTTTGTCCGTTACTCCCCTCGGCAATTACTCTGTCACCACACTTTACCACAACACCACAGAGCAATTCATTCTTTTCTAATTTATGGATAGTTGCCTGAAGGGTCAATTGGTTCCCTACCAGAGCCGGACTTTTGTGCTCAATGTGCACCATCGTACCAATACCTTCTTCATCTTCCTCTTTTAACTCCAGTACAAAAAGCCTACCCACCCACTCCATTTCTCTGGCTAGAGCAAAAGTAGAGCAAACCGAATGTACTACGCCAGATTCAAAACCGGCCACATCGGATGGCTTCACTGTGTATGTGTGTGTTTTGATATCTCCCGGTTTGAAAATATTCTTCATGATTCAACACTTATCAATATTCTGGCCTAACCAAGCAATAGACTACTGTAAAAACTAAAACGAACGCTTCTCTGGATCATCCAAACTCGGGTTGATAAAACGCCTATCAGAACTTCATTCGCGGCAAAGCACTAACACCTTGGTCGACAAACTCATTGGCCAGGAACTTGTAATGTCCGGCCATAGCTATCATTCCGGCATTATCAGTGCAATACTCAAAAGCAGGAATATACACCTCCCACCCTTCTTTACCGGCCATTTGCTCCAAGCCATTCCTCAGGCCAGAGTTGGCGGATACGCCTCCGGCTATGGCTATCTGATGAATTCCATATTGTCTGGCGGCTTTTCTCAGTTTTTGCAAGAGCATAGCCACCAATGTTTTCTGAATGCTAGCTGCTAAATCGGCCTTATTTTCCTCAACAAAACCTTCGTTTTGCTTTAGCTGGTCTCTCAAGAAGTAAAGCACAGCCGTTTTTATACCACTAAATGAATAGTCCAGACCCGGCATTTCGGTTTCAGGAAACTGAAATGCCATAGGATTCCCTTTCTGCGCCAACTGATCGACTTTTGGCCCACCAGGATAGCCCAGACCGAGCATCTTGGCCACCTTATCGAAAGCCTCTCCAACGGCATCATCTTGAGTTTCGCCCACAACCTCCATAAGATTGTAGTCCTTTACCAACACTATTTGTGTATGCCCTCCACTCACCGTTAAACAGAGAAATGGAAACTTAGGCTTAGGATCATCAATAAAATGAGCAAGTATATGGGCTTGCATATGATTTACCTCTATAAGCGGAATATCCAGTGCCAGAGCAAGGCCTTTGGCAAAAGAAGTTCCCACCAGTAAGGCTCCCATAAGCCCTGGTCCGCGGGTAAAAGCCACAGCCGTAAGCTCTTCTCTACTTATGGCAGCATTTTTGAGCGCCTGATCTACAACTGGCACAATGTTTTGCTGATGGGCACGGCTGGCCAGCTCAGGCACAACACCACCATAATTTTCGTGTACAGATTGCGTTGCGACTATATTATTAAGTACTTTGCCGTTGACTGCAACAGCCGCAGATGTCTCGTCACAAGATGATTCGATGGCCAGGATTTTGATATCAGAGGAAGGCATTGAAGGAGAAAATTAAAAGATCGCAAGTTATTAAAAAACGGATTGTGAAATCAATCCTTTGGATGCTTGCCACTCCATTCATCTTACTTATCCTTGCCGCTATTCTTATTCACCTACCTCCGGTTCAAAATTACATTGTAGGAAAGGCTACCGCCTACCTCACCGAAGGCACCGGCTTTAGAACTGAAATTGGCTATGCCAACATCAAGTGGTTCAATGCAATAGCACTCGACAACACTCAAATTTATGATCAGAACGAGGTGCTAATGATTGGTGTAGATGAGTTGGTAGTCACTTTCGATTTGGCCGACCTAATTGGAAAAAAGAACATTCGAACACGCGAAGCATGGCTAAAAGGAGCCAATGTGAATCTACGTGATGACTCCACCGGAGGGCTGAATATTGACGAATGGGCCGACCGAATTGGAAAACTCACCGCCTCTGACACTCCTTCTGATGCTCCCGCAGGCACTTTTTCCATCGACCAGATTACACTGCTAGATTCCCGGTTTAGTATATCTGACAGTCGCAAAGACAGTATAACCAACGGGTTCGATTACAACCATTTTCAGCTGGTAGACCTGAATGCAGACCTGTTAAACCTTAAAGTAGTGTCTGACACCTTTCAGATCGATGTAAAAAGCCTTTCTACCCGGGATCCTGTTACCGGCTTGACGATCGATAATCTTCAAACATTTTTCAGGAACTCCAGCAAAGGACTTGTTTTCTTTGATCTGGATCTGAAAATGGGTAATACACACATTAAAGACTTCATTGAACTTCGACACGAAAGGCCTTCACAAATGGGCTACTTCGTAGACAGCGTAAACATTAAAGCTGATTTTGATGAGACACGTATCCATACAGATGAGCTGGGCTTTTTTGTTCCGGAGTTAAAAAAATACAATCAATCCGTCAACATAAACGGACTGTTTCAGGGACGCGTAAATAAGTTTTTCTCCGACAATTTTTCCATTTCTTTCGGACAAGACAGCCGTTTTAAAGGAGCCATAGACATTGAAGGACTGCCGAATATTGATCAGACCATCTTTGGCCTAACCTTGAGAGAGTCTACCCTAAAAGCAACGGACCTGCGTAAATACATAGGGCCGGAAGCCTTTCGAATCTCTAATAAGTTTGGGCTCATCCGAATGTCCGGACAGTTCGATGGTCTGCTGAACGATTTTGTGGCCGATGGCTCCTTTCAAACCCGAATTGGTAGACTTGAATCGAACATCCAGATTCGGATTATAGAAGGTGAAGCCCCATATTACCGGGGCGATCTGTTTTTACAAAACTTCGATATAGGTCGATTTACGGAGGTAAGCAATTTTCAGAAAATTGATTTAGATGGTCGGGTAGAAGGCACCGGATTTACTCTGGAAACCGCCAACTTTGAACTAGACGCAGTAATTCCAAAAGTGGGTATTAATGGCTACAATTACACCAATATAGAAACCGATGGTGCTTTTGCAGAGTCGTTCTTCTCTGGTCAAATTGATGTAGACGACCCAATGTTTAAGCTTTTTGCTACCGGTTCGGTAGACTTGCGGGAAGGCAATAAGCTCTTTAAGCTCAGGGGTAGGCTAGACACTGCACTTTTAAAAGAGGTAAAGCTCACTGAAGAAGAAATGCTGGTCTCTACGAACTTTAACCTGGACATCACCGGACTTAAGTTAGATAGTATTAGAGGAAGTATTAGCCTCTCCGATACCTACTACCGCTTTAAACAAAAAGATATAGAACTGGACTCGGTGTTTTTTGAAGCCTCCAGAAACAGCAACGGCCGCAAGTTCACCATCGTTTCTGACCTATTTGATGCCGACTTCAGTGGCGATTTCGAATTTACAGGTATTGCCAAAGAACTCTCCAACATCAACGAACAATACAGATTGCAGTTTTCCAGCAGGTCGGAAGAGGTAAATTCTTTTTTGCGCAGAAGCCCACCAACAAAGAAAAAATTTAACCTCAACTACTCGGTCGATCTGCACAATATTAGCCCACTCATACAGCTTTTTGATAGCACCATTTATGTAGCTAAAAACACCAAAATAGAAGGCCGCTTTGACAACCGGCAAGGGCAGTCGCTTGTGCTCAGCTCGCAGGTAGACACCGTTCAGTTTGGTAAAATTTACATGCTCGAAAACGATTTATATATCAACACCAAAGACATTCGCGACCCGGAAAAGGTCTTTGCACAAGGCTACCTTTCCAGCGAAAAACAAATATTCTCGAACTCCTCAGAAACCAATAAGCTAGTATTGGAAGCCGTATGGGACGGAAAGCGCATGGATATTAAGCAAACACTTACCCAGGCCAGCACAGGCAACTATGCTGAAATTAGTGCCGGCATAAATTTCTACCCGGACCGAACTGAACTGAGGTTTGAAGACTCGAACATTACCGCTCTTAATGAAACCTGGAAGATCACCGAAGAAAATGTAGTTGTGTTTGGCAACCAGCGCATAGACTTCGAAAACCTGAGCATATACAATACCGATCAGTCCATTAGCTTCAACGGTCAAATTGCCATTACCCAAGACAGTTCGCAAACCCTAACCGTAAACTTTAGCGATGTGGAAGTGGCCAATATCAATCCACTTACCTCCGAGTCGTACACCGGTAAATTAAGTGGCACTGTCAATGCTCAGAACCTTTATTACAACCCCATTATCTTTGGCGATATAGAAGTCATAGACTTCAAAATCAACGAGTTTCTGGTAGGCAATCTGGACGGCAGTATTACCTGGAACGACTTTCGCCAGCGGTTCGATGTAGACTTTGAGGTAAACCGGCTCAACCGAAGAATCATTGCTATGAATGGCCAGTTTTATCCGGCCCGATCTGAAAACCAATTGGCCATCAACCTGCGTCTCAACGAAGCCAACCTGAACATAGCCGAACCATATATAGACGATTACTTTTCGAACCTGGGCGGATTTATTGATGGTCGGTACACCATAAGCGGCAACATAGACTCACCCCTAATGAAAGGCCAGGGAGCTATAAAAGAAGGTAGAATGAAGATTAACTACCTCAACACAAGCTATAATTTTGAAGGCGGTATAGACTTTAGTAAAGACGTAATAGCCCTGGAAAACCTGCAGTTTGTAGATGCCCGAAATCAGACGGCACAATTCGGAGGGCGTATTAGCCATAATTCGTTCAAAGACTTTCGCTTAGACCTTATCGGGCAATTGAATCAGTTTCAGGTGCTCAATACCAATGTCGATAATGGCGATGCTTATTATGGAAGTGCCATAGCTACAGGTCAGGTATCGTTGAGCGGAGAGGCTTCCAGCCTCAATATTTCGGCCAAGGTAAAAACCGAAAGAGACACCCGCATTTACATACCCATTACGGAAGATACCGGCAACAACGATGTGCCCGAATACATCACTTTTGTAGACCGCACTGTTCAAGACACTACCAGCACCAAAGATTCGCTGATCAATGAAGTAAACAAAATAAAAATAGAGGGTCTAAAACTAGACCTTGACATAGAAGTAACACCGGAAGCTTACGTAGAAATTATCATCGATCCGCGCACAGGCGATATTATCAGAGGAAGAGGCGATGGACAGCTTCGCCTGCTCATCGATACGCAGGGCGATTTTCAAATGACCGGTGAACTAGACATTACAGAAGGCGCCTACAACTTCAGTCTCTACAACCTCATTACCAAAGAGTTTCAAATAGAACAGCCCAGTACCATAACCTGGTATGGCGACCCCTATGCGGCTGTCATGGACATTAAAGCCTCCTATACCCAAAACACTTCTCTGGCTCCTCTTTTGGAGCAATCGGGAGGAAGTGTAAGCCAAAATGGTGGTATAAGCCGCAGAGTGCCCACCAAAGTGCTGCTCTACCTGGACGGCCCAATGCTTTCTCCAAACATTGGTTTCGATATTGACTTTACCGACCTGAACGTAAACGACTACCAGCTAACCACGGCCATCAATGCCTTTAAAAACCGGGTACAGAGCGATGAGCAGGAGTTAAACCGGCAGGTTCTTAGCCTTATTGTACTCAACCGCTTTTCAGAACAAGGCGGGCTTCGCAACATTGGAGGCAGAACCACCACCCAAAACGTAAGTCAGTTGCTTTCTAACCAATTGAGCCAACTGGTAGCCCAGCTCGATGAAAACCTGGAAGTCAACTTCGACCTGGCCGATTTGGATCAGGATGCCTTCAACACCTTCAGGCTCCGCTTGAGCTACACCTTTCTCGATGGACGATTGAGGGTAACGCGTGAAGGAGCCATCTCAGGAGATATTAACAACATTGCCGGAGACATTACCGCAGAGTACCTGCTTACTACAGATGGGAAATATAAAGTAAAGGTATTTTCGCAAAACAACTATAACCCGGCCGACCGTGCCCTGAGCCAACAGCCCACCAATCAAACACAAGGCGTGAGCATTTCGCAAACCACCAGTTTCAATAATCTTCGCGAATTCTTTAATGGTGTAAATAACAGCCGCAAAAAGAGAAAAGAAGAAAAGAAGGATAACAATACTGAAGGAAACACAAACTAAAATACCTTTAGAGGGTTAGGTTTATTGGAAACACTCTTTCATGGAAAAGATCAGTATTTTTTGGTATCGGAGAGACCTTAGATTCATAGATAACACCGGCCTCTATTATGCTTTGAGCGAGAGAAATCCGGTACTCCCTATTTTCATTTTCGATAGAAACATATTAGATAAACTACCCAAAGCCGATGCAAGAGTTGAATTTATTCAACGCACTCTGGAACAGCTAGACAAAACCCTTAAGGATAAAAACAGTGGGATAAAAACCTTTTACACCACTCCCATTGAAGCCTTCAAAGAACTTAGCAAAACATATACCCTCGAGGCAGTATACACCAACAGAGACTATGAGCCTTATGCCCTTGAGCGCGACAGGGAAATAGAGAACTTTCTTAAGGAACAGGGTGTGAGCTTCTTCACTTTCAAAGATCATGTGATTTACGAGAAAGAAGAAATTGTGTCGGGCTCAGGCAGTTTCTACAAGGTCTTTACCCCGTATAGTAAAAGCTGGAAAGAGAAATACAAAGCCAATCCGCCTGAAACCAATCCCAGTGCGCTCTATTTCGACAATTGGGTACCCCTGAAAGAAGAAAAAGTACATTCCATTGAGGCCATGGGCTTCAGACACACGGACATAACCATTCCATCTAACACGGTAGACGAAGATATAATAAAGCACTACAGCGAAAAAAGAGACATTCCCGCCCTGGACGCTACTTCCAGACTAGGTATTCATTTACGCTTTGGCACCATTAGCATCAGGCAACTGGCCGAAAAAGCTTTGAATCTGAACGAAACCTTTCTAAATGAATTGATCTGGAGAGATTTCTATGCCATGATTCTGGCCAACAACCCAAGAGTAATAGACCAAGCCTTTAAACCGGAATATGACAGGATACCCTGGAGACAAGACGAAGAAGGTTTTGAGAAGTGGTGCCAAGGAAAAACCGGCTACCCGATAATAGATGCTGGCATGAGGCAACTTAACCAAACCGGATACATGCACAACCGGGTACGAATGATAGTGGCTAGTTTTTTAACCAAGCATTTGCTCATAGATTGGCGCTGGGGAGAAACCTACTTTGCTGAAAAACTGCTCGATTTCGATTTGGCCTCTAACAATGGAGGTTGGCAGTGGGCGGCAGGTACGGGCACTGACGCTCAACCCTACTTTAGAGTGTTCAACCCACAGTCTCAAACAGAAAAGTTCGACCCTCAACTAGAATACATTAAAAAGTGGGTTCCTGAGTATGGAACAGATGCATATCCAGCGCCCATTGTAGACCACAAACTAGCACGCCAACGCGCAATTGATACCTACAAACAAGCTTTGGCTAACTAGTTTGTGTATCTTTCGGCATGTACAAAAAGTTGCTTCTGATCTTTCTTTTGGGCCTTATGGGCAATCTTGTTCATGCCCAAACAGAACCCGTTAGTCCGGCAGAAGCAACACATCGCCTGCCTTTAAATAAAGTAAAACTCTATGGAGGCATTGGTTATGGCACAGGCCTTTTGGTGTTGAGCCAGGCCTGGTATGCCGAAAACGGCTTCGATCGCTTCAAGTTTTTTAACGACAATGCAGAGTGGCTTCAGGTAGATAAATTGGGGCATACCTATAGCACTTATCATTTTTCTCGGGTAAACTATGAGCTACTAAGCCGAACAGAATTAAACCACAACAAAGTCCTTATGTGGTCCTCGCTATTAAGTACAGCGCTCTTTTTGCCAATTGAAGTACTCGATGGGTTTTCACCGGACTACGGATTTTCTTATGGCGATATGTTGGCCAATGCAGCTGGTTCGGCCCTGTTTTTTATTCAACAAAAAAGCTGGAAAGAACAGCGTATAAAACCAAAGTTTAGCTTTAGAAGCACGGCATACCCAGACATGCGGCCTCAAATTCTTGGCAAGTCCTTACCTGAACAGCTACTCAAAGACTACAATGGACAGAGCTACTGGTTTTCTTTCGATATTCACGCTTTTGCTAAAGAGTCCTACTGGCCCAAATGGCTCAACCTGGCCATAGGATACGGTGCCGAAGGAATGGTTTTTGCGCGCAATGGAGAAAATGCATCTGCCGGCTATAGCAATTCCCGACAGTATTTCCTTGGATTAGACTTTGACCTGAGCTACATACCAACCAACAACAGGTTCTTAAAAACCATTCTCTTTCTGGCAGACTTCATTAGGCTACCTGCCCCAGCTATACAACTACAGCAAGGAAAAATTACCGGCCACTGGCTATACCACTGATGCACTTAAAACCGGTAATTCACGTTTTATGAGACAAACACCATAATATGCGCACAAGGATCTTGTTTTTACCATTGATTATAGCCCTGTTATTCGCCTCTTGCAATAAGGACGATGTGGTGGTACTCAACGAACCTAATATTCCCTTGCCGGAAGGTATTTCAGAAGCCCTCGCTTTTGAACTACTCGTTCATCAGGTAGAAAGCACCACTCTCAATGTGTTGCACTCCCTTAGCGAAAGAGACCGGGGCGCAGCCAACACACACATCAACTTTAATATTTTTTCCGACAGAGGAACATGTGGAGGTCAGTTTCTGGATACTTCCAACAATCAACTGTTGCTTAGTTTTGGCGAAGGATGTATTGATGGCACTGGTTATACTTTAAAAGGCTCTATTCTACTAGACTACGATCACCCGGCAGACACTCCGGGAAACACCATACGCATTACTCTTACTGATTTTGAACTCAATAATATTTCTCTAAATGGAGTGCTGGAACTAACCAACACCTCAGAAAACAATAGCGACACACAAAAAAGCTATAGGCTCGAATTCGATGATTTAATGCTAACGCTGAGAGGCAAAAGCACTCCTTTTGAAGGAAGTCGCGACATTCAATATGAAAAAACCAATGGACGCGATCATCTTGACACCAAGGCCAACTACCTGACCTCCAACTCATGGCATTTTACTCTTCCCTCAGGTACAACCCTTGAGCTCATTAACACAGGCCCTAACCTGAGTACCTTTAGCTGTTGGCTCCACAAAGTATACCTCCCGGCCAGAGGGAGTCTGCAGGTCGACAATGGAGAAACTACCTTGCAGATAGACCTGAACACTAATGCTTGTGACTTCTTGTTTTACTGGCAATCTGAAAATGGAATCCCAGTTCTTCACGATTTGCGCGAGAGCCTTTAAATCGCATCATTTATTGTATCTTTGCCGCGATATAGACCGTCTTATCGCTCTCCCGATTTATCGGGAGTGAGGAAAGTCCGGGCACCACAGGGAAGCATAGCGGCTAACGGCCGTCATCCGTCAACTGACGGAGAGGACAAGTGCAACAGAAAGTATGTACAGGTAATGCTGTAGTGAAATCAGGTAAACTCTATGCGGTGAAATGCCACGTATACTTGCGTTTGAGGGTTCCCGCCCAATGCAAGAGGGTAGGCAGATAGACTTCGGTAGTAATACCGCGGCCAGATAAATGATAAGATCATCCTCAAAAGAGGAGTAGACAGAACCCGGCTTACAGGTCTATATCTTTTTTTTCCTTTCAGTGAATTTGGTGATTGGGCAACTGGTTAATTAGGAAATGATCACTTGATTATCTGCCAGATTTCAATTTTAGCACTATTTTCGCTTGAAAGAACGAGTTAGAACCAATTCACTAATTACCCATTTTCCTAATCCACTAAAAAGCATGGCAAAAATTCTGATCATCGATGACGAACAAAGTATTCGCAGCACTCTTAGGGAAATACTAGAGTATGAAAAATACTCAATAGAAGAAGCCAAAGATGGGCAAGAGGGGCTGGAAAAACTGATTGCCGATAAGTTCGATATTGCGCTATGCGATGTGAAAATGCCTAAAATGGATGGTATTGAGTTGCTGGAACGAGTGCAAATGGCTGGAATAGATACGCAATTCATCATGATTTCGGCCCACGGCACCATTGAAACCGCAGTAGACGCCACCAAAATGGGCGCTTTTGACTTTGTGCCCAAACCGCCCGACTTGAACCGTTTGCTACTTACGGTAAAAAATGCGCTTGACAAGTCTTCGTTAGTTACCGAAACAAAAACTCTCAAACGAAAACTCTCTAAGAAATATGAGATGGTGGGCGAATCCAAAGCCCTTGCTGAAGTAAAGGAAATGATGGACAAAGTTGGTCCTACCGATGCCAGGGTTCTGATTACCGGCCCTAATGGCAGCGGCAAGGAACTGGTAGCCAGAGGAATTCATGAGCGAAGCAATCGGGCCAGCACTCCCTTTGTGGAGGTTAACTGTGCGGCTATCCCTGCCGAACTCATAGAAAGCGAACTTTTTGGGCATGAAAAGGGCGCATTTACTTCGGCTCACAAACAGCGCATTGGCAAGTTTGAACAAGCCAATGAAGGCACTCTTTTCCTTGATGAAATTGGTGACATGAGCCTTTCTGCTCAAGCCAAGGTGCTAAGGGCATTACAAGAACATAAGATTACCCGGGTGGGTGGCGACAAAGATATCAATGTGAATGTGAGGGTATTGGCAGCCACTAACAAAGACCTAAGAAAAGAAATTGCGGAGAATCGTTTTCGTGAAGACCTATACCATAGACTCAGCGTCATTGTCATTCAGGTTCCCCCTCTAAAAGACCGTAAAGAAGACATTCCAATGTTGGTGGATAAATTTCTGGACGACATAGCCGATGAGTACGGAACCAAGAAAAAGAAAGTATCGGCCGATGGACTTAAGGCTCTTCAGGCCTATGATTGGTCGGGCAACATTCGGGAGTTACGTAATGTTACGGAACGACTCGTGATTATGTGTGGAGATGAAATTGGGGAAGAGGACGTAAAAAAGTATCTGATTTAGATCAGAACTGCCCTTCCTTTTTTTCCTTCTTTACCTCTTCAGTATCGGCCTTGGCATAGGCAGCACAAATAGATTGGGCACAAGAGGTAATACCTAAAAAGGACACGGCAATCAACAAAAGAAAGATTTTCTTCTTATTCATGATGTAAATTTGAGCGTTAAAGATAAAAATTCAATCGTGTTTTTAATCTATTGAATGCATTTATCTTACCCTTCAACGGGTGGTTGGCCGGAAAATTTTAGACCACCATTAAATTACAACCCCGAAGATCCGAGTTATCCATCCTTCCTTTTACCTCAAAACGACCATCAGGAAGCACCCGACCAATGTCTTTGGTTTCTATAAATGAACAGGTATGTACATTGGCCAAATCCACAATATTGAAAGCCACAGTATGCTGAAAACTGGGATAAGATAGTGGATCATTTAATTCTCGCCCAACTACTTTGAGGGTTTCCGAAGGTCTAAAGAGCCCATTGCCGGTGGAGTAGCCCTGAGAGAAAAGCTCGGTCATGCCATACTCCGAGTGCACCTCTTTTACACCAAATGCACGTTTAATGCGGTCGTGTACCTCTTCCCGGACTAACTCCTCTCTTCTGCCCTTCATGCCGCCAGTTTCCATAACCAGCAACTCAGGAAAGTGCATTGAATATTGCTCCGCAAAATCGAGCAAGGCAAAAGTAACTCCCCAAAGAAGCACTTTTTTAGTTCCCTTTTTCAAAGTCTGGAGTTGATGAGCCAGTTGCTCTAAATTATTCAGGTAAAATCCTGACTGGGTGTCATTAGTACATTCTATAAATCTATTGACCATAGCCACCAAACCACTATTGCCCCTCTCCAGATAAGAAGGCAAAAGAGCAAGAATAACGTAGTCATTCAAAGGACCATAGATAGCCTCAAAGGCCTTTTTACAATTATCTAAATAGAGCTGATTATCGGCCACAAAGTGCCTGCTCGGCTGTGTTCCGGTGGTTCCACTACTTTCAAAAACAGATGCAGCTTGCCATTGCCCTGTTTTTATTTCAAATGCTTTAAAAAAACTAATGGGTAGAAAAGGCACCTCTTCCAGCCGGCTCACATGCTGTGGGCTGCGCTTCAAATGATCGCACCAGGCTCGATACACCTTGTTATACCGATACTGAAACCGATAAACATCGAGAGCAAGCGCATTAAATTCCTCTTCTGAAACGCTTTTTATCCGATGGATTAAACTATTGATTTCGGCCATACGTTATAGAGCTGGTGTTTTCCGTTCACTTAGGGCAAATATTGCTATAATTGTACTTATATAAAGTAATCCATGAGAATAAAGCTATCGTCTTCTCAAGTTTTGGTATTAGTGTTTGCTCTGGCATTGGGTGTTGCCTGCAACCGCCCACCAGACCTACCCATTGAACCAGAAGTAAGCTTTTCTAACATTGAATTTGAAGTTAGAAATGCAGGCGACCCGCTGTTCGAGGAGAACATTCTCCGTTTATCCATAAATGTGAAAGATGGAGATGGCGACCTTGGGCTAGACGGTGACGAAGACTTTGGCCCCTATGCTCCCTACCACCTAGTATTGGAAAACAACCAGCCGGTGGAATTTGGACAGCGGCCCAACGACCCTCCGTTTACTTGCCTGGACTACATAATTGAAGACCGGGAGAACCAAGACATCAATGGAGACAATGATTTGCTAGACACCCTTCTCATTGACTTTAACAGAAACCAATACAATATAGAGGTTGACTTCTTTGTGAAACGCAATGGCACCTTTCAGGAGGTAGACCTGAGGGCTCAACCCAGGGGAAGTGCCAACGAAAGCACACTTTGTGGCATTAGCTTCGATGGACGATTCCCTTGTCTTTCTTCCGAAGAAAATCCCTGTGCTGTGGTGAGAAATAACAAACGACCTATTGAAGGTGTAATTACCTACGATATGAAGTCAGGGATATTCCTACCTATTTTCCGAACCGACACACTGAAATTGCAATTCATTATTCGCGACAGAGCGCTGCACACCAGTAATGTGGGAGAAACCCCTGAATTTACACTTCAGGGTATTCGGGTAGAAAGGTAATTTTCCTTACTCCTTATCTAAATCATTAATAAATGGGTGGAAATCGGTCAGGTTCCGCTTCACTCATCAATTCGTAGATTTTGTCGAACACCGTTTCAACATTGGGCTTAGACCAATAATCTCCGTCAGAAGCATAGGCAGGCCTGTGTTCTGCAGCGGTAATAGTAACCGGCTGAGAATCTAAATGGTAATATCCCCCTTGTTCTTCCAGCACCTTTTGCATCATAAACGCAGAAGCACCACCCGGCACATCTTCATCGGCAAACACCACTCTATTGGTCTTCTTCAACGACTCTACTAGGGTGTGGTGAACATCGAAAGGTAAAAGCGACTGAACATCTACAATCTCTACAGAGATGCCATACTCGGCCAGCTCCTCAGCTGCCTGCATAACAATGCGGCACATAGAACCATAGGTAACTACTGTCACATCGGCTCCCTCTCTTATGACTTCAGGTACTCCAACAGGTACTGTAAATTCACCGATATTGTCTGGAATACGCTCTTTAAGACGATAACCGTTCAGGCATTCTATAATAAGCGCGGGATCGTCAGACTGCAGCATGGTGTTGTAAAAACCGGCCGCTTGTGTCATGTCTCTCGGCACCAACACATTAATTCCACGCAAAGAGTTCAATATCATGCCAATGGGCGAACCTGAGTGCCAAACCCCTTCTAATCTATGGCCACGAGTTCTAATTATGAGTGGAGCTTTCTGTCCCCCTACGGTTCGGTACTGTAGAGTGGCCAAATCGTCACTCAAAGTTTGTATGGCATACAGTAAATAGTCCAGGTATTGTATTTCCGTAATAGGACGCAAGCCACGCAAAGCGGCACCAATTCCCTGGCCAATAATGGTTGTTTCACGAATACCGGTATCTGTAACTCGTAGCTCACCATATTTCTCCTGCAAACCGGCAAAAGCCTGGTTCACATCGCCAATTTTACCCACATCTTCTCCAATAGCAAACACTCGGGGGTCGCGACTCAAAGCAGCATCAAAACAGGCCTGGAGCACCTCTCTGCCATCAACTAAAGGAGAGTTCTCAGAAAACACCGGCTTTACTTCCGGCACTTTCAACGAAGCTTCTTCCGATTCGCTCATTACATGGGAGCTAAACCGTTTAAAGTTCTCTTCATCAGCCTTTTTCAACCAAGCAACCAGAGAAGCTCTGGCCGAGGTTTGTTCGTTGCGGGTAATACGCAACACTTTTTTCACGGCCTTGTATGTATCTAGGCGAATAGGGTTCAGCGTCTTCTTTAATTCAGAAATGATCTGTATGATTTGTCCTCCGTGCTCACTCTCTTCAGCCAGGGCTTCAAGAATAACCACAGCGGTCTCCTGATCTTTCTTAATATCATTTATAAAGGCGTTCCAGGCATTAACCCTGGCTGTCTTAGCCGATTCTTTAGCGTCTTTCTCCAACTCATCGAGTTGTTCTTCAGAAGCTAGTTCATTGGATAATATCCACTCCCGGAACTTCACAAGGCAGTCATGTTCTTTCTCCCACTCCAGACGCTCCTTCGACTTGTAGCGTTCGTGAGAACCGGAGGTTGAATGCCCTTGCGGTTGAGTAACCTGATCTACATGAACCAATACCGGTACGTGTTCATTGCGGGCAATTTGTTCTGCCTTTTGGAAAGCGGCTATCAGGGCCTCATAGTCCCAGCCATGCACCTTGATGATTTCATAGCCCTGGCCATCCTTATTACGTTGCAAACCTGCCAGAAACTCTGAAATGCTTCCTTTAGTAGTATGATATTCCTTAGGCACCGAAATACCATAATCATCGTCCCAAACGGCCATTACCATTGGCACCTGAAGTACTCCGGCAGCATTTATGGCTTCAAAGAAGTGACCTTCTGAAGTGGAGGCATTGCCAATGGTTCCAAAGGCAATCTCGTTTCCGTTGATCGAAAAATCAGAAAGGTCTTTGAGCTCGTCAATGTGGCGGTATAGTTTGCTGGCATAGGCCAAGCCAACCAATCGGGGCATCTGGCCGGCTGTAGGAGAAATGTCGGCACTGGAGTTTTTCATGGAAGTTTGCGCCTTCCACTTTCCCGATTCATCGAGCAAGCGATTGGCAAAATGCCCATTCATTAATCGGCCGCCTGAAGCGGGATCGGCCTCAATGGAGGTATGAGCATAGAGCTGAGCAAAGTATTGCTGCACCGTGAGTGCTCCAATAGCAAACATGAAAGTCTGATCTCTGTAGTAACCGGAACGAAAATCACCATTTCTGAAAACCTTGGCCATAGCTATTTGAGGAAGCTCTTTACCGTCTCCGAAAATGCCAAACTTGGCTTTCCCCATAAACACTTCCTTTCTACCTATTATACTTGCCTCGCGACTCTCAACGGCCAATCGATAATCGGCCAATACTTCCTCCACATTGATCTTCTTTTTGCTCACAGCCTTTGATACTCCCACACGAATTAATTTAATGGTTAATAGACATTTCTACGTCTAACAAATGTAATACAGTTCCAAGACAAATCAAATTTGGTAAACCCTTATTTTTTTTGAGTTTGAACAAATATTATATCGAATTAATAGCCATAACTTATGTTTTAGTCTGTCATATTATTTATATCAGAATTTCATTCCTCTGAAAAGTAATTACAAGAAAGATAATTTCCTGATTTCCACATTTGGAAATATATACTTCTGATTATCAATGAAAACAGGGTTTTTAGGCCGTTTTGCAAACGTTTGTTGGTTCCGCTTGCTATATTTGCCACTCAAAAATTTAAACAGTTCAAAACATGATCATTGGCGTTCCAATAGAAATCAAAAATAACGAGAACCGGGTGTCTCTAACACCAGGTGGAGCACTGGAGCTCATTAAGCGTGGTCACGAAGTATACGTGCAAACCAATGCGGGTCTAAACAGTGGATTCCCAGATGAAGCCTACGAAGAAGTTGGCGCTAAAATTTTACCATCCATTGAGGCTGTCTATGAGAAGGCCGAAATGATCATGAAAGTAAAAGAGCCAATTGAACCTGAGTACAAACTCATCAAAAAAGATCAATTGGTATTTACCTATTTCCACTTTGCCTCTTACGAACCACTTACTCATGCAATGGTAGAAAGTGGAGCTGTTTGTCTGGCCTATGAAACGGTTGAAAAAGCAGATGGTAGCCTCCCTCTTCTTATTCCAATGTCGGAAGTAGCCGGCCGAATGGCAACTCAGCAGGGAGCCAAATACCTTGAAAAACCAATTATGGGTAAAGGAGTTCTTCTGGGCGGTGTCCCTGGTGTATCTCCCGGTAAGGTATTGGTTCTAGGTGGTGGAGTTGTTGGTACTCAAGCCGCTAAAATGGCCGCTGGCCTTGGGGCTCAGGTAACTATTATGGATGTGAACCTGGACCGCATGCGGTACCTCAACGATGTAATGCCTCCGAACGTAGTAACTCGCTACTCTAATGAGGTTAACATCAGAGAGTTAATCCCTCACATGGACCTGATTATTGGTGCGGTACTGATTCCCGGAGCCAAAGCACCTAAGTTGATTACTCGCGATATGCTTAAGGAAATGCAACCGGGTACTGTATTGGTTGATGTAGCAGTAGATCAGGGCGGATGTATTGAAACATGTACACCAACCACTCATGAAAACCCAACGTTCATCATCGATGACATTGTACACTACTGCGTAGCCAACATGCCTGGGGCAGTGCCTTACACCTCAACTATAGCCCTAACCAACGCTACTCTTCCTTATGCCATTCAATTGGCTAATAAAGGATGGAAAAAGGCTTGTCAGGATAATAAAGAACTGGAAAAAGGTCTAAACGTTATTGGTGGTGAAGTAGTTTACAAGGCCGTTGCCGAAGCGTTTGATCTTCCATACGTGCCAGTAGAAAAATACCTGGCCTAGCCAGACAGAAAATAGTTTCGAAAGAGGGTTTCTAAAAAACACCGCAAAACTGGTTTTTCAACTCATTATAGCTCGACCCGGGCTATAGCCGACACGAAAAACAAAAAGAAACGGTACTTTTAAGAAACCCTCTTTATTTTTGTTCGATGAAAAAGACGGCATTAATTACCGGAGCCGCTGGAGGTATTGGATTTGAGTTTGCCAGAATTGCTGCCGCTCAAGGTTACAATTTGCTTTTAGTAGATATAAATGAACCCCACCTTATACAGACCAAAGAAACGCTACTAAGCTCTTTCTCTGTTCAGATTGAAGTATTTACCCAAGACCTTTCTACCGAAGACGCTGCCTCCAATATCTTCGGTTTTGCGCAGTTTCAGGAGATTGAAGTAGAGCTGCTATTCAACAATGCCGGCTTTGGTAACTTTGGATATTTTGCCCAAAGCAGTTGGGAAAAAGATCGGGCCATGCTTCAGGTACATATGGTTACTGCCACAGATCTGATTAAGCGATTTTTACCGGGCATGATTCGAAGAGGCAAAGGCTACATTCTCAACAATGCCTCGGTAGCGGCATTTGTACCCGGGCCGCTCATGTCTACTTATCACGCTTCTAAAGCCTATTTACTCAACTTTTCGCAAGCATTGGCCAATGAGGTTCGCTCGCATGGCATACATGTGAGTGTACTTTGCCCCGGCATGACCCGTACCAATTTTGCCAAAGCCAATGGCAACGAAAACCCTAATATAAAATTCAATATTGCCGATGCACACACCGTTGCCACCTTCGGATTCCAGGGGCTCATGCACGGTAAAGTAGTATTGGTCCCTGGCATTTGGAATAAGTTGAGCGCTTTCTTGCCACGCCTGCTTTCACGAGGAAGAGTAACAAAAATGGTAGGGAATATTCAGCGTAAAAATCATGCAAAGCGGCAAGACGGCAAGGCCCGTGTAGCCATATAAATAGCCATTCGGCCTTTTCACAGACATTCTGTTCCAAAAAACAGGATGCTTTCAAAATTTGTATTTTGCAAAGCACAGCCTAACTCAGGTCTATGGCATTGATTAAAAGTGGTTTTCTTGGCATGTTCGTAATGCTCCTCTTTCAGGGCAATGAAAGAGAACGCATCTTTATAGACAACTCCAGCGAACAGGTGTTGCTCGCCTTCAATGACCTCCCCATTTTGGTAGACAGCACCGGCACAATGACATTTCAGGAGGTAGTCAACTCACAAAAACAATTCATTATTAACCCGGGCTATAAACCCAAGGATTATTGTGTAAACTGCACCTACTGGGTAAAAGTACCTCTGCTCATTGCCAACAGCCTGGACAAACAGTGGATGCTGGAGTTCTACGACCAAACCATAGACCATATCTGGGCCTACTTCCCTACGGCAGACGGTAGCTACGAGCAAGACCACGTTGGAGATGCCATAGCCTTCAACCAAAAACCTTTTGAGCACAAAAACTTTCAGTGGATCATAGACACGAGCATAAAAGGCCAGCAAAATCTCTACTTCAAAATACAATCGCACACCTATGCCGATGTGCGCATCAACATTCGTACGGTCAATGCGTTTGTGCGCTATTCGCTCAATGAGTACTTTCTTTATGGTATTTTCTATGGTATGATCTTCATCATATCCATTTACAACATGCTCATATACTTTGCCATCCGCGAGCAGAAGTACCTCTTCTACACTTTTTACATTCTTAGTGTAGGCGTATATGCCATGTGTGTCGATGGTATTGCTTATCAGTTCTTATGGCCTCAATGGCCCGAATGGAATCAGATTGCCTATGGTACAGCACTGTTTTCATTGATTTTCTGGTCGTTGCTCTTTTCCAAGCGCTTTTTAAGCACCAACATAAAGGCCCCTATAATCGATAGAGCACTCACCTGGGCACTGGTATTGCGCACGGCACTGTTTATATACGTATTGCTTTTCGATCATAGCCTGTTCGAATACCGCAACATAGAAATCATTCCCCTTTCGCTTATATTCTACTCGAGTATTCACGTATGGAAAAAAGGTTACAAGCCGGCCCGTTTCTTCGTTGTGGCCTATGGCGTGCTCTTTTTGGGTTTTTTGGCCAAGGCCTTACTCTATTTGTCGGTTATTCCTTTTACCACCATCACCTACTACAGTTTGCATATTTGTTTCTTGCTAGAGATGATCTTTCTCACCTTTGCACTCAGCGACAGAGTGCGAATTCTGAAATCAAACCGCGATAAAGCCTTCAAACGCATAATTAATCAGCAAAAGGAAAATGCCGAACTCAAAGACCGGGTAAACAAAGAACTGGAAGAAAAAATCAAAGAAAGAACACGGCAGCTCGAAGAAAAAAACCTACTTCTGGCCAACACCAACCAAAAGCTCATTGAGCAAACCAAGGAGATCAACGCCATCAATTCCAAACTCGATCTGGACAACTGGAAGCTCAAAAACAACATCAAAGAGATTCTGCAAGACAGGCTCATCAACAAGAACCTAAACCTGGAGCAATTCCAGAAAATTTTCCCGAACGAGCTCACCTGTTATCGTTTTTTAGAAAAACTAAAATGGGGCAATGGCTATCACTGTTCCAAATGCGGCAATACCAAATACTTTGAAGGTAAGACCAAGTTTATGAGACGCTGCTCCAAGTGCGGCTACAACGAGTCGGTAACCAGCAACACCATATTCCATAGAATAAAATTCCCCATTGAAAAGGCTTTCTTCATTCTGTACATTACCAACAACCGACAGAAGGAGTATACGCTCGATCAGCTTTCGGAAATGTTGGAGTTGAGAAGGAACACCATTTGGAACTTCAAGAAGAAGATTGAAAAGGTATATGATGGCGACTCTAAAAACTCCTCAACAGTGCTCATCCACAATCTCTTTAGCTCGCATCTCAACTAGTCGTTTCTGGTTGACATTCGCACTTTGTTTTTTAAGCGCAACATGCAAACGTTTTCCCCTTGAAAATGCTTTAAAAGCCAATTTTTTAATGTGACTAACGCGCAAAAAAACAATCGTTTTACCCCTTATTTAAAGGCCAAAAATCAACTTTTCACACCAGAGAACTTGCGCATTTTCTAAGAAAGTAATTACAATTACTCTACGTATATCAATCGATTTACTGAAACGACATTACCTATTTGAAACAAAATGATTAAGGCATGAAAAAAACTCTACGCTCGTACTTAAAAGTACTCCCGGTACTGCTGATGTGCGCGCTGGCACAGCCAGCCTGGGCACAATCGGTGGTAGTAACGGGAACCGTCATATCTTCGGAAGACGGACAGCCGTTGCCTACAGTAACGGTACGCGAAAAGAACACCAACAATGGTATGACAACCGATATGAATGGTCGGTATCGGTTAACGGTCTCTGGCAAAGACGCAGTATTGGTCTTTAGCTTTGTTGGCTTTGTAACACAAGAGGTGGTAGTGGGTAATCAAACCACCATCAACATTACACTTAATCCCAATGTTAGCGAATTGGGCGAGGTGGTAGTTATTGGTTATGGTAGTCAGGAACAAAAAGACCTTACCTCCTCCATTTCAACCGTAAAAACCGATGAAATAAATAAAACACCTACTGCCCAGGCTATGCAGGCCCTTCAGGGTAAAGTGCCCGGCTTGCAAATAGTAAGTAGTGGTGCTCCCGGAGCAGCCCCAACCGTTAGGGTGAGAGGAATTGGCTCGCTTGAAGGCAATGCAGCCCCTCTTTATGTGGTAGATGGAATGTTCTTCGAAAGCATAGACTTCCTTAACCCAGCGGATATTGAAACCATTTCAGTTCTAAAAGATGCTTCGGCTTCGGCAATTTATGGGGTAAGAGCTTCCAATGGAGTTATACTTATCGAAACAAAGTCGGGTAGCTATAATAAGCAGGCCGAGGTAGTGTACGATGGATACTACGGTGTGCAAGTTGCCCAAAATGTACTTAAGCTGGCCAATGCCCAACAATTTACGGAGTATGCTCTGGCCACTGGATCCAGTGCCGATGCAGCCTTTATAGACAACGCCTTCCAGCGCTTTGGTCGCAGCCGCATTAACCCCAACGTACCCAATGTAAATACCGATTGGTACGGCCAGGTTTTGGAAACTGCTGCCCCCATTCAAAACCACTCCTTAACAGTAAGCGGAGGTAGTGACAACACACGTTACTCACTGGGAGTCAACTACTTTCAGCAAGACGGCCTACTCAAAAGTACGCGCAATGAATATGAGCGCTTAAACCTACGGTCTAAAATAGACTTCGATGTAAACGAAAACCTGAGAGTAGGTGGAAACATTAACATAAGCAACGGAACCCAATATGTGGCCGAAAACTCGGTTTGGTTTAAGACTTACTTTGCTGTACCCATATTGCCTGTATATGATGACCTGAACACTGCCGCAACTCCGGTTAGGCTTTCCAATGCCCAAACCCTTGGCTATAGAGGTTCTCAAAACCCAATGTACGACCTCCTCTACAATGACAACCGTAATAAAATCGGTAAATTTCTGGCCAACTTCTATGCAGAGGCAGACCTTATTCCAGATCGCCTGACTTTCCGAACCGCTTATAACTACAGCTATTCGAACATCAACTCCAGAAATGTCAATTTTGAGTATAGCGATGGAGTTACTGATTTTCAGTCTTCTATAAGAAGAAGCCACGCTACATCATTCAACCAAATTTGGGACAATTACCTTACTTACAAGCAAAACATTGGCCTGCACAACATTACTGCAGTGGCCGGTTATTCTTTCAGAAGCGAAAGTACTGAAGGGCTCTTTGCCAGAGGTACGGAGTTAGACCCTTCACCAAGCCGCATTCAGGAAGAACTGTGGTACATTTCTCTGGCCGATGTTATTGATCAGGGTGGAGTTGGCGACTTTGGTGCTAAAACCTACGGTTCATCTTATTTTACCCGTTTGGCCTATAACTATGACGACCGATATCTTCTTTACGGAACTTACCGAAGAGATGGCACCAACATTTTCCAACAAAAGTGGGGCAACTTCTTTACCATTGGTGCCGGATGGGTACTTTCAGAGGAGAACTTCTTTAACCTTTCCGGTGTAGACTTCCTTAAAATAAGAGGTGGCTGGGGACAACTTGGCAACGCAGGCGTTACACCATCTGTAGGTGCCCCAACAGTAGAACAGAGATTCCTGGCTATAGATGGAGTGAGAGTTCCGGGTAATGTGGTTATTCCTACCTATGACTATGTGGATCGTTGGGAAACAACCGAAGAACTTAATATAGGTGTAAGCTCAAGAATGTTCAACGAAAGACTATCAGTTGAAGCTGATTATTTTCAGAGAGACACTAAAGATGCAGCCGTAACCATCATTCTCCCACTCATTAGAGAAAATGTAAGAAGAAGTGCGGCCGGAATAAGAAACTCCGGTATTGAAGTGGCCATGAACTGGTCCGATGAGCTCGCCAACGGAATCAGCTACCGTGTTGGCGGAAACTTTGCCACGCTAAACAACGAAGTGCTCACACTTGGCGGCCCTCAATACCTCGATGGTGGTCAGGCCGAATTCCGTCAGCGTTCTATTGTAGGGCAGCCTCTACAGGCATTCTTTGGATATGAAACCGATGGTATTTTCCAAAACCAGAACGAAATCAACAACAGTGGATATACCGCTGAGTTCATTAACGATTCGGGCATTGAGCCCGGAGATTTCCGATACAAAGATCAGAACGGTGACGGTGTGATAGACGATCAGGATCGTGTGGTATTGGGCTCTTTCTTACCCACGCTAACCTATGGATTCAACCTGGCGGTTAGTTATAAGAACTTCGATTTTTCGGCCGATTTCCAGGGACAATCAGGACATAGCATTCTCAACCGTAAAAGAGGCGAAATCATTTTCACTACCGATACTAACATTGATGCAGAACTGGCCACCAACCTTTGGACAGGCGAGGGCACTTCAAACAAGTACCCTTCGGCCGCAGGTTTAAGAAAAGGCTGGAACCAGAGCATGAGCGATTATTTCGTGGAAGACGGTTCATACTTCAGAATTCAGAACGTGCGCCTGGCCTACAACATTCGTAACAAAACCGTATTAGGCACCGATATCCCTGACGCCCGAATAACCTTTACGGCAGAGCGTCCATTAACTGTCTTTAACTACAATGGATTTAACCCGGAAGTAGCCAACGGAATAGACAGACAGACTTACCCAATTCCTGCGGTATACACCCTTGGTTTGAACATTAAGTTTTAAAACGAAAGAAACAGACAATGAAAGCATTAAATATAGTTAAGAAGCTCACAGCACTAAGCCTGGCCATGGTACTGGCAACCGGCTGTGACGACAAGCTCAACGATCCGCTGGAACAACGTGTGTTAGTAGAAGACACAGACTACACCAAAACGGAAAACATGGCTCAGCTTATTACAGGAGCCTACGAATTGCTCTACGCTCTGCAATGGGAAACCTTCCCTCTGCTATCCGTAAGGGGCGATGATGTAAACGCAGCCGGAGACCAGTTTCCACTCACAGAAACCGACTTTTTCCGCTACGACAGATCTTTCTGGATGTACAACTCCACCTGGCTCAACTTCTATGACGACATCATTAAGTTTCATGCCGCAATGGAAGAAATTGAGAAGTACAAGGAGTTTGCCGCCAACCCTGCCACGGCCGACCAGTACATTGCCGAGATTCGCGTAATGCGGGCCTTTGAACTCTTTCAGCTAGCCAGACTCTGGGGCAATATATTGCTCCCTACCAGCTCGCAAACCGATGGACTCTATACGACCCCGGTTTCTAGCTTCGAAGAGGTAATGACCCACATTTCTGAAGAAATGGATGCCGCTATCCCTCTCCTTCCGAATGTTCGCCCTAACCAGCGCACTGATATTAAGGGTGGAATTACCCGATACACTGCTCTGGCTGTAAAAGCCATGGCCAATCTGGAGCTTAAAAACTACCAGGCCGTTGCCGATGCCACCGGAGCCATCATTAGCTCCAATGCCTTTGAGCTATACCCTGATTTTTATGAGCTATTCAAAATTCCGGGGAAACTAAGCAACGAAAGCCTCCTGGAGTTCCAGTACTCAGACTTTGGTCAGAGCTCTGGCGAAGCCGAATACTACCTTCATGCCTTCTTTGGACCAAACAACTGGACCCCTGCAGTAGCCGGTTCCAGCGGTGGATGGGGTTTTTGGGAGCCTACCATGAAGTACATCAAGTTTATGCTGGACCGAAACGAGACTGTACGACTGGAAACAAGCGTTCTATTTACCAGAGAAGGTATTCAGCGCATTCAGGAAGACCCCAATTATGCCAACCTACCGGCCTTCGTTTCCAATACCACCAGAGATGGCGATGTAATAGGCCGAACAGACAACCAGCCTAACCCGCGTGCCATTTTCTCCAGCGGAAAGCACTACCTGCCCTCAAATCAGTTAACTCCGGGCAGAACCAGATATGGTGAAAACAAGAACTTCCTGGTTATACGCTATGCAGAAATTCTGCTCATGCATGCCGAAGCACTGGTGAATGGAGCCACAAGCACTGTTATGTCGGCCGATGATGCCGTGAACGAAGTACGCAACAGAGCCGGGCTGCCCGATATTAGCGGAGTAACTCTCAATGAAGTACTCAACGAAAAATTCGCTGAATTTGGGATGGAATGGGGTATTCGCTTCTACGATTTGGCGCGCTACGAGCGCACCTCAGAGCTGACTCACGATGGAAGAACCTATACGCCTGCTGCGCGATTCATTCCTTATCCATTGGCTCAATTGGATCTGTTAACCCAACTCAATGGCAACTAAGAAAACACAAAGCATTATGAAACTATTTAAATCAATCGTAACAAGCTTCGCCCTGCTACTCGTATTGGTGGGTTGCGACAACAGCTTTATAGACGAAATAGAGGCGGTTGACCCCGGTGCAGACGAGTCGGCACCGGCCGTCACCATCTCCTACCCTACTGAGGGCACCCAAATTCAGGTCTACGAATCGGTAACCTCCATAAACATTCAATTTGAGGTGACTGACGACATCGAAGTAGACAACATCTCAGTGAGGTTGAACGACAACGAAATTGTTAGCTACAGCGATTTTAAAGACTACAGACGTTTTGTAGGCGAATACCTCTACGAAGAATTGGTAGACGGTGATCATACACTCTCTATAGTAGCCACCGACATTGACGGTAAAACCACTACCAGAAGCGTGAATTTCTCCAAAGTACCACCTTATCAGGCCAAATATGATGGAGAAATATTCTACATGCCTTTTGATGGTGACAACATAGAGCTGGTAAGCGTAACCTACCCTACAGAAGTAGGCAACATGGGCTTTGCCGGACAGGGAAAAGTTGGCGGTAATGCTCTTGCAGGTGCCAGCGGGTCGTACCTTACTTTCCCAACCAATGGCCTGTTGGAAGATGAATTCAGTGCTGTTTTCTGGATGAAGGTAAATGCAACTCCTGACAGAGCCGGTGTATTGGTTATTGGGCCACCCGATGAAGCCAACCCTACCAACCCGAACAACAGAAAGGCCGGTTTCCGTTTCTTCAGAGAAAATGCAGGAGGCAAACAACGCTTTAAACTCAATGTGGGTACCGGTGCCTCCGATAGCTGGTTCGATGGAGGCGCTGCGGCCGATGTAGACCCCACCAAAGACGAATGGGTGCACATGGCCTTTACTATTTCTCAGTCAGAGGCCACCGTATACATAAACGGTCAGGTAGTGAAAACAGGAGCGTTTGCAGGAGTAGACTGGACCAACTGCGACATTATATCCATTATGTCAGGAGCTCCAAGGTTCACCGCGTGGAACCACCTTTCAGATCAAAGCTTTATGGATGAGCTCCGTTTATTCAACAAGGCACTCTCGCAAACCGAAATTCAGAACATTATTAGAGACGAAGGAGGCAATGTGCCTTATCAGGGTGAATTCGGTGAAATTTTCTATATGCCATTCGATGGCAACTATACAGAGGCAGCATCTGGCAGTAACGCTACTGCAGTGGGATCTCCTTCTTTTGCCGGATCGGGTTTGAGAGGAACCAATGCCTACAAAGGAGCGGCCGACTCTTACCTGACATTCCCTTCGGAGGCACTTGAAAACGATGAGTTTAGCGCTTCTTTCTGGTATAAGGTAAATGGCGATCCGGACAGAGCCGGTATTTTGGTAATAGGACCTCCGGACGATGCCAACCCCACAGCACAGAACAAGCGCACCAGCGGCTTTAGATTCTTTAGAGAAAATGCCGGTGGAGAGCAGCGTTTTAAACTCAATGTAGGTACCGGTGCCTCCGACAGCTGGTTCGATGGAGGCGATGCAGCCGATGTTCCCCTTACCAATACAGACTGGATTCACATGGCCTTTACCATATCGCAAACAGAAGCTAAGGTCTATATTAATGGTCAGCTGGTAAGCGAAGGCACTTTCGATGGCATAGACTGGACCGATTGCGATATTATGTCCATTATGTCGGGGGCTCCGCGCTTTACCGGATGGGGACACAATGCCGACCATAGTGTGATGGACGAGTTGCGCATTTTCGACCGTGTAATTACACAAACAGAAATACAGACAATCATTAATGCTCGCTAAGTAGCAATCGAATAATTACTATGAATTGGGGAATTCAGCCTGGCTGAAATCCCCAATTTCATCTAAACCAGTTAATAATGAAGCTCCACTACCTTCTGTCTTTAGTGTTTTTAAGCATGCTAGCCTGTAGCAAAGATGAGCCTGGCGCAGAACCCCTTGTGCTCAAAAATGCCTTTGCCGGTGACCTTGAACTGAGCACTGGTAGTGTTACAGAAGGAGTTCCTGTAGACCGAACTATATCTTTGGTATTTTCTGCTGCCCTCGATGAGTCTACTACTCAATCAGGAATACTATTGAGTGAAAACGACAACGAAGTTTCAAAAACCATCTCCCTTTCATCCCAAGGCAAATCAGCCCTACTACTCGTTAACGGTACACTTAAAGACAACACCCTATACACCATATCCATCAACCAAAACCTAAAAAGCACCGCGGGAGCAAGCACAACTCCCACCACTATTCAATTCAAAACACTGGCAGGAGCCCTCAGCCTAATCTCCATTGAAATAGATGGAGAAACGGTAGGCAACAACCCCAGAGTACAAGACATTGGTGTGCAACCCACTATTACCTTCAATTTTAGCACCGGGGTAAGCCTCCAAAGTTTTCAGAAAGCATTTAGACTAACAGGACGCTCCGTGAGCATAAGCAGTTCTGATGAAAACAGAGTGGTTTCCGTTACCCCAACCACAGCCCTAGACTACATTAAAAAATATAAAATCACCCTCTCAGAAGAATTAAAGAGCAGCGAAGGCAGAGACTTTGAAGGGTACTCCCTGGAGTTCTACACACAATTAAACCCGACCAATAAATTTCCGCAAATCTCTGAAAGCGAATTACTCACCAAGGTTCAGGAGCAAACCTTTAAATACTTCTGGGATTTTGCTCATCCTACCAGCGGATTGGCCAGAGAGCGCAACAGCAGTGGCAATACTGTAACCATTGGAGGCTCGGGCTTTGGTGTTATGGCCATACTGGTAGGTATAGAACGCGGTTTTATTAGCCGGCAACAAGGAATAGACAGGCTCCAGACCATTGTGAGCTTCTTAAAAAATGCCGATCGTTTTCATGGGGTATGGCCTCATTGGATGAACGGTAATACCGGTAAGGCCATTCCTTTTAGTGCTACAGACGATGGAGGCGACCTTGTAGAAACGGCTTTTATGATTCAGGGGCTCCTCACCGTTAGAGAATATCTCAACGCCTCCAATACTCAGGAAAAAGCCATTATAGATACCATTACAGAACTTTGGGAAGAGGTAGAATGGGATTGGTACACCAGAGGCGGCCAGAACGTATTGTACTGGCATTGGTCGCCCAATGTGGGCTGGGAAAAGAACCTGAAAATTCAGGGCTGGAACGAATCGCTAATAGTCTATGTACTGGCCGCCTCTTCTCCCACCCACCCTATTTCGGCCAATGTATACCATGAGGGTTGGGCCAGAAATGGCAATATGGCTAATGGTGAAGAATACTTTGGCACCACCTTGCCACTAGGCTACTCCTATGGAGGGCCACTATTCTTTAGCCACTACTCTTTCCTTGGCTTGGATCCGCGGCAGCTCGAAGATCAATACGCCAACTATTGGGATCAAAACGTAGCCCACAGCAAGATAAATTATGCATACGCTGTTGCCAACCCCAAAAACTTTGTTGGTTATAATGAAAACGCCTGGGGACTTACCGCCAGCGACAACCATCAAGGCTACTCTGCCCACTCTCCCACCAACGACCTGGGGGTAATTACCCCCACAGCCGCCCTTTCGTCTTTCCCCTATACACCCGATGAATCTATGAAGGCACTTAAACACTTCTACTACATTATGGGCGATATGCTTTGGGGAGAATATGGCTTCTACGATGCCTTTAACCTGACTGAAAGCTGGGTTGCCAGCTCATATCTGGCCATTGACCAGGGGCCTATTGTACTGATGATAGAAAATCACAGGACAGGCTTGCTGTGGAACCTGTTTATGAAAAGCAGTGAAATAACTAACGGACTAAAGAAACTCGGATTTACAAGCTACTGAACCAAACCCTAGAATAACCCTAAACTAAGATGAACAAAAGAACAATACTTCAATGTTTGATGGCCATGGCACTGGGCGCCTTTTTATGGGCTTGCAGTCAATCCAAAGGCAGCCAGCAGGCCGACTCTATAAAAACCCAAAGCGAAGAAGACTCTTTGCTCAACCTGGTGCAATATCAAACCTTTCAGTATTTCTGGAATGGTGCCGAGCCCAACAGCGGTATGGCCCGCGAGCGATATCACATGGACGATATTTATCCCAGTCACGACAAAGACATTATTACATCGGGCGGCTCAGGTTTTGGGCTTATGGCACTAATTGTGGGTATAGAAAGAGGCTTTATTACCCGGGAAGAAGGTATTGAGCGCTTTGAAAAGATTGTAGACTTTCTGGAAAAAGCCGATTCGTTCCATGGAGTATTCCCTCACTGGTGGGATGGCAAAACCGGTAAGGTTTCGGCCTTTAGCAAAAAAGACGATGGGGGCGACCTGGTAGAAACCTCTTTTCTGGCAGCCGGCCTGCTTACCGTGAGACAATACCTGGACAAAAACGATAAGCGAGAAAAACAGCTGGCCGAACGCATGAATACCCTTTGGGAAAACATTGAGTTCGACTGGCACACCAAAGGCGAAAATGTACTCTACTGGCACTGGTCGCCCAACTATGAGTGGGAAATGAACTTTGATGTTAGAGGTTACAATGAGTGCCTCATTATGTATGTGCTGGCAGCTTCATCGCCAACCCACTCGGTAGACCCTGCTGTGTATCATGAAGGTTGGGCCATGAATGGTGCCATTGCCAACGATACTACCTACTATGGACTCGAAACCGTACTTAACCACTACGAAACCAACGACTCACCCGTGGGTCCGCTCTTTTGGGCACACTACTCTTACCTCGGCCTTAACCCAAAAGGCCTGAAAGACAAGTATGGAGACTACTGGAAGCTCAACCGCAATCATGCCCTCATTCATCACAAACATGCAGTAGCCAATCCCAATGAATTCAAAGGATACGGGCCTGACATGTGGGGCTTTACCTCCAGCTACTCCATGAGAGGCTATGCCGGCCATAGACCTGACCGCGATCTTGGGGTAATTTCGCCAACTGCTGCCCTTTCTTCTTTCCCATATACTCCGGAAGAAAGCATGGCCATGCTAAAAAAACTCTACACCGAAGCCGATTCCCTTGTAGGCGAATTTGGTCCTTACGATGCTTTTAGCTTCCACGAAAATTGGTACCTCCCACGCTACCTGGCCATCGATCAGGGCCCAATTCCAGTAATGATCGAAAACTACCGCAGCGGGCTAATCTGGGATCTGTTTATGTCGGCTCCGGAAATACAGCAAGGACTTAAAAAACTAGGTTTCTACTATGAAGATTAAGCTACTGCTCATCTGTACTTTGGCCGGGGTATTAAACATTAGCCTGGCCCAAACCAAGGAAGACTTTAGAGCGGCAAAACACACCTATGAAGAAGGTTCGCTCAACTATAGAGTACTTTATCCGGATGGGTTCGATCCCACAAAGGAATATCCACTGGTACTTTTTCTTCATGGCGCTGGTGAACGTGGTACCAACAATGAGAAACAGTTGGTGCATGGCAGCAAACTGTTTCTCGACCCTTCCAATCGGGAAAAGTTTCCGGCCATTGTCGTTTTTCCTCAATGCCCACCGGAAGACTACTGGGCCAATGTACACAGACCACTCGATGAGAATGGAAAACGTCAGTTTACCTATTTCACCACCAAAACAGAACCTACATTGGCCATGAAAGGCCTTCTTTCATTGGTCGATTCGCTTAGTCGGGTTGCTCATATAGATAAAGACAGAATGTATGTAATGGGCCTTTCCATGGGAGGAATGGGCACATTTGAGCTTGTGAGCCGCAGACCCAAAACGTTTGCGGCTGCCGCACCCATTTGTGGTGGCGACCACCCAAAAAGTGCCAGAAAGTACGCCAAAAAAGTACCCTTCTGGATATTCCATGGCCTGAAAGACGATGTAGTGCCTCCTCATTTTTCTAAAGAAATGGCCAGTGCTATTGAAGAAAAGGGCGGTCGGGTAAAACTCACCCTTTACCCCAATGCCAACCACAACAGCTGGGATCCTGCATTTGCCGAACCTGAACTATTGCCCTGGCTATTTTCTCATTCCAAGTAACCTATACCCGCAATGCATTCATTCAACATCCATAAAAGCACACCTCTTATACTCCTGGTAAGCATCATGGGGTTCATGGCCCTAAATGGCTGCGAAAACCCATCGGGCAGCTCAGACCCTATGAGCCGGTTCATCGATTCGCTCATTCAAGAAATGACCATCGAAGAAAAAGCCGGACAGCTCACCCTCTACACCAGTGGCTGGGATGTAACAGGACCTGTATTGCGCGATGACTACATGGACGAATTGAGGGCTGGCAGGGCCGGTAATCTCTTTAATGCCCATACCGTAGACTACGCCCGTGAGCTGCAGCGCATAGCTGTTGAAGAAACACTGCTGGGTATTCCTCTACTCTTTGGCTTGGATGTAATTCATGGTTATAAAACCACCTTCCCAATTCCTCTGGCCGAGGCTTCTAGTTGGGACCTTGATATTATTGAAAAATCGGCTCACCTGGCCGCCAAAGAAGCCGCCTCTGCCGGAGTCAACTGGACCTTCAACCCCATGGTTGATGTTGCGCGCGACCCTCGTTGGGGCCGCATTGCAGAAGGTAGTGGCGAAGACCCCTTCCTAGGTGCACTCATTGGTGCTGCCAAGGTTAGGGGCATACAGGGTAAAAACCTTGCCGACCCTACCACCATTTTGGCCTGCGTAAAGCACTTTGCCGCCTATGGAGCTTCCCAGGCAGGGCGCGACTATCATACAGTGGATATGTCTGACCGGGAATTGAGGCAGAACTATTTACCTCCCTACAAAGCCGCTCTGGAGGCCGGTGCCGCCACAGTAATGACCAGCTTTAACGAGTTGGATGGAGTGCCTGCTTCTGGCAACCACTACCTGATGACAGAAATATTGCGCAATGAATGGGGTTTTGATGGCTTTGTGGTAACCGACTACACATCTATCAATGAAATGGTGCCTCATGGAGTAGTAGCCAACGAGAAAGAGGCCGCAGAGCTGGCCTTTAAAGCAGGCGTACAAATGGATATGCAGGGAGGGCTTTACAGCCGTTACATTCCGGAACTGATTGCCGAAGGAAAGATTGAAGAGTCTACACTGAATGAGTATGTAAGACAGGTGTTGGAAATGAAGTACAAACTGGGATTGTTTGAAGACCCCTACCGATACCTAAACAAAGACAGGGAGCAACAAACGCTATATTCTCAAGAATTAATGAATCATGCGTTATTGGCCGCAAAAGAGTCTATTGTACTGCTCAAAAACCAACCGGCAAGCAAAGGCCAAAGTAATCTTTTGCCACTTTCTAAAAAACTTGGCTCAGTAGCTCTTATTGGTCCATTGGCCGATAACCGCAAAGATATGCTAGGCACCTGGCATGTAGCTGGCGATGCCTCTAAAGTGATTACTCTAAAAGAAGGCATAGCGCAAATTGCTCCCGGAGTAAAAATCAACTATGCACGTGGTGCCGGCTTTAGTGGAGACGACCGGTCGGGTTTTGCTGAAGCTCTGGCAGCAGCCAGAAAATCGGATGTAGTTATAATGGCCATAGGTGAAGACTATACCCAAAGCGGAGAAGCAGCCAGCCGATCGGAAATAGGACTGCCAGGACCGCAACAAGAGCTTATAGAAGCTATACATGCGCTTGGCAAACCCATAGTCGCAGTGGTAATGGCTGGCAGGCCACTCACCATCAATTGGATTGACGAACACATTCCTGCTGTTATGAACGCCTGGCATCTGGGCACAATGTCTGGAAAAGCCATTGCTGAAACGCTTTTCGGAGACCATAATCCGGCCGGCAAACTCACCATAACTTTTCCTAAAAACGTGGGTCAGATTCCCATATACTATAACATGAAGAATACAGGCCGCCCTTTTAGTGCCGACAACAAATACACCAGTAAATACCTGGATGTTTCTAACGAGCCGCTCTATCCTTTCGGCTACGGACTGAGCTACACCACCTTTGAGTACAGCGACATTAGCTTGAGCAGCTCTGAGCTATCGTTCGATAGCTCCCTTACCGTTTCGGCCACGGTAACCAACACGGGAACCTATGAGGGCCAAGAGGTAGTACAGCTCTATGTGCGAGACATGGTGGGCAGCGTAACCCGCCCGGTAAAAGAGCTCAAAGGATTCGAGAAAATTAAACTTAAACCCGGAGAATCGAAGCGCGTGTCGTTTAACCTTAGCGCTAAAGACCTGGCATTCTATACTTTAGATATGCGCTTTGAAGCCGAACCGGGGGATTTCAAAGTATTTATTGGCCCCAACTCTTCCACAGGGCTTGAGGCCGACTTTAAGCTTAAGTAAAGAAAAATGCCGTCCTTTTCCAGAAGTGCAATCATCGTTTCAGCCCCCTTGGAATCATTCACCGGAATTTCTGTCAATGGGCAAGGCAGAAAAAATACAGCCGTGAGTGAAAACTGGAAATTCAATGCGGACGGCATCTTATGGGTAGGTCGGTGGGAACCCTGCACGCTGGGCAACCATCGACCTCACCTATGCCATTGTACAATCAAAAACTAAGACCATGACTAATTCCACAACCAAACTTTTAAGTCTGCTGGCGCTGGTGCATCTGGTAGCATTGGCTTGCTCTGCCCCAAGGGGCGAACAAAAAAACGACTTGATTTTAAAGCACATTGAAGGGACAGAACCCATGAATGTAGTTTTTATTCTTAGTGATGACCATCGCTACGACTTCATGGGTTTTACTGGTAAAGTACCTTTCTTAGAAACTCCTGCAATGGACAAAATGGCACGCGAAGGGGCCCATATTGAAAATGCATTCGTTACCACCTCGCTATGTTCGCCCAGCCGGGCTTCCATTCTCACGGGGCAGCTATCGCACCACCACCAGGTGGTAGACAATCAGTCGCTTATTGCTGATAGTATTAAGTTCTTCCCCCAATACCTTCAGGCAGCCGGTTACGAAACAGCCTTTATGGGCAAATGGCATATGGGTGAACACCATGCAGACCCTCGAAAGGGCTTTGATCATTGGTTTAGCCTTAAAGGTCAGGGCAATTATTACAACCCACTCATTAACATCAATGGGGTTGAAAAAACCTTTAGCGACAGCACATACATTACCGATTTACTTACCGAAGAGGCTGTTAAATGGCTAAGCGAAAGAGACGGCCAAAAGCCCTTTTTCCTCTATTTATCACACAAAGGCGTACATGCCGACTTTAAACCGGCCAAACGACACCAGGGAGTATATGCCAATACCAAACCGAGTTATCCGCCTACCATGTTTCCTGAAAAGAACAAAGACTACAACTATGCCGATGTACCCGATTGGGTAAAAAAACAACGCAACAGCTGGCATGGTGTAGACTATATGTATCATGGTCAGATTGGTTTCGATGAGTTTTACCAGCTTTATACCGAAACGCTACTTTCGGTAGATGAAAGCATTGCAGCCGTGCTTGACCAACTGGAGAAGAGCGGACAGATTGACAATACCATTGTATTCTATATGGGCGATAATGGCTTTTCTTTTGGTGAGCACGGCCTTATTGACAAGCGACATGCCTATGAAGAATCCATTCGGGTGCCGCTGCTCATTTATGGCGGAAAAGATGTAATTAAGCAGAATAAGGTGAAGCAAATGATTCAGAACATAGACATTGGCCCCACCATATTAGCCATGGCCGGTTTAGAAAAACCCACCAATATGGATGGAGAGAGCTTTTTACCTATTCTTAAAGGGGAGAATCCCGATAACTGGAGAAAACGCATTTATTATGAGTACTTCTGGGAGCGGCCATTTCCGCAAACTCCTACAGTACATGCGGTAAGAACAGACAAATATAAGTTTATACGCTACTATGGTTTGTGGGACATTAACGAGCTTTATGACCTGGAGAACGACCCTTGGGAGATGAATAATCTAATCAGGGACGAAGCGTATCGCGACATTGCCAAACAACTTCGCACCGACCTTTTTAACTGGCTTGAAGAAACAGGTGGAATGCAAATTCCACTAAAGACTGATGGCACGGGAGCGCGGTTCGACCATTTGTACAGGGGCACCTTTTAAAGAGTGAATTGGACCAACGAAATATTGCTTATAGCCGGAGGCATATTGGCGGGAATAGTGAACACCATTTCCGGTAGTGGCACACTGTTCAGCATGGGAGTAATGACCCTCACGGGTATTCCGTTGGTAATGGCCAATACCACTACACGCCCCGGGGTTTTCTTTCAAAACCTAACGGGAGTGTTGGTGCTTCGAAAGACTATTTCTTCGCAGCATGGTCAGTTTAAACTCACTCCAATTCTCTCTACCGTAGCCGGAGCTATGGCGGGTGCCTGGTGCGCCACTCAGGTGTCCAACGCATCCTTCAACCTAATGGCTACGATAGTAATGGTAGCCTTGCTGATTTCGTTTCTTTTACCCGGCTCACTAACCAGAAGATCGAAACTATCATTTTCCGGTAGTTCGGGCTGGGCTGCAATTTTGCTATTTCTCGGTGGTTTGTACGGTGGTTTTATACAGATAGGCGTGGGCATTCTCATTCTGGTTATACTTTCCGGAGTATACCGTATGCCCTATCAGGAGGCCAATACGTACAAACTGCTTATCGTACTCATTTATACCATTCCCACTACACTGTATTTTGCCTTTACCAACCACATTCTCTGGAAGCCAGCCCTGTTGCTGGCCATAGGTCAGGTAATAGGTGCCTATGGTGCGGCCCGGTTTATAAGAGTAAACACTAAAGCCCACTTGTGGGCCAAAGTTATTTCGGTTTTAATGATTGTGGCTACGCTCATCAAGGTATGGTTTTATTGAGTATATCGGCCGCAACAAACGTGTCAGAATAATCATTTCAACCCTAACACAACCCTATAAGGATCAATACATAAATTTCTATGAAAAGCATTAACCTGTTCTTCCCACTTCTGCTCCTTCTCGCCTGCTCAGGCCCAGAACAGCACCAGCCAAAAGTGTCATTTTCTACGGCTCAGGAGCAAAAGCACTATAAAACATATTGCAACCCACTAGACATCGATTACACCTACATGTCGCATTACAGGGCCAACAACAACGTTTCCTATCGCTCGGGTGCCGACCCGGCCATTGTGAACTTTAAGGGCACCTACTACATGTTTGTTACCCGTTCTCACGGCTATTGGGCCTCTGAAGACATGAGCAATTGGCGGTTTATCAGACCCCGGAGTTGGTATTTCAACGGCAGTAATGCTCCTGCTGCCACTGTAAGAGACGGAAAAATTCTGGTATTAGGCGACCCTTCGGGTAGGGGCGCGGTCATCGAAACAGACAACCCGGAATTGGGCGATTGGAAAACCAACTTTGCAGTGATTAATACGCCCAATGGCGTGCAGGACCCAATGCTGTTTACTGACGATGATGGCCGAGTATACCTCTATGAGGAGTCGTCTAACAAATTCCCTATCAGGGGAGTAGAGCTAGACCCGGACAACTACTATATTCCCAAAGGAGAACAGACCGATTTACTTTACCTTCAGCCCGAAAAACATGGGTGGGAACGTTTTGGGCAAGATCATAAATCGGAAATCCAGCCATTTATAGAGGGTCCCTGGATGGTAAAGCATGGAGACACCTACTACCTGGAATATGGTGCTCCGGGAACTCAGTGGAACGTGTATGCCGATGGAGTATATACCAGTAAAAGCCCTTTGGGGCCGTTTGAATATGCTCCTTACAACCCAATTTCTTACAAACCCGGAGGATTTCTGAAAGGCTCGGGGCATGGCAGCACCGTACGCGATAATAATGGCAATTACTGGCACTACGCTACAATGGCCATTTCAGTAAACTATAAGTTTGAGCGAAGAATAGGGATGTACCCTGCCGGATTCGAAGAAAACGGTCAAATGTACGTGAATACTGCCTATGGAGACTATCCTCACTATTTGCCCGGTACACCCGTGGAAGATCACAAAAACCGATTTACCGGGTGGATGCTCCTTAGCTACAACAAGCCGGTACGCACAAACTCAGGCCTGGTGAGTCAGGAAATCAACGTGGTAGATGAAAGCGAGTCGGGCTATATGCTCGGGCAAATTAGGGAGTTCGATATCCGTAAAATAAACGATGAAGAAATTCGCTCCTATTGGGTATCGGAGGCCAACAACGATTCCATTTTTGTGGAAGTAGATTTAGAGAAAACCATGGATGTAAAAGCTATCCAGATCAACTTTCAAGACTTTAACAGTAAAATATTCGGGCGTCCGGATACGCTGAGACAGCAATTTACAATAGAGGCCTCTATTGATGGCAACAAGTGGCAGACCATTGCAGACTACTCTGAAAACATGCGCGACATGCCCCACGGATACATTGAGTTACCCCAAGCTATTGAAGCCCGCTATGTGCGCTACAACCATGTATACTGCACCAATGAGTACCTCTCCATCTCCGAGTTCAGGGTATTTGGCAACGGCAAAGAGGACCTACCCGAAACCCCTGCCAACTTTAAGGTGAGCCGACAAAAAGACCGGAGAAATGCAGACTTGAGCTGGGATACCGTTGAGGGTGCCACAGGCTATGTCATTTATTGGGGTATAGCCGAAGACAAACTGAACCTTTCTGCCATGATCTATGGAGCGAATAGCTATGAACTTAGAGCTCTCAATACAGACACCGGCTACTACTACCAGGTGGAAGCTTTTGATGAAAACGGAATTTCGGAAAGAAGCGAAATACTATTTACTCAATAGGAGCTGTTGGGTACCAAGAAGGTTTTGTGATAAAAACCACCCAATATTTTCCAGACTAAGACCAGAATTTCTTTTATCAATAAATTCAACCCAAATAAAGCCCTTGCCCAGCGGTATCGGGTCAAAAAGAAGTATTTAAAGATAAAACATCATTACTATGTATTACTTTAGATAAAATCCTTTACATGACCACCGACTACCAATCTGTAAGGTTTATTCATTGGTATTGCTCTAGGGTTCATTCTATATCACATGAGACCAAGCTCTTCGAGAAGAAGAAGGAGAAAGAGAAAAAAATATAAATCAAAAGGGTATTCCTTTCTTATCTGAGAGATAAAATGGACTATGGTTTTTGTCAGAACCAACGTGCCGCGTATTTTCTGGCGTTAAAAAGAAAATGGAAGCAATCAATCCAATATACTCTTATATCCATCTTACGGATTAAAGCCCTAATACTATTCGACATGTAGACTAAACAACCAACTAGCCCCTCACCGCTAACAACACCAAGAACGGGTAGTACTTGAATAAGCTTCTATATGTCCTGCGAACCCGGTTGTTGATCGAAAAGAACCAACTGACCAAGGTAGTTATCGTTCACCCAGCTATGAGAAACTTGTTCATTGGCTTACTTCTGTGGCCTCTCTACTCTCAGGCACAGATACTCGGAGGCCCCTGCGAGGGTTGCGAGGCATTATTAGAGTACGGCAACAAAACGTTGACATCTACCGATACTCTACCGGGGTTTAAAGAGGGGGCTCCTCAAATGATTATTCAGGGAACCGTATTTCAAAAAGACGGCCATACCCCTGCCAAAGGCGTTATTATTTATGCTTACCACACCAATAGTGAAGGAATATACCCCACCCGGGGCAATGAAACAGGTTGGGGCAGAAGACATGGCTACATAAGAGGATGGGCTATAACCGATAAAAACGGCCAATATACCTTCTATACCTTCAGGCCTGGAAGCTATCCCGGCCGAACAGCTCCAGCCCATGTACACCTTACCATAAAAGAGCCCGGCAAAAGAGAATATTACATTGACGATATAATGTTTGAAAATGACGAACTCTTGAGCCAAAGTATTCGCAAAGACAGGAAAAACAGAGGCGGAAATGGTATTGTTAATCTCAAAGAAGAGAATGGTTTCTTTTGGGCAAGACGCGACATTTTTCTGGGCTTAAATATCCCAAACTACCGCTAATTTTCACTCTCAATTGGTCGGCCTATAATCTATTAAAAAGCCTGTTAATGCCTAAATTGCCCTCTGACTAAATAAGGCATCGAATATGCGGCAATTTGTGCTTTCATTCTGTTCCTGCTTTTGGCTCATAGTAAGCTGTCAGCCCAAACCCACAACAGAGCAATCTGCGTCTTCAATGCGCGCCTATATACCCGAACCTTACGCATCGGAAATAGCACAAATACCCTATAGAGGCTATACAGATACCACCCATATGGTGTGGATAAAAGGGGGAACTTTTACCATGGGAGCAGAGCATAAAATGGCAATGGCCCATGAAAAACCACCACATAGAGTACAAGTAGGAGGTTTCTGGATGGATAAGTACGAGGTCACCAATGCAGAATTTTTGGCCTTTACCCAAGCCACCGGATACAAGACCTTAGCCGAACGGGCACTGGACTGGGAAACCATGAAAAAAGAGCTGCCTCCCGGCACTCCAAAACCGCCTGACAGCCTGTTAGCCCCGGGCTCATTGGTATTCTACAGTCCCCCGCAAGTAGAAGACATGCATAACTATGCTCAATGGTGGCAATGGAAAAACCATGTAAACTGGCGCCAGCCGGAGGGCCCGGGAAGCAGCATTGAAGACCGTATGAACCATCCGGTAGTTCACATTGCCTACTACGATGCGCTTGCCTACTGCCAATGGGCAGGTAAAGAGCTACCTACAGAAGCAGAGTGGGAGTTTGCTGCCCGGGGCGGAAAGGAAGGCCATATTTACCCCTGGGGTAATGAATTAATCCCTGAGAACAAACCTATGGCCAACTACTGGCAGGGCAATTTTCCTCTAAATAACACGGTAGACGATGGATTTGAGCACACCAGTCCTGTCGGGGTCTTTGCGGCCAATGGATACGGCCTGTTCGATATGGCAGGTAACGTATGGGAATGGTGCAGCGACTTTTACGATGCCAACTATTATCAGCAACTGGCATTAAAAGGAACTATTAGTAACCCGCAAGGCCCTGAAAGAAGTTATGATCCGGCAGCTCCGTATGCAATTAAACATGTGATCAAAGGCGGTTCATTTTTATGCAACGACAGCTATTGCTCCAGCTACAGAGTATCGGCCAAAATGCCTGCGGCACCGGATACCGGAATGCCTCACCTGGGTTTCCGAACCATCTTGCGTCCCTAACCTATCCCTGACAGTTCATGAGCCATCACCCAGTGGGCTTCATCCACTACCTTTAGCGTTGTATACTTCTTCCTCCCAGGCCTTTAGCTTTGGATTCATCCACCGAAACCATAATGGAGGACAGGCCGCCAGTAAAATCATGGCCGGATAACCTGAAGGCAACTGGGGCGATTCATCGTAGTGCTTCAATACCTGATAGCGCTTAATGGCATAGGCATGGTGATCGGAATGCCGTTGTAATTGAAAAAGAAAAAAATTGCTCAACCGATGGTTAGAATTCCAGGAATGCATTGGGTTCACCTTTTCATATCGCCCGGGGGCAAGCTCTTTTCGCACTATTCCATAATGCTCAATGTAATTTACCAACTCCAGGAGTGTGAATGCCAAAATACTTTGACCAAAGAAGAACACCACCACCGGCCAGGCCATTTCCTGCAAATACCAGGTTGCGGCCAGCACAATCAGGGCGCAAAAAATAAGGGGTAGAACAGTAAACCAGAGCATATTATTCCTGAGGCTCAAAAACCCTTGCTTTCTGCGGCTCAACCTTTCCTTTTCCAGTTTCCAGGCACTAAAATAACTACCGAAAACCGAGCGTATCCAAAAACGATAAAAAGGCTCATTTTTACGACTCGTAGCCGGATCTCGAGGTGTGGCCACATAGACATGATGTCCACGGTTATGCTCAATATAAAAATGCATATAGCATACCGTCATTAGTAGTAGTTTGGAACAAAACCGCTCCCAGCCCGACTTCTTGTGGCCTAACTCATGAGCTACAGTAATGCCTATGCCCCCGGTTACCAGGGCACAGCTAAGGGTAAAGCCAATCCACTCCATAAGGTCGAGGGAATGTGAGGCAACCATCCAACATGCCCATAAGACAAAGGCTACCTGAAAAAAAGTCCATACGTAAGTGATAAATCGATAATAGAACTGTTCGGCCAGAAGCAAACTTTCATTCTCACTTAAATTTTCAGGGTCTTCTCCTATCAGATGATCGGCCAAAGGAATGAGCACAAACACAAAGGCAACCGTCAACCAGTTCCAATAACCCCCGGAATAAAAGCCCAGCACAGTGAGCGAGGGAATGATAAAAGCCGTAAGAAAACCAATCTTCTTGATCCAACTCATGTAGAAAAATACAATTTCCCTACATCACTTTCAACTGTTGGTAGTCAGGTATGGTACTCAACATTTGGGTTGGCTCATTAGCGCTTGAGCATAAACCAGCATAGGTTTGTATACCGTTACTAATAATTACCAGCCTGGATTGACAAACCTTGTTGTACGCGGCAATTTGCTCCACCACGTTTTGTCCCAAAGCCACAGAAGGTGCTTTACATTCTACCAGTACCAATGGTTTGAGCTTCTGGTCATAAATGAGAATATCGCTGCGTTTTTGCAGTTCATTATATTTCAAGCCCGACTCCACGCGAGTACGGGCCGCAGGATAACCCAAATTGACCATAAGATGGTTGAGCATGTGCTGCCTAACCCATTCTTCAGGAGTCAATTGAACGAACTTCTTTCGAATGGGATCGAAAATAAATAACTTGCCGCCTCTATTCTCAAGCCGATAGGCGTATGTCGGCAGGTTGAGTTGCAACATTGGGCAAATCTAATTACACCAAACATTATTCTATGAAAAACAAGCAAGAAATAGTTGAAAACTGGCTACCCCGCTACACAGGTGTGGCTCTGGAGGATTTTGGAGAATATATTCTACTTACCAATTTCATTTCGTATGTAGAAATGTTTGCAGATAAGTTTGGCGTGGAAGTAATGGGAGAAGGAAAACCCATGCAAAGTGCTACAGCCGAGAACATAACCATAATCAATTTTGGTATGGGGAGTGCAATGGCTGCCACTATTATGGACTTGCTTTCCAGCATTCACCCACGTGCCGTTCTATTTCTTGGTAAATGTGGGGGGTTGAAAAAGAAAACCCAACTGGGCGATCTTATTTTGCCTATTGCCGCTATTCGTGGCGAAGGAACCAGCAATGAATATATGCCGGTGGAAATACCTGCTCTTCCCTCCTTCCGTTTGCAGCGGGCAGTATCTTCCATGATTAAGAAGCACGCCATGGACTATTGGACAGGCACTTGCTACACCACCAACCGAAGGGTGTGGGAGCACGACAAGGCCTTTAAGAAATACCTGCGGAAAATCAGGGCTATGGCCATAGATATGGAAACGGCCACCTTGTTTACCGTAGGTTTTGTGAATGAAATTCCGCGAGGTGCCCTACTGCTTGTGTCGGATAACCCTATGATTCCTGAGGGTGTAAAAACCGAAGAAAGCGACAAGAAGGTTAGTGCTGATTATGTGAACGCTCACCTGGAAATTGGTATTGACGCGTTGCGCGAATTGAGAGATTCGGGTGACTCTGTGAAGCACATGCGCTTTGAATAAAAAATAGGGTTACTCATTTAGATCGCATTTGTTAGCTCCAGTATACTAGCCACAAGCTGTGTCCTCACAGCGTTACAACCATTTGTGAAGACACAAATGGAGGTAAGGTTCAGAAATGCACTTCTTGCGACATAAGTAAGTAACCCTATAAAAAAATTCGGTGCGGGCCATTGGCCTGCACCACCTTATGCTTTCAACGACTTACCAATACCTTGAGCGTATATCCTTTTTGTTCGGTAATTATCCTAAGCAGGTAAAGGCCATTTGGAAGTTCGGAAATATCTAATGGACTGAGACTGTTGTTTGCAACAGACTGATGAACAACCACTTCTCCTTTTAGAGTGCGCAGCTCAAGACCTTTAATCTGGCCAGGGATTTCTCCATCGAAATGAATGATACCGCTGGCGGGGTTAGGATAATACCGGAAGCCGGGCAGTTCCTCCTCCAAGCCCGTGATCTGTTTCAATACCGGAACATCGTAAAGTATGTCTCCGTTTTCTAATACCACTCCGTGTTCAAAGTCGCCTGCAGTACCAGTACCTTTTCTACTACCATCGGCATTCCTAAAAACAAAGGCCAGGCGATAGGCAAGCTTAGTTTGTCCCAAACCGTAATAGTTACTGGGCGTAAGGGTAATTTGCCACTGATTATTATTGGTTGTGGAGCGTGTCATTTCACCAACTCCATCATCTGCTCCCCAGTTACCCACCACGTGTTGTTCATCCCATGAAGTTCCATTGGCCGAGCTTGTAATAACGCCCGAATGCATATATACCTGCTGCGCGTTAAGCAATCCGCGATTGCCAAAGCGAGCATCATAGGTTAGTGTTATTTCCGTATCCTGATCAAACTGCTGTGGAGTAATGGTAATTAACTCCCCATCAACTTCTATTGCAAAAAATATAGTTTGGCCTCTAAAGCCTTTACCAAGTTTAGAGTTATCGGCATTTCGGAAATACATGCCTAATTTAACCGCCTCTCCCGAGGTAATAGAGAAATAGTCTTTCGGGGTAAGGGTTATTTGCCACATGTCATTTTCTCCATCCACACGAGTCATTAAACCTACACCATCATCGGTATGGTTGCCCACTTCGTTTTCCAGTGTTGTAGCATTGAAATCTTCAAACACTATACCGGCATGCATATATACCTTTTCGGCTCCCACCAGACCCTCAGTACCTGCCGGATGAGCTTTGGTGGCATCGAACGTAATGGTTATCTCATCTTCAACAAAGAAGCTGGCCGGGCTAATAGTAACCGGTAACTCATAGGCCTCAACCACCTGATGAAATCCATCCGAAATTTTATTTGAGGTATATATTCGAAATTCACCGGGTGCGAGGTTTATGTCTTTTTCAAAAGCTCCGGCCGGTATGGTCTCACCAGAAAAATAGTTGTACCAAGAGCTACCTGTGGCTATGGATGGGTTAATTGATGATGCCTCCAAACCATAATTCCCTACAATCAACACATCAAGATCGTCTGAGTCAGCATGTATGAACCTTTCATTCCCTGAAAAATCATAGGTATAGGAAACGTTATCTTGGGCATTGATTTGTTTCCTAAGATTCAAAATGGCAGAAAAGGCATTGTATACATGCTTCCTCAGCTGATCATTATAGTATTGCAGGCCGTCTTGCCCCCATGGCAAAGGTTTGTTGCCCACTCTTCCGTTGAAATTAATATCTATATCGTAGCCAAGCTCTCCAAATTGCCACAGCATTTTAGGGCCGGGCAGAGTGTAGAGAAAGGCAGCATTCATTTTTAATCGTTCCAAAGCAATGGTGGTATCGCGTGTGTTATAAACACCGTTGGCAAGTCCGTTTTCATACACTTCCCACAATTGGCGCTGCTCATCGTGGCTTTCCATATAGCTCACATGTGTTTCGGCAGTAGCCCCATCGAAAGAAGAGTTAGCTTCTCCTCCCAAAGCCGTCCAGTAGTTGTAGCCCATATTTCGCCAAAGCAGCATACCGGCCTCTGCCAGTTCATCTTCCTCGTTGGAAGCCGCAAAATGTTCCAGTATTACATAGGCTTTTTCGTCTACCTGCCACAGCTTATTGGCCATGCGCTTGAGCAGGTTTACCCTGGACTGATCATAGGCAGACCAAGCACCTACATCGGTATTTTTGGTCTGGGTGAAGCCCTTAGATAAATCGAAACGATAACCATCAAAATGATATTCCCTCAGCCAGTAGGCATTCACGGAATCAACAAAAGCCTGAGTATAAGGGCTCTCATGGTTGAAGTCGTACCCGACATTAAATGGGTGGGTTGCCTCGGTATTGAACCAGGGACTTTCTGCCGAAGGTTTAGAGCCGTCCCAATACATACGCACCATTGGGTTAAGTCCAAAAGCATGGTTGAGCACCATATCCAGAATAACCGCTAATCCACGCTGATGGCAGGCTGCTATAAAATCCTTTAAATCGTTTTTGGTACCATAGTATTTGTCGGGAGCAAAAAAGTACATAGGATTATATCCCCATGATTCATTGCCTTCAAACTCCATAACCGGCATTAGCTCAATAGCATTTACGCCCAGATTTTGAATATAGTCCAACGTATCTATGAGATCTTTGTAGCTTCTGCTGCCCACAAAATCGCGCACCAAAAGTTCATACACCACCAGGTCTTTGGCGTCCGGTCTTTCCCAGTTTTGCTCGGTTGCCGGCCATTGGTAGGGTGCCTGACCTGTTTGAAAGGTGGTGGCAATGGCGTTTTCGGTCAGGTTGTAGTCTGGTATCTGATTGTTTACCGATAAGGGTATGTATTGATCGTTCCAGGGGTCGGCCACTTTATCGGCATAAGGATCTCCCACTTTAATGGCTCCTTCTACCCAGTATTGAAATACATATTCTTTTCCTGCCGTCAGGTTGGTCAGTGTAAGCCAAAATAGCTCTCCATCGGGTGTTTTATTCATCAGGTATTCAGGCTGAACCTCCCAGTTGCTCATATCACCTACCACGTAGACAAAGTCTTTGCCAGGAGCTTCCAGAACCAGGGTTACCCGGCTATGATCCTCATCATCATAGTTAATTCCTTTCTGTACTCCCTGCGGAAGTTCGGCCACAGTGGTGGCATCGGTAATGTTTACATTGAACGGTTGTTCGTCTTGTACTTGCTCTCCGTTGATGGTGGCCGTTACCCGAAGGGTTCCTCTAAAGCTTTCTGAAGGGCTAAAATTGTAGCTAATGGTAGTCCCCGTGTTTACATTGGCTTTATTTTCGAAACCCTGCCCTTGATCAATGGCTATTGTCATTTGACTCACGGTTGAAGAAGCTTCGGCACTAATGGTTATGTGCTCACCCGATTTTATAAAGTGGGTAGTAGTAGCAGGCTGCTTTATAGTTACAAAATTATCAACTGCAAGGTCTATAAATATATCGCCATTAGAAGCTACCTGTCCTCCCTCAAAGCTTCCGGGTGTTCCTTTGCCTTCTGCCGAGCCATCGGCATTTCGGAAAACCATGGCCAAACGAAAAACAGTAGTGGTAGATGGTACTCCGTAGTAAGCTCTGGCAGGAGCATCAAGGGTTATTTCCCATAAATCGTTCTGACCTTGTACCTTAGTCATCAGACCAATTCCATCGTCTTTGCCCCAGTTACCCTTTACGTAGTTTTCGTCCCAGGTTGTAGCCGTTGGCGAGCTGGTTATTACCCCACCATGCATATATACTTTTGATGCCCCCACCAAACCTCCGGTTCCCTGAGTGGCATCATAAATTATTTTAATTTGATCATCGGCTGTGGCACTGGCCGGTTCTATCCGCACAATTTGCGCAGTAGCAACAGACTGCAAAAGAAGAAGAAGAAGTGCTGAAAAGAAATTTCGCATGAAGGGTAACTTTGTTGAGTTGCAAGGGAAGACTGCAATTGACCATAGATGAGGGTAGACAGTCTCCCCAAGCGGATTGTATGAAACCGGATATTAGTTTCCGCAGCCTCCTCCGAATTGGTCGCTGTTTCTCCACTCGGCTACTACTACAGCCACGGTATCTCCGGCAACAGCCGTAGTTGTACGGTTTTCACCGTTCAAAATTTCCTGACAATCTGATGTTTTTTCAACTTTATCCCAGGTACCATCAAGCCTCAATTTAAATCCACCATCAGCAATAGTGGTTTCTACGGTACCACAGTAGCAATCCGATTCTCCCACTTTGGTCAGGCTGACATCCGGGTTATTTCCCCAATCTGTAAACTGACCTACCACTCCTACAGAACCGGTGGTAAAGGAAGGTACTTCGGCCACAAACGAAATCTTTGACGCCACCACATGGTCTGGTGTAGGCATGCAGGCAATGGTTAAAGCTATGTTGGCACTTTGAGTAGCCCCACTACCGTCTGTTACAGTAACTACAGCGGTATAATCGCCTGTCTCATTAATGGTAAAGGAAAAGTCCAGGTCAGCCTCATCTCCTGAAAGGGTCAGTTCATCAGTAAGTACATTGGTTCCCTCTTTAGATATTGTTACCGTAGCTGAAGAAAGACCACTACCGGTAGCATCGATAGCAAGGGTCTGCTGAAAGCCTGCTCCGAGGGTAATTTCGGCTGGTGCACTAATCGCAATTGCTACCGCATCGTCTTCATCATCTCCACAAGAAGTGAGTGTCAAACTGGTCACAGCCAGGGCCATTATGGCTCGAATTAAATTTTTCATCATCGTTTAAGATTAGGTTGATTAAAGAAGTTTCTTAACCAAGAATAAGGATAAAAAAACCGCTTTGTAAATGATCTGAGACATTTCCGCGTTGCAAACGTTTGCGAAAACGAGGTTCCTAACCTTGAACAATTAAAATGGATAAAATTAAGCCCAGTTACTTCTTACTCTTCTAATAAGCAGAAGACCTATAACAAAGAACACACTGAGTACCAGCGCACTATATCGCATAGAACCTGTAAACCACTCTACTGTGCCATAGGCAATGGTGCCAAATACTATGGATACATTGAAGGTGACATCGTAAAAACTAAAGAAGGAAGCGTGATCTGTGGTATCTTCAGGAATGAGTTTAGAAAAGGTAGCTCTGGACAGCGCCTGAATGCCTCCCATAATAACACCAACAAGAAAAGCCAAGCCAAAAAACTGATAGTTGGTACTCACAAAGAAGGCGAGTATGCATACGGCAATCCATATGACTATCATCACTGACAGCGAGTATATATTGCCTTTTCTTTTTGAAAGATAGGCGAAGGCATAAGCGCCTCCTATGGCCACCAACTGAATGATGAGAACGGTCATAATTAGGTCGCGTGTTTCCATATTCAGCTCTTTTGCTCCGAACAAAGAGGCCAGATACATAACTGCCTGTACTCCTGCATTGTAAAAGAAAAAGCCCAAAACAAACTGCTTCATTTGACTCAATTTTCTAATCCGGCTATAAACCAGCCGAAGTTCTTTATAGCCATTGAGCAACCAGTGCCCCTCAGGCCGCTTGTGGTAAGGGTTGGCGGGAAGGCGGTTGAGAGAATAGGTAGCAAAACCCATCCACCAAAGGCCTACCGACAGGAAGGAAAGCCGAGCCGGGAGGTCGCCTTCCGGGATTCCGAAGGTAGCAGGCGATTCGATTATAGCAAGGTTAAGAATTAGAAGAATAACGCTACCTACATAACCCATGGAGTAGCCTTTGGCACTTAATTCATCGAATCGATTGGGAGTAGCAATCTCGGGTAAAAAAGCATCGTAAAATACTAAACTGGCGGAGTAACCTACACTGGCCAATACGGCCATGAGAATACCAAACTCTACATTTTGACCGGTAAAGAAGTACATACCCGCGCAACACAATGCTCCGAAGTAGGCAAAAAACCTCAGAAAACTCTTTTTCCGACCGGAGTAATCGGCAATACCCGAAAGCAACGGGATAAGCATAGCTGTGAGTAAAAAAGAAACACTCAGAGCATATGAATAAAGTACCGTATTGGGCAAACTCCAGCCATAGAAATCGACCATTGCGGTGCCATCGGGCTGTGTGGTTACGGCCTCATAGTAAATAGGAAAAACTGCTGTGGTTATGGTAAGTGAGTAGACCGAATTGGCCCAGTCATACAAACACCATCCATTGGTTGTTCTCTTATCGTTCAGTTCAATTCCGGTGGCCATGGCTAAGGTTTGAAATTCGGTTTAGAAACCGCTTGGTAAGATAAGGAAGAAAGACTCTTCTATAAAAGGCAATGAATACCATAAACAAAAAGAGACTGCATGAGCAGTCTCTTTTTATATGATTCGGTAGTTATTCGCTTAATTGTCTTCAGTCTTCTGCGGAGTGGCGTACATGATCTTACGAGCATTAGCCTCTCTCAGCTCCGTTTGAATATCTACAATGATCCCCATTTTGGTTTCATTGTCAACTTTCATTGAAACGGTAATCTGGTCACGCTCATTCTCTGCCAACTTAGATTTCTCCTCGTTGATCCACTGCACAATGTTTTCAATGCCAATAAAGGCATCATTGGCCTGAATAAGCGGCTCAGTTCCTAAAGACTTATCCTTAGGCTTACCAACATAAAGGTAAGTCACCAGTTTTTTCTTCTCGAGCTTTACCAACTGCTCTGCACGTGGAATTCTCTGCTCTACTTTAATTTCTGTTTCTCTCAACACAGTTGTTACCATGAAGAAAAACAGGAGCATGAAAATAATATCCGGCAAAGCTGCGGTAGGTATATCCTGACTCGATGTACTCTTTTTCTTAAACTTTGACATATTACCCTCCTTGTGTTGTTGGTTCTGCTATCGAAATAGCCTTAGGAATCCCCAATCGCGCTCTGTCATACAGTTCTTGCTCTTTTGGGTTGTTTCGATTCAGCTTTCTGAATTCTTCCGCTGTCAGCCCTACTCGCTCACCATAAATTCTATTGTAAGCAGCATTAAGGGCATCCAATATCTCAATAAATATCTCGTAGCTACTACCACGGTCTGCCTTGAGCGATACGATGGCCGAAGTCGGTCCATCTGATGATTCTTTGCTTCCCAAATTTCTAGAAATGTACGATTTCATAGAAGCCGGCAAGGTATTGTAAACATCTACATCACTCATTTTGTCGTTACCCTTTTTGGTATTGCTTGGGTTACCGAAGTTTAATACGAAATCATAAACCATATCTTCGATCAGCGCAACGTCTTCCAAAGGCTCATCTTCTACCAACAAACGGTCGGCAGAGTTTACCTGAATTTTGAAAACGTTCTTTTGGTTTTGCTTGATCTCGATTGGCTCATCGTCTTCGTTTTTCGGAGGAAGCAATAGGGTAAGACCTTTGTTTGTGGCAATTTGCGTAGTTACAAGGAAGAAGATCAAAAGAAGGAACGCAATGTCGGCCATTGAGCCTGCATTCACTTCCTGACTTCCTTTGTTTTTACTTCTAGCCATAAAATTATCTTACTATTCTTGCAATTGATGAGTAAATCAAGCCCACAACAGCTATAGTTACTAAAACTAAGGTTGTGGTCATAGCACCACCCACAAGTTTGTAGGTTGTTACAGCGCTTTCACTGGTTGGATCCATTTTGGCTGCCTCCATAACACTTGCTGTAGAAGCACCAAACTCGGCCGGAGCCATGCTGTAGCCGATGAAGAAAATAGCTACTAAAACTAAAGCTCCAATTCCACCTTTGATCAATGACTTAGGGTTTCCAAAGGCATTGATCAGGTTCATTACTATAGCTGCTACAATAGCTACTCCAATAAGGATGTAAGCCGCATATAGCCCTATATCAATCCACTGTTCCTGATCCATATTTAATGTCTTTTAAGATGGAAATTATTTTGAAAGGTTGTGCTTCACCAATAGGTCTACCAATGAGATTGAAGCATCTTCCATAGAGTTTACGATTGAATCGATTTTAGATATACAGTAGTTGTAGAACAACTGAAGGATAATCGCAACGATCAAACCAGCAACTGTTGTTAAAAGAGCCACTTTAATACCACCGGCAACCAAAGAAGGAGAGATATCTCCAGCTGCTTGAATAGCATCGAAGGCATCGATCATACCAATTACAGTACCCATGAAACCCAACATTGGGGCTAGTGAGATGAATAGGGAAATCCATACAAGTCCTCTTTCCAAACGCCCCATTTCTACAGAACCGTAGGCAATCACTGATTTTTCAACCATTTCGATGCCTTCAGACATTCTCATCAAACCTTGGGTAAAGATAGAAGCCACAGGACCTCTGGTATTTTTAGTTACCTCTTTAGCAGCTTCAACTCCGCCTGATTCCAAAGCGTCTTCCACTTTGCTCAGAAGTTTTGCTGTATTCGTTGTAGAAAGGTTCAAGCTGATAATTCTTTCGATGGCGATAGCCAATCCCAGGATCAAACAGATTAGAGGGTAAACCATGAACGCTGGGTCACCTTCAATAAATTTTTCTTTGATGATCTGATCGAAGGACTGAGCTTCTTCCGTTTCAGTCTCAGCAGAATAATCTGGAGATTCTGGGTAAGTGTCCTCAACTGCAGTAGAGTCGGTACCTGTCGTATCGTCTTGTGCAACTGCGTTAAATCCGAAGGCAAAGACACCCAGGATCATCAGTAAAGAGAATAACTTTTTCATAGTCTAGTTTTGATTAATAAAGGTTAAAACGGTTTCTAAATTATTAATTATTATGATTAAAAGAAATTTATACTTAAAGTTTTAGTTGATAGAAAGTAGGATACTCAACTATAGTCGTGCGAGGCCCCTAATCCAACACTTAACACTTTGAGTTGCGGAGAGAGAGGGATTCGAACCCTCGATACCCTTTAGGGGTATACACACTTTCCAGGCGTGCTCCTTCAACCACTCGGACACCTCTCCCTAATCTTTGCGCTTCTCGCAGGGCAACAAATAAATCAATAATTATCTCATGATGCAAGCGCTATTCTGTTTTTGTAAGGCACAAAAAATCAGTTCATTTCGCCCCTAATTGGAGTTCTTAGGCATTTTTTTGCATCTCTGGTATTCGGGTATTTTGCCAACACGTACATCATTTTGGTAGTGGCCGCTTCAAAGGTAAGATCATGACCGCTCACTACACCTATCTTATCTAACTCACTGCTAGTCTCATACTTACCGTGCATCACCCGGCCACCATTACACTGCGATACGTTGAGAATAATTTTGCCTTGCTTTACACTCTCTCTGAGCAAGTCCAGAAACCACGGTTCTTGCGGCACATTACCGGAGCCATAACTTTCTAAAATGATACCTTTTACAGATTCGGCTAAAACGGTGTGTGCAACGGTAGATTCGTTGAGTCCGGGAAACAATTTGAGTACGGCTATGTGGGTATCCATTGCCGATTGGTATTGTATAAAGTCTTTTGCATAAGGTTTAAGGTAAGACCACTGATAATCGATGGAAATACCTGCCTCCGCCAGAATGGGATAGTTTTCGGACTCGAACGCATCGAAATGCTGACTTTCTACTTTTTTAGACCGATTACCGCGCAAAAGCACATGATTAAAAAAGATACACACTTCGGTAATGATTGGCTTGCCATCTTTTTTATCGGCTGCTATTTCCAAAGAGGTCACCAAATTTTCAGTAGCATCGGAACGCGGAGAAGCAATGGGCAACTGGGCTCCTGTGAATATCACGGGCTTGTTAACGCCTTCGAGCATAAAGCTCAGAGCCGAAGCAGTATAGGCCATGGTGTCTGTGCCATGCAAAATCAGAAAGCCATCGAAGTGGTCGTAGTGTTCATAAACCAGTCCGGCCAAAAGTTGCCAATGTTCTACCTGCACATTGGATGAGTCGATTGGTTCGCTAAAACTCACTACCGATATATTAACCTGCAATTCCTTAATTACAGGTACTCTATTCAGTATCTGCTCAAAACCACAAGGTACCAGGGCTCCTTCTTCGTTCAAGTCCATTCCCAAGGTGCCTCCGGTATATATAAGGAGTATGTGTGCCTTAGGCTTTTGAGTAAACTCAAAGTGCTCTATGTTTTTTACTTTAATCATGGAGTTGGAAAAGTTTTCGGGCGTTGACTGTAGTTTGTTCTATCAGGTCGGTTAGGGACACTTGACGGTAATCGGCCAGTTTTTGGGCAATTACATTGAGGTATGACGGCTCGTTGCGCTTGCCCCTATAAGGTACCGGAGCCAAATATGGACTATCGGTTTCTAAAACAATTCTTTGGGCATCCAGCTCCGGCACTACTTTATCCATGCCTGCATTTTTAAAGGTTGAAACCCCTCCCAACCCAAGGTAAAAACCCATATCTACAATGCGTTGTGCTTGTTCAACCGTGCCGTTGAAACAATGAAACACACCAGTAAATTCTTGGTCTTTCATTGATTCCACCAGATCGATGGTCAAATCGAGATATTCGCGGCAATGGATTATAATGGGTTTTTTAAGTTTTTTAGCCCAATCGGCCTGTATTTTGAACGCCTCTATTTGCTGATCTTTAAACGTCTTATCCCAGTAAAGATCGGTTCCAATTTCTCCAATCGCTACAAAGGGTCGCTTATTGATCCATTCTTCTACCACATAGAGTTCTTTCTCAAAATGCTTATTCACCGAACAGGGGTGTAATCCCATTGTGGCTATACAAAGGCTTGGGTTGCGATGCTCCAATTCCAACATGGCATCTATAGAGGTGTGGTCTATATTGGGCATTATAATTTTTTGAACACCAACTTCTTGTGCCCTTTCTAACACCTCACTAATATCTTCTTTAAACTGCTCTGCGTATATATGGGCGTGGGTTTCTATCATTTCAGAACTTTCTTCCTTTCCAACTTACTTTACCGAAAATGAGAATTCTCAGCAACGCAAAAGTATCTAAAAGACTTATAAAAAAAGGTTCACCAAGCAATAGTTTAAACGCTCCTGCCGAACGATGGCTCACTTGTATATACTTGACCAGCGAGGCTCCATAGGCATAAAGAACTATAAAGAGTGCCACCTCTGGATGGAAGAAGAACATTAACAAAGCCACAGGAAGCCATAAGCGGGCAAAAAAAGCCGGTATGGCCAGCAGCCAATGATGAGTAAAGACTCCGTTCATCCACCGGCACCGCTGCACAATTATCTCTGTCCATGTGGCCTGGGGCAGTGTGTAGGCACTCCCCTGTCCATCGATGAGTTGCAGAGTAGAAAGCCCTGCTTTCTGAAAGCGCTGCAACAACCCTAAATCTTCCACATCGGTTGGGCCAAGTGCTCTGAATCCTCCAACCTGATCGTAGGCCGATCGTCTAAAGCCCATGTTATTGCCAAGTATGGATATAGGTCGAAAAGTATCGGCCATAGCCTTCATGCTGTGTAACACTATCTGCCAATCGAAAGCCTGAATTTGTGCACGGAAGCTATGCGGATCTATACGGGTATAACCGCTTACTAATGGACTGTGTCCCAAGGCCGAAACCATGCTCCTTAGCCACCCCGGTCGGGCTTTCATATCTGCATCAAGAATTACAATATACTCATCATCGGTAGCATCAATGAGCTGATTGAGCACATTGGCCTTGGCTATAAGCCCATCTTTTTCATGAGTAATTTCGATCTCTTTAATAAAAGAATAACTACTTGTATAACCGGCTATTTTCTCTGCTGTGCCATCTTCGGAATTATCATTCCCTATCAGGAGTTGCATTTGCTCACGGGGATAGTCTTGGCGAATAAGAGACTCCAAACAACGATCGAGGTTCAGCTCTTCATTTCTGGCACATATGAGCACCGACACATGAGGCCACTCGTTGGGCTGCTGAGAGACATTCTTAAATCGAGTACTAAAAAGTAAAGTCAGTACCAACTCAGTAAGTATGAGCACCAGATATACCAATGTAATCGCAACTATGAGCATCGTCATAGCGCTTTGAATTGATATCCGGCCTGCTTAAAGTAATCGATGTACTTGGGCAGCACCTTTTTGAGGTTTTTCTCTGCCTTCAGGTTGTCATGAAAAACCACAACAGATCCCTTTCGTGTAGCCTGAATTGACTTCGTAAGAATTGTTTCGGCACTGAGGGATTGATCATAGTCTTGTGTAAGCACATCCCACATCACCACTTTTTTTTCTTTAAGCAAAGGTTTGCGCTGAGCCCGCGTGAGTCTGCCGTAGGGTGGCCTAAACCATTTAGATGATACTTGCAGTTGCTGCATGGTTGCATCACAGGCCTGTACATCGGCCAAATAGGCACCTTTGGGGGTGTTCTTACCGTTCAGATGGTGTTGGGTATGATTGCCCACCGTGTGACCCTCACTTATAATTTGCCGGAAGATACTGCTATGCCTGGCAATATTTTCTCCCACACAAAAAAAGGTAGCGTTGGCCTCATGAGTTTTTAACTGTTCCAAAACCCACTCCGTAAGGCCGGGAATGGGACCATCGTCAAAGGTTAGATATATGTGTTTTTCCAACGTGTTTACCCTCCACAATAAGTTGGGGAAGGCATAGGGCGCAAGAAAGGGTGTTCTAAACGGAAGCATTGTTCACCTTACAAGATAGAAAGGTAAGATCGTCTGAAAAGGTCTTGCCGGCATTGAACGTATTGAGCTCGGTTAAAAGCTTCTTGTGCAGTTCTTCCAGCGGAGTGTCGTAGTTTTCTATGAGAAACGATTCCAGCCTTTCATTGCCAAACTCCTCTTCATTTTCATTAAAAGTTTCAGTGACACCATCGGTAAAAAGAAACAGCGAGAAGTGTTCCAAGTTTTCAACGCAGCCCATATCTATAAAAGGCAGTGGCTCAAAGGCTCCTAAAACCGTTGTTCCTGTGGTGAGACGCTCTATTTTGGGCTGCCCGTTCATGAGCAGTGGCGGATTGTGCCCTGCATTTATGTAACGGAGGTTTTTCTTTTCATAATCGTAAACCGCCAAAAAGAAAGTAATGAAGTTTTCTCTATTGGCATTTACACAGAGCTGATAGTTTAACTCTTTTACCACATCTATGGGATTTTCGGCTGTGCGCGAAATGGTACGTAGCACTGCCTGAAAATTACTCATGAGTATGGCCGCAGGAATACCCTTACCGGAAACATCGGCTATACATACCACAAACTGATTTTCATGTTCGAGGGTAATGTAGTCGTAATAATCGCCCCCAACTGTTCTACAAGGCTGATAGTATGCCTCAATGTGAATTTTATCGGTGGCCGGAAGGTCTTTAGGAAAGAGATAATTCTGCACATTTTTGGCAATTTCCATATCGCGCTGAAAGGCCTGCTGTTCCAGTTGCTTTCTGGCCAACCGCTTATTCTCAATGGCCACAAGCATAATATTACTCAACGCCTGAATAAAGGTGGTATCTACATTAACTCCTTCTCCTTTAGACTTTATAAACACAAAAGCCAACAGCCTGTCTTTGTGCAGAACGGGGATAATGATTTCAAACTCATCGAAACAAGGCTGTTCTAAAGACACACTTTCAATAAATGTGGGTTTTCTCACCTGAAGGCAAGCCTCTCCCATGGTGATTTTAGTGAAATCTTTGGTGGTTCCAAACTGCACTTTACACTCCCAATCTTCTTCCATTACAAACAGACAAAGTTTTTCCATTTGAAGGTTGGCCCGCAGGGTAAACTCATAAATTTTGTATAGATCTTCTTCGGGCAGGTTGTTGTTTACGGCCTGCGTAATTTCCAACAGGGCATTAACCTCCAGTTCTTTCTGGTAAAACTTGGTTTGTAAAGAGTCTTGCTTCATAAATTAGCGACCATTGTGAGCCAAAAGACCCGTTTTTGTGGCCAGGTAATAGTAGGTTTTATATTCTTTTTCAAAGTTCAGCTGATCTTCGAAAACCTCATCGTTCATATTAAAAAAACACTTGATATAGCCTTTTTCGAGTAGGCTTCGCAAAGTAGCTTTTAATTCCTCCTCTTTAAGAGTGAGTTCTTCCAGCAAATATGTATATGGCTGAACAAAATAAAGCTCATCCATCACATCAAATTCAGCATCGGTCATTGTCATAGTTCAGGGTGAATAAGTTCTTCCCTTCCACTCAAATTTCCTAAAGTTAGCGGCAAGTCCAAAATAAATGGCATAGAAGGGATATACAATAAAGCAAAGGAGAAAATAAGGGAATGGAGTTTTGAAGGCGTATGCTTTACGTACTTTTCGTATAAACAGAAATTCTGCCAGAAGCTTGGCCAGAAGCACTCCCCACAACCAACTACTGGTGGAGTTGGTTAGCACCGGCAAAATAGGAATACTAAGTGTAGCACACTGAACCAGAACAATACCCAGAGCCGCCACTATGGTGTTTTTTCGTTTGTTCTCTTTCCACTTACTAGCCCAACGTAAACGTTGTTCCCGAAAAACCTGCCAATTGGGAGCAGCAGCGGTAGTAACCAGCACCTCCGGCAAAGCACAAAACACTACGCCTTTGGGATGCTTCATCTGTACCTTTTGTAGCAACAGCTCATCATCGCCCGAGGGAGTGGTATTTATATTATCAAAGCCTCCAACTTCAATGAAAGCAGCCTTCCTGTAAGCCAAATTGGCACCATTGGCCATGGATGGTTTCCCGTAATCGGTCATCACTTTAGTGGCACCAATCAGGGCGCTGAACTCTATGGACTGCATTTTTTGCCATAAGCACTCACCGGTTAGCATTACAGGACCCAAAACCATTTGCACCTGCCCTAGCCCAAATGGAGCTGCCACGGTCTTTAACCAATTAGAAGACATTGAGCAGTCTGCATCGGTAGTCACCACAATCTCATTTTTAGCCGCCTCAACGCCCTTCTCAATAGCTGCCTTCTTACCGGTTTGTTCATGGAGGTGAATCAAGCGAAACACACTGTTTTCAGCAGCACAGTAATTATTGAGCCACTCTGCTCCTGCATCGATGGAGTGATCGTTTACAAAAATGACCTCGAAATCGGGATGACTCTGCTGCTCCAAACACTTGACCAAATGGGGCAGGTTGGCCACTTCATTCCTGAAGGGAACAATAAGACTTGTTGCCGGAGGCTTTGAACCTCCACTATATTTCGCATCTACCTTGCTCCAGTTTTTCACAGCAAGTAAAACGAGTAAAATGTAGGTGGTAAGAATAAGCCCTATGGCCAGCATGCTGCAAGATTGCTAATCTGCCACAAATTAAAAACCTTCGGAAAAAACCGATTCCGTATATTGCCCTTGTGAAAGACAAGGCCGTTCAGGAGAAAATTGTTTTAGGAATAGATCCGGGCACAAGCGTGATGGGTTATGGCGTATTAAAGGTAGAAGGTAAAAAGCTTTCGTTACTCCAATTTGGCGTCATCCACCTGAAGAAATACGTTGGCCACGAACTCAAGCTAAAGAAGATTTTTGAGAGAGTCACCTCTATTATCGAAGAGTTTCACCCCGATGAAGTGGCACTGGAAGCCCCTTTTTACGGCAAGAACGTGCAATCTATGCTCAAGCTCGGACGGGCGCAGGGTGTAGCCATGTCGGCTGCTCTGGCGCGGGAAATACCCATTACTGAATATGCCCCAAAAAAGGTTAAACAATCGGTCACTGGCAATGGCAATGCCTCTAAAGAGCAAGTAGCAGCTATGCTGCAGACCTTACTAAACATAAAGGAGCTACCCAAAATGCTCGATGCCACCGATGCACTTGCCGTGGCAGTTTGTCATCATTTCCAGAATGGTCAGGCCCAAACCCGTTCGGCCAGCTGGAAGAGCTTTATTAGCGAAAACCCGGGACGGGTGAAGTAAGACGCTCCATCAAGTGGATGGACTAAAAAGACTCCAGATTGTATTGCATGTATTCGAGCACAACTATGGTGAGGTTATAAGTAAAGTGAGCCAACATACCATATACTATTGTGCCATACCTTTGTCTTAACCATCCAAATACATAGCCCAAAGGTATCAACCACAGAAGACTTATGATGGAAAGGTGGGAAATTCCAAAAACTATGCTGGTTACCACCAGTGCTGCCTGAGTACCTGCCATAGCCTTCATATGGGTAAAGAAGAAGCCCCTAAAAGCCATTTCCTCAAAAATAGCAGGCACAACAGCCACAAATAAAAAGGCATAAGCAAATCCATAAATGGTATATTGAGGGAAATCCCACTCAATACCCAGCAAATTGAAGTTAATAAAATCGGCAAAATAGTGAACCAATACCGCAGCGGGGACAGCACAGATAAGAACCAGTCCAATCACCCCGGGGTCAATGGGTTTAAACACTAGCTTCAATGCTTTCTTTCCACTCAGGTATGCAAACAATAATGTTTGTGCAATAAGGAGAATTTCTACAAACTCAAAATCCTCCTGCCATTGGTCGAGAATAGAAGTAGTCTGATAGACCACGAGTATTAGCAGCAAGCTGGAAACATACCAGATAATGATTCGAAGCTCTTTGGATTCTAATGGGCTTCTTTGACTGTCTTCTATTTCTTTTTTCTGACCACAGTGGCCACAAAAACGAAAATCGTTAAAATGCTCTGCCCCACAATGCTGGCATGTAAGCAAAGGACCTATCGGAGCTCCGTCTGTCATGAAATGCCCAACTCTTTTAATTCGGCCTTCACCTTCTTCACTTCAAGCCCCGACTTTAACCCACGAATGAGAAGACTAATGATGAGTATCTTCCAGACGATCCCTCTAAAAATTGCACCTTCCAACACAGCCTGAAGGAGTATAATTGTACCGTAAACGATCAAACCCGTGAGGCTGGCACCAAAAGGTTCTTTATCGCTCCAAATGGCCAAACCAAAGTAAACTATGGTCAAAACCGAAGAAGCAATGAGAGTTGCCATATCATCAGCAAAATAACCGAGTATTAGACCGGCCAAAATATTGAGCACTCCTAGCGCTATCAGTGTGTTTTTCGATTTCTTCACCTCTTTTTCAACTACATTCAAAAGCCTCTTTTTGGCATCGATGCGCCTCTGAAATTTAGCCTTTTCTTCCTCTGTTCCGTTTTGCGGATAACTACAATGCGAACAATAGGTAGCAGTATCATCTATGGTATTTTGGCAATTTGAGCAGACGTGGGCTGCTTGGTCGAGCGTGGTATCTTGATTTTCCAAGTGAATAGTTTATTGTACCTAAATATGCTAATGTTCCTATTAAAAGAAAATTAAAACTAGGGTTACTTACTTAAGAGGCATGTTTTCATATTTTGCCATTTGTGGTAGCACAGCTTTTTGCTCGAGTAGTCTGTTAACTTCTTTGTAATCTAAAGAAGTACCCCTAATTAGAATGTAATGATATACGAGGTTACAGCATTAAAAGAGAGGTTCTCAATCCTACTCTCCTTTTCTTAGCACTTCAAAAGTTCTTATAATCTCGTTGCCAGAATCATCGACCAATACCAACCTGTGTCTGCCGTTCTCCGGCTGCAAGGCCATTACGTGCTCCGACTGTGTGGACCCTAAGTATGTGCCATTGAGGTGCCAGTGTACTCTGGCCAACCGACTTTGATGGGTAGCCTCAAATATGACCTTACCAACCTCACCATCTTGTTCAACCGGCAAATAGAGCGATGCATTTTGCTCAGGATATATCATTTCCATAGACTTTAGTGCAGTCAGGTTTGTGCCGCAACCGGGCCAAAAAGAAGGCAAATCGGCATAGGTAGGATTCTTCATTTTGAAATAAAAGGCCTGTTTGGGAGGCAAAACAAACCAGGGTTTTGTAATTAACTGGTCGGTAGGAACACAACCCGCATTTACCTGGTGGCTCTGTGCCTTGTTGAGATGAACGAGCCGATTGTATGGCGAAGCGGAGGTGCGCAAACCTACCTTTGGAATCCACACCGTATCTACCTGAGCCGAATATGGTGAAGCCAGATGTCCGCTTTGCCGGTCTATGGCTGCGAGAGTCATCTCGGCCACTGGCATTCGAAACCAGGTGGTTTCGGGCAGTCTATCGAAAATATCGAACATAATAGGAGCAGCAGCTTTAATGCCCGTAAGCCCGGGTCGGCCTTCGCCATCGGCATTACCCACCCACACGGCCACTACATATTCAGGGGTAATGCCAATGGCCCACCCATCGCGATACCCAAAGCTGGTTCCCGTTTTCCAGGCAATTTTGTGAGAACTGGAATACATTTTCCATGCTGCATCTTCTGCCGGCCTGTAAACTTCTAACATGGCCTGAAAGGTGAACCAAATGGAGGCGGCCGATAGATGAGGGCTTTCTGTTCTTATTTTGTCTGAGCCTGAAGTTGCTCTGTCATTACCAGTTGGTGAAGCTTCTAAGCCTGCAAAGGCCTGATGATTGGAGGCATAGCCAAGAGTGTTGAAATGGCTTAGCGTTCGGGCCATGCCGGCATAAATATTTGCTAAGTCCCAAAGTGTGCCTTCCGAGCCGCCAAGAATAAGTGAGAGACCGTAGTGCCCTGCCGGCTGAGTGAGTGTGGTCATGCCCAAATCCTTCAGTTTCTGATAAAATTTGGGATAACCGTATGTTTTAAGCATTTCTACTGCCGGCACATTGAGGGATCGTGCGATGGCCATATCTGCATGAACAGCACCATCGTAGGTTTTGGTGAAGTTCTGGGGAGCAAAGTCACCATAAAATACGGGGACATCGGGCACCAGGGTTTTAGGAAGAATTTGCCCTTCACTTAGTAAACTGGCGTAGAGCAATGGTTTTAACAAACTCCCTGTACTTCGAGGGGCCTGAATTACATCTACAAACTCCTGATGCTCCCTACCTGCACCTTCCACATTACCGGCATAGGCCAATACCTTATTTTGGCGAACATCGAGTACCAAAGCAGCCGCATTGTTTATGCCATCGGTTTTTAGCAATTGGTGATGCGCCTTGAGTACACCCACCACACTCTTTTGCACATGCATATCTATACCTGACTTTATCTGCCTGCCCGAGTACCCCCGCTTTACCAAAAAGTCTGTAAAATGGGCCGACCATTGTGGAAGCTCTTCCGGCTTTTCCGGCACAGGTTCGGCCAAAGCAAGCGAAAGATCGGTAGCCGATAGGTGACCTAATTGGTGTAATCGTGCAAGCAATCGATCTCGCTTGGCCCTGAGCGGTCTGATACTTTTGCCGGGGTAAAGCATGGCAGGTTGATTGGGCAACACCGCAAGCAAAGCCGCCTCTGCCCATGAAAGGGTTTGGGGGCTGCGTTCAAAATAACGCCAGGCTGCCGCATTTAACCCTACTGTATTGCCCCCAAATGGCGCATGTGCAGCATAGAGTTTTAAAAGTTCATGCTTGCTGTAGCGCAACTCTAACCGTGTGGCCAATATCATTTCCAGCATCTTCTCCCATACGGTTCGTTTTTTCACTTTACGGTGTAGCCTCACAATTTGCATGGTGAGGGTGCTGCCTCCACTTACCACCCGGCCGGAAGTAATATTTTGTTGAATGGCCCGCCCCATGGCTAGCAAGTCTACGCCAGGGTGTTGGTAAAACCGCTGATCTTCGAAGGTAAGGAGTGCAGTAATGTACTTCTGAGGCAGTGAATCCAGCGGAGGAAAGCGCCACTGCCCATCATGAGCAATTCTGGCAGAAAGTAAGGCTCCATTTCTGTCGTTTACAACAGTGGCATAGGGGTCGTCAAACAGTTGCTCGGGCAAAGAGAAGTAGTAGATCATTCCTAAAAGAAGACCTACTACAAACAGTAACTTCTTATGCTTCCTAAGCCTTTTCAATGTTAATCTGGTTTTCAACTGCCGAATATGTTCAGTGCCTGACGGTTAATTCACCCGCTTTACTTCTACCCATCGTCCGGCCTTTCTCCCATAAATGGTATGATCATACATGGCCTCTGCATTGACAGACGGCAGGTAAAACTTACCGGTATAAGTGGCATTTAGGTTTACCCTAAAGGTTTTTGATTCATTGGGCCTTAGGTCGAAGTAAGTATACACCCGGTCGTCTCGTATGTCTCGGTAGGTGAAGTTTCCTCCCTGAGAAGTTCCGGGTATTTCGTTCAGTCTATCGTTGAGTATTTCCCAACCGGATGGGAACACCTGGCTTAAGGCAATATCTCTGTATATGCCACGGCTGCCCGGATTAGATACTTTTACTTCAGCATAAAAATCCGTTCCCTGTTCCATTTGAGACGGATCAATGGGGTTATTTCCTCGGTCGAAATAATTTACTTCTAAGCGAAGGCCCGAGCTACCATCTTTTTCTTCTCCCACAAGCGGCTGTCCTTGCTGTATGAGGTGGACAAACAGCATAGATTCTCCGGTATTACTAAGCTTCAACCTTCCACTCTGCTCATTGGCCGAAAGAACAATTTGCCTGATGGGTTTACTGGTAGCAATGCGCTGATTGCTGCCGGAATTGACCTGATACTCGGCTTGCAGACTCCTGCCAAAGGCATTGTTATTTATGCCTACGAACTTTATAATAGCCAACAAACTGAAAGCGGTCGTTTGAGTACTTAGCCATTGGTCTTCGGCCAGTTCGGAAGCCACAGAGCGCAGCAAGTCCATACCCTCCTGCTGCATACCCATTAGTCCCATGGCCTCCAGAATCATTGCATTATCGCGTAGTAGCGAACCATAGAAGTAATAGGCAGAGCGTTTGGAAGCAACTTTTGGCAACTTGCTCACCATTTCTTGGGCTACTTGTGGCTTACCGGCCAGGGCATAAGCAGCCGCCAATCTCCATTTGGCTTCCAGGCTCAGCCCTTCATCTTCTCTCAATCTGTTCATGGCTCCAAGCTCCGGTGCCTGAGCTTTAGCAAGGGTATAAAGCCTATAGGCTTGTACAGCATCGTCATTATATCTTCCGTAGCGACTCCAACGCCTGGCTTGCTGACTTTGATAGGCCTTCCAGTTGGTAAGCAGAGCCGAAGGAATGCTATATCCTTTGTCTTTGGCTTCCAGTAAAAAGTGTCCGGCATAATTGGTTCCCCAATCATTGTTATCGCTGTTGCCCGGCCAATAGGCAAAGCCTCCATCGGCTGTCTGAAAACGGCCTATTTTCTCAATAGCATCGATCACATTTTTTCGAACTTCATTTTGCCTATGCGGTTCCAGCTCCATCACATCGTTTAAAAAGAGTTGAGGAAACACCGCTGAAGTGGTTTGTTCTATACACCCATGGGGATAGCTAATCAAATATCCCAGTCTTTTCTCCAGGTTTATAGGCGGAATAACAGAAAGCTCAAGTGTTGTACTGTTCGTACCTTGCATGCCAATGGCTGTAAAACTCTGCTCCCAGCTCTCTCCGGGTTGCAATGCCGCCTGATAGAGATTAGTGCTCATGGGGTTAGGATTACGCACCTGAATTTCTATTGAATGTCTGGCCGTTTCTTTACCCGACTTTGCAAGTATTTCTATTCTGCCAATTCCAAGTTCCGGCTTTACCTCAAGGGCAAAATTGACTAACTCATCGCCCAGGCCGGAAAACCTAACTGTTTTGCTGGCTCCTTCTTTGAGCAGCAGTGGGCCACTCACTTTTAGCTCAACCTCTGCCTGCTTCACAAAATCTTCCAGAGCAAAGACACTCACTGGAAGTTGCAATTGTTCGCCCGGCCCCAAAACACGGGGCAAGGTACCTAACACCATGAGTGGCTTGCGTACAGGCGTGGCCTCTTCTGTGTGGCCATAGGCCCCGTTGCCTCCTGCCACAACCATGGTACGCACAGAACCCACATAGTTGGGCATGTCTATGCGGTGGGTAGCTGTTTTTCCTTTTTCCAACCGAAAGGGGCCCAGGTGTTTAACCACAGGTTTAAAGCGATTGGCTTTGGAGTTTTCCGGCCTCATTCCGGAACCATCGCCTCCAAGGGCTAACAGACGAGAAAGGTCTCCACTGTAGGCCCCAATTACGTGATCATAAACGTCCCAGCTCTTTACACCCAGAGCCTGACGCGCATAGAAGGTATGCCAGGGGTTTGGGGTTTGAAAGCGCGTAATATCGAGCAATCCCTCGTCTACCACCGCAATGGTATATGTCATGGGCTTTCCGTTTGCTTCTTTCACATTTACCCCAAAAGACTCCTCAGGTTTGAGTACATCGGGCAAAGTGATCTGCGGATTCAGCACCGTTTGTTCGTTGGTTACCTGAATGGGAACTATACCGTATAAACGCATGGGTAAATCGTTTTGAGTCTGCGCATGCGGCTGCAATAGTGTGGCATTGACGTATACATTTGGAGCCATATCCGGGGTTACCTCAAAGCTGAATTCATTGGCTCCGCTTTTGGTTTCAAGCCAATGGGCATCTATTACACGACTGCCGTTTTCTATGCTCACTAAAGCCCGGCCTGTATTACTAGCCGGAATTCGGACCGTCACCTTTTCCCCAACTTTATACTCTTGTTTATCGGTAGAGAAATTGAGTAGCGAAGCCCCTCCAGGTCGCTGATTACTATCGGCCCACCCCGGCCAATCGAAGTAAGTGACCGAACCGGCCGAGTGACCCGATTTCGGGTCTCTCACTCTAATGTAGTATCTGCCCCACTCATCGTTCGGTATATTTAAATGAACCTGAGCCTTCCCATTTTTGGTACTTACCAATTGGCGCTTGTATGGATTATCTTCGTTGCGACTTACATAGTAAGCCAGATTATCGCCCGAGCGATCCCACCACCAGCGCCATTGTAAGCGAAAGACCTCAAAAATGAGCTCCGAACGGTCTACGGGCCGACCATCCGCATCTACTGAGACTATTTCCAGCGTGTGGTCTCTCTGAGTAACCAACCTGCCTCTATAGTCACCTTCCGGCTTTTTTATTCCTACAAAGTGCGTGTAGGGATAGTATGGAACAGAAAACTGATCGATACTGAAATCTCCACCCGGCTCATAGACTTTACCACTAAAAGTAGCCATGAGCATGCCTGGAGCATTGGGCTGGCTAACCAAGCCAATGGGCACCTGTGCTTTACCTTCTGTGTCAATAAGGCCTTCAAAAATACGCTGCGTTTCGGGGTAGTATTCTCTGGCCTGGTCATCGAACATATAGTTTGGATATTTTTCAAATACGGTAGCCACAGGGTTAAGAAAAAGGTCGAATTCGGCTTTTAGGTTTTTGGCGGTAGCTCCCGTAAGCCAATTAACATGCAGGCGGGCGTTCACCTGCCTGTCTGTCACTGTTAATTTTTCTTTGCCCAGATCGAATTTGATTTTCAGTCGGTTAGGTTTAATGGTTTCTACTTTAACCCGCTTGGTAAAAGTGGAGCCACCCACCTGAACCCTGGCCAGCCAATTGCCTGTTGGGTCATCTTCATTGGTTTGTAACGGAAAGTGATAAAAGCCATTTACTGAACGATTGCTAACCTTTCGGTCTTTTACCTGTCCGGAGGGATCTATAAACTCAAGCACTACCGGATGGTCTTCAGGAAGTTGATGGGTCTTATCTTCTAGAATAAAGTTGAGGTAAATGGGGTCCCCGGGCCGCCAAACGCCTCGTTCGCCATAAAGAAATCCTTGAATCCCTCTTTCTACCCGTGCTCCTCCAACATCGAAGTTGCTCACTGAAAGAGATGTTCCGTCAGTCAATTTCAGGTATCCTTTGTCTAAACCGCGAACAGCCTCCAACAAAAACGGCTTTCGCTGGGTTTGGAGTGCTGCCCGGCCCTTCTCATCGGTACGCAATACTTCTAATAATTCTTGTTGATAGTCGTATACCTTCAGTTCTACACCAGTTAGGGGTTGAGTGGTTTTAAGGTCGGTAACAAACACAGAAAGTTTCCGGTCGTTTCCCAACTTGGCCATAAGGCCGAGGTCTGATGCCAGTAAATTAGTTTTCACCATTCTGGCATTGGAGGCGTAATAAGTATCGTGACAAGGATTGTCACGTTCCCGCCAGTCATAATTCATTCCATAACTGTAGGTATAGTAGCTATCATACTCTCCTCCTCTTTCGGCCGAGTATGTCGCCCAGTTATCTTCGGGTATTTTTCCTTCCAGGTTTAGGTCTTCTATAGTTTGGCCGCAATTGTAAAGTGAAAATTCTTTTCTGATGTTTAGGCGCACCTGATAGATCCCTCCTTTTTCCGGAGTCATGTACTTGGCTAAATCGAGTGTAAACCGATTCCATCGACTAAAGTCGGTGACTCCAGACTCATCGAGCATTATCACCTGATGTACAATGGGTTTACCCACTCTTCTCAATTGCTCATCACCATCCAGATTATTCACCTGCAAGAACTGAAACACATTTGACTCATTGATTTTTATGACGGTAACCTCTACTGCTCTTAGGTTTACGGCATCGAAAGGAAGAATCAGTCCCTGGGTTCCCGGTAAAATAGAGCCCTGGCGGGTTAGCCGTACCTGTGGTTTTAATTGGCTAAAGTTTACTGCCTGCTGGTACCCTTTGGCCATCTTGAAATCGAGCCGATTGCGTATGCCCGCATATACCTGCACAAGCTTATCGCCATTCAAGTCGGTTGAAGGATAAACCTTTACTGAATTGCCTGAAACCACAAATTTGGGATTTGGGTCGTCCTCAAGAGTTATGAGGCCTGTAAGATCTTGTCTTTCGTTGAGCGGGTCTGAAAAGTGAAGGACTATATGCGAGTCTTCTCCTTTTTCCATGCGTGTACTTATCACCGAAAAATCATTGAGCGAAGGCACCTCAAGGTTTTCTTCACGATCTCTCCTCGCTCCAATGACCGACCCATCTACTTTAAATCGCACCGTTGAACTTTGCTCTTTGCGCTGAACAGAGGTTACATAGAAGCTGTGCTTCTTGCCTATGGTCCGGTCGAACTGCCAATGCACCGGCAAAGTATTTCCTTCTTGTTCAAAAGTTACTGCCTTTTGCAGGTTAAGAGTGTCAACCACATCGGCTGTAGTAAACTCTCCTTGAATAATTTGCTGCCTCATGGGTTCATCTTCATCGCTCACCAGACCGGTAATGTTTAGATCATAATCCTGCTCAATAACAGCAAACTGAAATTCGAAAGGCTTCAACCCTTCTGCCTTGGCCAAACCAAGCCCCTCCAGTGATAGTCTGCCTACATACGACTTACCGTTTGGCAAAGGCGAAGATGGTTTGAACTCAACTACCCGAGGGGTTATCCAACGAAGTTCTCCTTTGAGTGAGGGAGTAAAAGAAAGAGCCAGTTTTTGTTGGCGATCGGGAGATATATCTTCGGCTAACTGAAGGGTAATGACCGATCGGCTCGATATTTTTCCTGAAGTATAGGCGGTTATTACCTGACTGTATTGCTGATCGGCTATCCGGTCATAGTCAGACGAAGTTTTTTTATTTTTCTGACAAGCATTAAAAACAACCAGAATTAGGAGAAACAAGAGCAGTGAGCTCATTATTTTTTTAATGTGCATTGGACTACGTTTAGGAGGATGATTACTGTTAATAAGATAGGCAAAAAAGCCTCACTGAATAAATAACTAGAATATTAGTTTTTATTGTGCATACACCCTTACCTCATTTCTTTTTTAGAACTTGGTAATACAATGTTGATATTTATAGCAGCCGTTGCGCTCTCCTTTGTGGTACTGATTATTGCCATGGTCATTCAAGACAGAAAGGCTCCTGCTGAGGCGGAGAAATTTATGGATGACAAAACAGAGAAGTTTCTAATGGGAATTCTACTTTCGGTCATTACATCCTTTGCCCTCTCTTCAAGTGCCAGTCTACCCGAAAACTCCGGACTTGGTGGGCTGTTGTGGCTTTTTGCACCTCCTTTTATTGGAGGCCTCACATTCTTCTTGTTTGTTCTGTTGCTAGCTTTCAACAAAAAGCTAAAAACAATCATCGGGTGGGTTTGTATTGGCGTCAACTTACTAACGGGACTTTATTTGCTGTTTTTGCCTTATTAAAACAAATGCGAATAGTAAGCCTGGCGGATAGTGCACTGGTCTGTCTCAGGTATGTAACCTTGCCGAAGCTAAACACATCTAAGGTTCCAAAAGGTCTTATGAAAAACTCCATTCGAACACTATCTATCGCATTTATTCTTTTTTCAGTCTCCACGCTTTTGGCTCAGGACAAGGCGGCAAAAGATTATGTGGGACAATACATCTCCAGTACCGACCGGGGCTTTGACATTACGGTGAGTTTAAATAACGAAAATGTACTCATGGCTCAACCCTCAGACAAATCTCAGCCTCTAACAGAAATGGTTGAAGTGGCCGGAGACAAATATGAATTGAAGAACACGAAGGGGCTCCGTATTTCTTTCACTCGAAACAAAGAAGGTGTAGTGATTTCACTAACTTTTGAAGGAGGCAACCGAAAGTTTGAGGCTACCAAAAAAACCGAGTGATTTATCTCTGTCTTAGCACTTAAACGGGCCAAGGAGTATGGAAAGGGCTTTATTACTCATCGTACCAGTCGTCATATTCCCTTGGCTTCACGTAATATGGTTTTCTTCTTCTAAAGAAGTGCCTTATACCTAACTGAAAGCCATTGGAGTAATAGAGGGCCTGGTTGTAAAACTCAAACTGCCCGGTAACGAAAGTATATTTCTTTATAGGGAAGGCGAAATTGCCGGTAATTCTAAGGAAGTTTCCGGTATAGGTATCGTAAAAGGCTCCTGCCTCCACACGCATGTATGGCTTTCTGGTTTGGTCTCTACCGTAATTCCAGGCCAAACCTCCTCCTCCATAGAACCTTCGCTCTACTACCCAGAAGGGGTTACCACCTTCTTGCATGCCATTAGATACCGAACCAAATGCCTCAGCAAATGGTGAAAACCGAGACTTGTTAAGGGGCTTAATATTATAGAAAAGGCGTCCTGTAACGGCTCCTTCGTAGACTCCGGTAGTGTAGTGAGAAAGCACGGGCGACAGAGAGGTTTGCCAGGCCTTATTGTAACCTCTTTCATAGTAGCCAACCAGTTCGCCCCAATAAATTTCTCTACTTATGGCCGGACCCGTTTTTACCGGGCTAAAGGTGTAGCCAATGGACTTAAAAGACTTTTCGTTGGCCTGTGATATTCCTGCCCCCAGTGAAAAGAAGGTGTTAGACAAATCGTCTTTCTCTAAACCGGCCAAGGCATAGAAAATGGGCTTATCTGTATTCTCTCTGGTTTGGTAGCGGTATCGCAAACCATACAATTGATGCGCCACGTTGTTGGCATCGAATGTATTAATGACCAGGTCTGAAACATCACTATAGGTAACCGAAAGGCTGTGCTGGTTGAGCTTGCGTGTTTTCATATGGAGGGTAACCATATTGTTCCACACCGACTGATTGAAGTTATCCTCCACAAAGTCGGTCGTATATTCTACTGAAGCATGTTCGTTATACCTCAGACGCATAAGTAAGTTTTGCAATGTATCGGGGTAGAATACACCGGGCGTATTGAGAATCATGAATTTTTGAACATCACTCTCAAAGTATTGTGCTTCGGGGTTTATGCGCTCTCTTAAGCTGTCTTTTTTCAACGGGTTGTTCATGGATTTAGCCACTAAACCGGCTCTTTCGAACTCCCCAATATCAAACCATGTATTGGCCACAAAGCTCTTCACCTCTTCATCATTGGGGTTGTTCTTAATGTATCGGAGGTATACCGTCTCCATCTTATTAAAGGCTTCCAGGTCGGCCCACCACTGCAATTGGGTAAGCATGCTTATCTCATTGCTGTATTCGGTCCACAAAAGGGCATCTTGCAACATGCCATTGTCTGAAAATGCATAGGCTATAGAAGTGGCCATGGGCAAGAGTTTTGGGTATCTCTCGGGGCTTTTGTTCACCAGTTCTCTATGGAGCTCTTCGGGTTCCCAGTCAATCAGATAACGTACATAAAGAGCATAGGCCTCTTCCGCACTATTGCCCTCTTGAGCATTTACCAGCATTTCTTTTACCTGCTCTTTGTATTGGTCGGTATAGAAATACTGCATGTATTCTTTTATGAGCTCCATATTGGTAGGGTCGCGCTCAATTTTTCTTCTCAGCCATAGTTCGTTGAGCTCTTCGTTGGGGTAGGCTTCTGTAGCCAGGTAATGATTGAGGTAAACCATAGCTGTTTTGGGCGACTCTTTGTAGGTATTTTCCAGAAAGCCCCATACCTCCTGAGGCTTTTCGTTATAAGCCAAATACAGTGCATACTGGCTAAAAATAGCCGTATCGGGTTGAGTACTCTCCTTGAGCTGACGCAACAAGATGTTGGTGGCGGCATCCAGATTTTCGTTTTCCACGAAATATTGCACCGAGTCTTCTACGGTAACCGGAAGCTCAATTTCCTCCACATACTCCCCTTCGTCTACCTCCTGCACAATGGTTTTTCTTTTTTCTTCGTAGCCTTTGAACTGATCTTTAATGTCAGCAAATATTTCATCTAAGGAGTACTGACGAGTATTCTTAAATCGGAGTCCTTCGCTAAAGGCAATGGCGGCTTCGGGCGTTTCTACCGTAAGCATGTATCCTCCCATAACGGGCGTTTTGGTGTAATTGAGACCTTTGCGTTGTAGTTCTTCCTGAAGCAGTTGTTGATTGGTCTTTTCTACGAATACATTCCAAAAAAAGTGCTTCTTCTTCCATTTGTTAGCACTGACCTTTTTTACGTTATAGGTATCTCCATTGGGTATATACTCATACTTGCTGTTGCGCCAATCGCGGGTAATGGTAGCACCGGTTGCCACATCTAAAAAGCGCATAGAGGGGTGAGTCTCCGTTACCTCTTCCAGGTACTCTACCCAACGTGTGAGCATCCCCTTTCGGTTGTTGCTGGAGGTATACCACCCCAATCGCTCGGCATTTCTGTATGCATAATCTCCTGCACTGGTATTGCTCTCAACGGGGAGTTGGTAAATATCATCAGGGTGAATGAAATGCGACCAGATGCCGGTAAAAAGGTATAGCGATTGCCAACTGTAGGTTTTAAAATCGCTAAACACATAGCCGCTGGAAACCCTCGGAAAATCGAACAGTCTCGGCTCAAGAGGGTCTACATCGTATTCTCTTTCGCCTCCTTCGTAGAAATCGCCCTCGTAAATAGAACACATAAACTCAATTTCGGGCATAGCATTGGCCAGGTGAACCAGTCCAATGCTATCGATATCGTTCGAAGGTGGCACATAGGTTACCGGAAAGGGGCCAAAGCCGTTCACTCTCCATTTTTTCCGGGCCGCAATAAGTGCCCCTTCCATATATTCCGGGTTTCTCCAAATGGTATCTACCAACGACTCGTGGTTATAGCCATGAAAGGCCATTTCAAACTTGTGTTTGATCACCTGTTTGGTCATCCAGTTAGCACTAATAACCTCTTTGCCATCGCGTATGGAACGGTGCGTATCCCATTCTCTGAAAATAAATGGCGGTTGTTTTATTCGGTCGTAGTTAAAACAGGGATAGGCCGAATAATCGATATTGAACTGTTCGGCTACTTTGAGCATATCGGGCCACCATACATCCATTACATACTCGGCCTGGGTAATATCCAATTCGCTGGCTATTGGCTCGGCCTTATAGTCGTAGAGTGGGCTGGGGAAATCGTCTATGAAAATAGCTCCTACACTCACAATAGGATATGGCACTCCCTGCAGGCCTTTTAGTGCCGGAGCAAAGAGCAGACCCCTGTCGGGCTTTTCAAAAACCATATTGGTATTGAAATGCACCACTTTGCCGGCACCTATATAATGTTCAAAAATGAGCGGCTGGGTAGGATCCGTAGCGGCAGTGGCTAGCACATTGATGGAGTCTTTAAAACTTTCGCGCTTGAGCCCAATATTTTTCTTCTGAGGATAAATAGACTTTCCTTCCATACCGGGCACCATGTTCTTTACAAAGTGAATCCCTTGCGACTCCAGATCATACATAAAGTCGGCTCCCACATCTATACCCGAAAGGAAACCACCATTGGGGTCTTCATTGAGGCTTGGAAACACCAATGTTCCCCCCATGGCCACAAACTCCACCAATATTTCTCTGCCCAGATCATCCAGGTTTTGAGTGGTATTTATATAAACCACCCTAACGGAAGGATCTATGTAGGGGTCGTCTGCATAATCAGGTAGCTCCTGAGTGGCGTAGGGTATTTTATTGTAATCGAAAACTTTGGCCAGTTCTTTGGCATAGGGCCGGCTCATCTCATGGGTAGAGTCAATCAGGTACAGCACAATGGGCTGATTATCCACTACCTGTACTTTCTTTCTGGGCTCGTTCTTTTCATCGTCAGAACAAGCCTGAACAAGCACTACAAGTACTAGTAAAAGCCATTTAACTACACAACCGGTGAAAGCCTTCTTACTCACAACAACTCTTTAATTCTTGCTTCTTTGGGTTTATTCACAATTTCATAGACCCTTAAATTATCCTTTTCATAGAAGAGACGTATAGGTCTTCCTCGTAATCTTAGGTCATTGACCAATCGCACTACATCGTCTTGTACCTCCTCTTCAATGCGCACCTTACGCCTAAACTCATCCGATACATTATGATAAATAAAAACGAGCACGCTATTCGGCAAAATGTACTCTGTGTTGAGCCGCAGAAATTCCTTGTCGTCTTTGTACTCAAAATAAACAGAGTCTCGCTCGGGGTAAGCATTGAGAAAATCATCGTAGCCTATGAATATATGAGAGTCTCTACTCATGGGCAGCATATTGCTTGCATTTACCACGGCATACCCGTAAGGTATAAAACTGGCCTTAATATTCTGATAGGCCTCTAGTATGGTTTTACTCAGTGAGTTGGTTTTAGAGGTACGGTTCACCAGCTCAGGCTGGCTGTAATAGGCTGTTACTAAAAACAAGGCAAAAATCAGTGGCACCGAAACCTTGTCGGGGATTTCTACACGAGTTAAACGAGTGTTGAAATAGTAGTAAATGATGTAGAAAACAAGGCTGAGCGCGCATGCTACTAACACCGGCAATATTTCATTGAACAGGTCTCTATCGAAATACTCAAAGCCCATGGTGCTGTAGAGTATCATTACATTTACATAAATAATGAAGGCGAGCGGGCTGGCCCACTTGCGTTCATGGTCGCGATAGAGAAAGAACATGACCACACCCCCCACTAAGGATATGCCCTGGAATATCCAGATGAGGGTATCGTAAGACAGTATCATGTTGCCGGTAGTGGTGGTAGAACTAACTGAAAGAAGATTGGATCGAAGAAAAAGAAAGAAATCTGTATCATTATTATAAGCCGAAAGGGCAAAAGAGCCTAGTATGAAGACGTAGGCTCCCAAATAAGCCCAAAAAGATTGCATAAAGAATTTCCAGTATCCTCTTCGAATAAATGGTATTACCACCATGAAGTAGGGAGGCAAAAGAATAAGTAATGTAAACAGGTCTATAAGCGCAATGGCACAGAAAATAACCAGCATTTGCCAGAAATAATTACTTCGTTTATTCTTATAAAGCACCCAGGGCTTCCGAATAAATATTAAGGCCGGCAAAAAGAAAGTCATGGCCATAAAGGTGGACTTGCTGTGGGTTATTTGTGTGAGGTTGATGGGTACCAGGTTAAAGAATAGAGCAAAAGCCAGGGTACCTAAAAGCGGAATGGTAACCAAGCTGTTGGTCATGGCATCGATAAACCAAAAAATAACGAAGCATAAAATGAATATTTGGAAAAGACCAAAGGACTCAAGAGCCATTTCGGCACTTATACCGGTAATAAGGCCATAGAAGCTCATTAAAGCATACTGGCCTGTCATAACCATCTCGTTGTTGAACCAACGCTGATCACTGAGTCCGTCCAGAATTTTGAGCTCCTGAAACCAGGCGGCCGAAAGCTGATAGTTATCAAACTGCATCAGGTAGAAGCGAACCATCATGGCCGTAAAGCAAGCCAGTGTGGCAAAATAAAAGCCTGCTTTTACCGAAAAGCGTTTATTGGCTTTGGCCTTTCGTACATCAATAATCGGCTCCTTATCTTCAATGTTCTCAATTACATTGATAAGTATGGCCTTTCGCCTCCTAAGCCAAAGGTTATTTTTCAGCTTGAGTTGTTTTACGCCAATCAGCCGAAAGCCAAAGAAGAAAATCATAAAGGCAATGATGGTCAGCAGGTCGTAGCTGTTTACCTGCACAAGCACATAGATAAGCACCAAAACCACACTTCCGAAAACTGCCCAATAGTTACCCATGGTCTTCACCTGGTTTTGCGATGGCTTGTCTTTAATGAACAAGCGTTTGAGCAAATACAGGAAGAACACCCACAGCAGCAGCCTGACTATGCCGAGAAAGATGGTATCTATGTAGGGTATGTTCATTTAAACCTTGGCAATTCTTCTAAACCTATGTTTCCAATAAAATAATCCCAACCCAATGCCGTGGCCTGGTTTCTCACCCGATTGAACATGCTCTTTGTATTGGCATATTCAATAAGCACAATGGGCAGGTTATATTTTTCTTCTACATTCTTAAGCCCGGCCACACGCTCATTGTATTCGCTTAGCCTGCGCATACGATAATCCGATTTTTCAAAGTTATAGTCGGTAATTACCGATTCCAGAGCAACCGAGTTAATAAAGTCTTTGGTTCGGGGGGTGATGGAAACCCCTGAGTTTTGCATTAAATGAAAATCGGGGTATTTCTCCTTGACACGACTAATGAACTCTACATAAGCCCCTACTTTCTCCGGATGTGGCCCCCAGGGGCCATAAGCATCAACCGTATCCAGAAAAAGGCCATCAAAACCCTTTTGCTTTATCCGGTCGACCAGGCCCATAAGCGCATTTTGGGTCACCGGATCGGCCAAATCCAGATAATAGCTGTCCCATAAACTATTTTTGCCCAGGGTTCGGTCTTTTAGCTCCGGAAAATAATATCGGGCCGTGCTCACCTCTCCCACACTAATGTAACCCAACACCAGCTCGTTGGTTTCTTTCATTAGGCGTATATCGAAGGGGTTGTATTGTTCCGACTCCAGAATTACATATTTAAAATTTCTGATTCTATCGGCATTGATATCGCCATAGCACACCAATACTGAAGCTTTTGGTGGCTCCTGGCAAAAGAGGCTCGTAAAAGAAAACAGAGCCAGAAATGAGGCCATTTTTTTAATACGCGGCATAGTAGTAATAGTCGAGATTTCGGAAAAATTGTAACGTTGTTCGCAGTGTCATGAGCATATATACGGCCGAACCGGCAAACATGCCTACCACACTGTATTCATAAGAGATAAGACGGCTTGCCGCCAGCCCCACCAATACATTGACCAACAACCCTAAAAGCAGCGCATTGAGCGGCTGTGTTGGTTTGTTGAGCGTAAATAAATAAAGTGAATTGAGCATACCCCAAGCCACAAGAATATAGCCCAGCCCTCCAATAATACTTACTTTAATACTCACCGTATTCAATACCTGATCGAACGCCCGCTGATAGCCCAGCCTTTCCCAGATAATGAGGTAAAGCAAAAAGGTCATAACCGCTCCAACAATGAGCAATATGAGCACATGTTCCCAGTACATTTTGAGCGATCGTCTGTTAAACACCTTGGCCTGATTATAAGGAATCTGTTTCTGTAGCAGGTCGCTGATTGTGCTAAACGAAGCAATACCAAACTCCAGCACCCCCACCAAAAGAAAGAAAATGAGAATGGCTATGTCCATGCCTATTTCATAATCTTTTTCATAGTAGAGAATGTATGGCAAAGCTCCATCGTCTGATGTGGACCACGCCAAAAAACGATCGGTAAAAATGAAAATGAAGAAAACAAACCCGTAAAAGAAGTAGCGATAGTTGCGGTAAACCATTACAGCCGTTTTGCTGGTGGCCCGGTTGAACACTTTGGTTCTACTCACTTTTCGTTTAAAAAACCAGTTGAGGTAAAGTACCATAAGGGCTATGGCCGTCCAGATGCCTATCCAATGCGTATAATAGGTTTCCAGGCTGGTGTACAGGTGTAGTACCAAAGAAAGCCCTGCTGCCAAAATAAATGCCACCGTAATGAACCACCGCTCTTTGAGGGGGTGAAACACTGCCGAAAGCAATAACAACAACCCAATGGAGTAGGCATAGGCATACACCAACCACAAAAATTTATACGGATAAAAATTGGCAAAGAAATTAAGCACCAATGCCAAAACGCAGAGCACCCCCATAAAAAGTAACCCATCGCGAATAACCATAATGGTGCTCTTTCGCGCCATATGAAAGTCTTTGCTAAACCAATAGTGAGAAACCTGCCTACCTATTACCTGCACAAAACCTCCTGTGCCGATCAGTCCGAAAATTACTCCCAACACCACAGCCGTAGATTGCAACTGGTTAAAACCTACGTAGGTCCACATAGAATACCCGAATACGATGATGGTAGCTATTTGCAAAAACACAGGAACACCATGAAACAAACCGAGCGGATAGTAATAAAAGAAGTACCTGGTTTTTATTTTCAGGTAGTCTGTCGCAGAGGTAAAGTCTGCTCTGAACTGTTCATTTACAGGCAGCTGGCTAGGGTTTTCTTCCAGAAAACGAGGATTGGTTATCTGATCATAAACCAGTTGAGCCAATTCCTGAAGGTCGTCTATGCCATAGTCTTGCTTAGCATCTATGGCTCTAATGCTCATAGATTCTAGCATGGCACGCACCACATTCACATTGACCGGCTTGCCCAGTTTATCATAAACATCATATCCCAATTGCTCTATTTTCTGCGTATGTGTCATAAGCTCAACTCCTTCTTTATCTTCTGCTTCTTTGGTTGTTGTTTCTGGTAAACCTCCTCATAAATACGCTCATAAGATTCTATAAAAATATCGAGCGTAAAGTTTTCCATAACCCGCTTTCGGGCGTGTACACTCATGGTCTTTCTAAGTTCTTCATCTTCCAATAACTGAATTACCCTTTTACCAATGGCTTCAGGGTCCCTGGGTTTACACACAAAGCCCGAACCCTCATCTATTGCTTCGGCTACTCCACCCACATCGGTTGCCACCACCGGCACCCCACAGCTCATAGATTCAATTACCGTGAAAGGAAATCCTTCTGAAATAGAGGTGAGAATGGATATATCTCCCTCACTAAATATGAGGTGGGGCTCACTATGATACCCCATTAAGAAGAAGTTGTTCTCCAGCTTTAATTGCTTAATTAGGTTTTCGCATTGCTCGGTATATTCCGGCACCGCATTCTTATCGCCATACACCAGGTATCTCACATTGGGTATCTTCTTCCGAACCACATCGCATGAGCGAATCATGGTGAGCACATCCTTCAATTCAAAAATTCGTGCGGCAGCCACCACGGTAGGTATCCCCCTTAAGTGCTCAGGTTTTTGGCGGGGAGCAAATTTCTCATGGTCTACCCCGTTGTAAGTAATTTCAATTTTATCTTCGCTGGCGCCATACATGAGCTCCCAGGTAATGTTAAACTTGTTTACCGATAGAATTTTATCGGCCTTATAGTAGGAGAGCCTTGTTATGGTTTCTGTAAGCCTGATCAGAAAATCCTTAATGAAGTAACTGTAGTCTGACCGGTTAATGTAAAGCAATCTTTCCCTTACGTATACCCCATGTTCGGTAATCATCAACGGTGTACCGTATCTATATTTTAATACCAGTGCAGGAATGAGCGGAAAACCCGAGAGTGTAATATGGCACAAATCCATTTTCTTGATAGGAATAGAAAACGGAATGAGAAAACGATAGAGCCAACGCAGCCCAACGGTAATATCGAACAAAGAGGCCACATAACTGCCATCTTCTTCTGTCTTGCGCGTGGCTTCATACTTAAAAGCTTCCCAAACGGCCTGGTCTTGCATGGTGCGTTTGTAGTCGTAGTCTTGAAAGTAAAGCCACAATTCATAGAACACCACATCCAACACTTTCATGTCAGTAGACCCCTCATACACCATTTGCAAGAACTTCTCAAAAATGGGAATAAACCGCTCTTGCACTACTTCGCTGGTGGTCTCTTCTTTTTTGCTCACTACCTTATAGTAGTCTCGCTTATAGCTCACATAATCCTGCGGCTCATCGGGAGCCCAAAGAGGTACCTGTATTACCTCTTTTACTGAAGGACTTAGCTCAAAAATGGGCTTAGGTATGTAGCCGGCATTGATGGAGTATAAATTAAAGTGGACGTTAGAAACCCTATCGCACAACATGTGACTCCATGTAGAAATACCTCCTCCGTAAAACGGATAGGTTCCTTCCGAAATAAGAAGGACATTGATCTTATCGTCTTCTGTTCTTTTCAAATTTTCTTAAAAAGTGCGCTAGTTAATCATTTTTTAAATTAAGAAATGTTGGTATTTCGAACATTTCATAAAAGATATCGATGATTAAAATTCCAGCAAAGCCTATTGGACTAAAAGTACTCAATAGCTTTGGCACGCTGCCCGGCTTACGTTCAATTGCCGTTAAAAGCCGTTGAGTAACCAAAATAGTAGATCAGTTGCCTGATGGCTAGTGTGCAACCCTAAAGCGCATGGTTGCATCTGTCGTTCATACCATCAAAAACTCAGGCTCCATGATCAGGTCATATCTCAAAACAACACTTCGTGCTATACAGCGTAGCCCGCTTTCTTCATTCATCAATATTTTTGGTCTGGCTACAGCTCTCGGAGTAGCCATCATGGTCTATGCTTTCATAGACCTGGATCTTAGTATCGATCAGTTTCATGAAAATAAAAAAGAAATATACCTGGCTACTTCCTATCTCAACCGAAATGGAGAGGTAGGGCATCACGGTATTGTTCCGGCTCCTTATGCAGCCATTCTTCAAAACGATTTCCCTCAAATTAGTCAGGTGGTTCGTGTTGAAAGAAGAAGTGGCATACTTAAATCGGGGCCAAACGTATTCAACCAATCTTTCTCATTTGTAGACCCGGAATTTCTGGAATTGTTCACTTTTCCTCTGGCTTACGGCCAAAAAGAAGCTTTAGAAACACCTAATCAAATCATTCTCAGCCATAACGCTGCTGTTAAATATTTTGGCGAAGAAAATGCCTTGGGTAAGTCGATGACTTTTGACTTTGAAGGAAGAAAGTTTTCATTTGAAGTAGCAGGCGTAGCTCAGGAGTTTCCCAGAAGAAGCAGCCTGAATTTTGAAGTATTGGTCAACTTTGGCCAGCTGGAAGTAATAGACCCAGACTACAGCCTAAGCGATTGGAGCCGATTTCTCGATGCTGTATACATAAGAACAAGCGACCCTCAGTCCGTGGCGCAGGTAGAGCGTTCGGTTCAACAGCATATTAAAACTCAGAATGCCGTGCAAAAAGACTGGCCCGCCACTGCGTTCTCTTTTGTTCCATGGACCGACTTGTTTGTTCAGGCAGAAGACATGAGCAGTGTGATGACCGGTGAGGGTGATTCAGTAGCTCGAATAGTCTTATCGGTAATTGGTGCCTTTGTTTTGGTTTTGGCTGTATTCAATTACATAAACATTGCCATTGTTTCCGCAACAAAAAGGCTCAAAGAAATTGGGGTTAGAAAGGTAATGGGTGGCACACGCAAGGCATTGGTTTTTCAGTTTTTGGTAGAAAACATAGTACTCACACTATTGGCTCTGGTCTTTGGGTTCATTTTGGCCATTACCTTGCTCATTCCGGGGTTCGATCGCCTGTTCGATGTGGGACTCGATTTTCACACCAACCAACCCGAACTTTGGATATTTCTGCTGGTACTGGTGGTGAGCACAGGTTTGCTCTCCGGTGCCTATCCGGCCCTTTATATTTCGCGGTTCAACGCAGTAAATATTTTCAGGGGTAGCCTTAAGTTTGGTGGCAAAAATATACTCACCAAAATCTTCCTCACCTTTCAATACATTCTTGCCCTGATTGCCGTGGTGGGTGGAATACTCTTTACCCAAAACACAGCATTCCAAAAAGACCGGGATTGGGGCTATGATCAAAGCCGGGTAATTTCGGCCTTTGTGGGCGATGCCACACAAGTAAAACAACTCACCAATGCCTTGCAGCAAAACCCCAGAGTAGAGTCTGTTTCTGCCTCAATGGGGCACCTCAACCGATCTACTTCCAACAAGATAGTCCAGGTGATTGATCAAAAGTACGACATCCCCTGCCTAATCGTAGACCACAACTATTTAGAAACCCTGGGACTAAAACTTTTGGAAGGAAGAAACTTTGATGCTCAACGCGAAAACGACTATCAGAATGTATTGGTGAACCAGAAAATGGCGCGCTTGCTAAATCCGGAAAAGGCTTTGGGTGAAAGCTTTAGAATAGATAGCCTTACCTATCGGGTGGCCGGAGTAGTTGAAGATTTTCATCAATGGTCTTTTTATGACCCCATAAAGCCAATGATTATTATGCTGGCCAAAGAAGAACAGTATCGTTATTTTTCCATGAAGGTGAATGAAGGTTCCCTGACCAGTGCTTATGAAGACCTGGAAAAAACCTGGGCCAAACTTTTTCCGGACAAGCCCTTTGACGGATATTACCAGGCCAGTTCACTCGACTGGTATTTTAGAAATATTGAAGGGCATAGCCGCCTGATGCAGTATGTGGCCACTATCTGTATACTGCTCTCCTGCCTGGGCCTCTATGGGCTGGTTTCTCTCAATGTTGCCAGTAGAGTAAGAGAATTCAGTATTAGAAAAGCCCTGGGAGCACGCCTCAAAAACCTTGTCTATGTGATAAACAAGCAGTTTGCTGTGTTTCTGATAATTGCCCTGATTTTAGGCATTCCCATTAGCTACTACTTGTTAACCATGCTTTTCGATTCTGTATATGCTGTTCACGTACCCATCACCTGGTTACCCTTTTCTCTGGCTCTGGCTGTAGTAATTCTAATGGTTGCACTGACTATCTCTTCCCAGGTTCGTAAAGTTATGACCACCAGCCCTACGGAAGGACTAAGGAGCGAGTAAGCATTAATGTGAGGACCGACTGCTTATAGTGGGAAGATAGGAATCAAAAACCAGA
>NZ_DBHC01000029.1:0-83972 GCF_002296035.1 Roseivirga sp. UBA838
GGAAAATATCCGCAATCTCATTTAGGCTCTGGAGATACCGGATAAAACAGCACTTTTTGAGAGTTTAAAGCCTGTTTTTCCGGCATGACGCTCTTTTCGTACATCGAACTCAGATTAAATAAAATGTTCAATGAAAATAAAACAGTACCTCAATTTAACCTTGAAAACGAATACTCTTACTGTGTAGAGATATCTGAAAGAACCAGTATAGTGAAATATTCAAAGGACGTTGAGACGGAACACGGGAAGCTTTGCTTCTTGTTCAATCAATCACTGTCTTCTGATCAGCTCCCTAATAATCTTGGTCATTCCCTTCTCGGCTTGTGCTGCCGCAGCCAGTATTTTCGAAATCTCTACTTTTTCCAGATGGTCAGGGTCGCAGCGATCGGTGATAGCCGATATGGCAAAAACAGGCAAATCCATATGTCGGGCCACAATGACTTCCGGAATGGTAGACATACCCACTGCATCGCCTCCAATACGGGCAATGAACCTGTATTCAGCTCGTGTCTCCAGGTTAGGTCCACTCACCCCTGCATAAACACCCTCATGACAACGGATACCATTTGCACGGGCTATCTCCATAGCTTCGTCAATCATCTTTCGTTCATAAGGTTCGCTCATATCCGGAAAGCGCCCTCCAAATTCATCGAGGTTAGGCCCGGTAAGTGGATTTTCTTTGGTCAGATCGATGTGATCTTCGATAATCATTAAATCTGCTACCTGAAAGTTCAGGTTCACACCCCCGGCTGCATTAGAAATGAAGAGCTTCTCTATACCCAGCATCTTCATTACCCGAACAGGAAAAGTAACCTCTTTCATATTGTACCCTTCGTAGTAATGAAAACGCCCCTGCATAGCCACTACACTTTTTCCGGCCAGCTCACCAAAAATCAGTTTACCCTGATGGCTTTCTACCGTAGACACCGGAAAATGAGGAATACTATCGTAAGAAATTTCATCAACAATTGATATTTCGTTGACCAAAGCACCCAATCCCGTACCCAGAATAATCCCAAACTGAGGCCTCACTTTTGTCTTGGATTGTATATATGTGGTGGTTTCCCTTACTTTTTCTGAATAGGTCATAGCTAATGATTTACAGTGAAAGACAAGAAGGATTGTCCGGGTCGAAATTAAACGGATATTTTCAATTGGCTGGTACAATTCCTAAAATTCCATCGAGCCGTTGCCAATCAATACACTGTCCATTGAACCTTTTATATAAAATATCAATTTGCTGTACATACATACTTTGAAATAATGCAAACAGAGGTCGGCATTTTTGATGAATGACTTTAAGTTTGCGCTGCAAAGCCTTTAACATGATCACCATAGTAGTAGGAACAAACAGAAAAAACTCAATGAGCGGCAAAGTAGCTCATTACTACCAAGATATACTGAAGAGCAAGTTTAGCGGCCCCACTCAAATAGTAGATTTAGCCGAACTACCGGGCGACTTTGTAGGCACTGCGCTTTATGACAACAATGGTAAAAACAGCAAGTTCAACGCTATTAGGGAGCGAGTCCAGGCCTCTGATAAAATTGTATTTGTGGTGCCAGAGTATAATGGTTCTTTCCCGGGTGTATTAAAGGCTTTTATTGACGGACTAAAATACCCAGAGGGCATTCGTGATAAGAAAGGAGCTTTAATAGGTGTTTCTTCCGGAGTTCAGGGGGGTGTATTGGCTATGGCACACCTTACTGACATTTTCAACTACCTGGGTATGCACGTTTTGGCCATTAAACCTAAGCTGGCCGGAATAGAAAAGCACTGGGATGGCACCAGAATCACCAACGACTTATACAACACCCTTTTGCACCAGCATGCTGAGAAGTTGGTGACATTCTAATTCGTTTTTCATGCCGCTGAACCCATTTATCAACTGACAGGTTCGTTTGAGCCTTCTTCTTAAAAAAACTAAAGCAAATTGAAGGTGACGGGAATAAAAAAAGACAGCCCATGGCAGTAGGCTGTCTTATTCACATGTCTCAACTTTTAACCGTTGATTAAGTTAAAAATTGGTTTTAGTCCACGTTGTCATGCAGAAACTTATTGTCTCCCATGATTTCGTCATCATCATTGAGATTATATCTCGAAATATTACGCTCAGATGACGGTGAGTTTTCACTCAACCGAACTTGTCTTCGCTGGTATGCGGGTATTTCCAAACGCTCTTTAAAGTCATCGTTGTTCATTCCATGATTAGAAGAGCCTCTTAGTCGTTCTTCTCGCAAACGAGCCTGCTCCATAAGTTTAGCACGCTTCATTTCCAAAAAGTTTTTGTTTCGCTCTTCGTAGAAATCATTATCTAACGACCTGTTTCGTGCCTCATTTTCTTCCTCATAGGGAGCTGAAGGGTATTCTTCTATCTCGTACTTTCTGGCAAGTCTGGCCAGGAAGGAGTAGCCCGAAGGATTGGCGTCTTCATCATCGTCATCGTCTTGCGACTTGCCGGTAGCTTCAGGTTGGGGCTCCGCCTTTGGAGCTTCAGCCGAACGATCGAAAAGGGAAGTTTGCGAGTGCTTAGGTGAAAGAGAGTCTTCATCTCTCAAATCGATCTCTCGATTGCTCTCCAGATCGATAACTTTTTTTCTCGATTCGCTCATTTGAGTCTTCAGTTCCGGAGCCTCAAAACCTGTAGCAATAACTGTTACGCTGATGTTTTGGCCATGATTAGGATCAATGCCATGCCCGAAGATAACCTCTGCATCATCGCCAGCTTTTTCCTGAATGTATTCTGTGATTTCAGTAAGTTCGTCCATTTGCAACTCTGCCTCTTCTCCGGAAATAATGGAAAGGAGAATTTTGGTTGCTCCATGAATGTCTTTGCTGTTTAGCAATGGAGAAGATATGGCCATTTCGGCTGCGCGCAATGCTCTGCCTTCTCCATCGGCTGTAGCAGAGCCCATTACGGCTGCTCCGGCACCTTTCATTACGGTTTGAACATCCATGAAGTCTACATTGACATAGCCCGGTACGGTAATAATTTCTGCAATACCTTTGGCTGCTGTAGTCAACACATTATCGGCCTCTCCAAAGGCTTTGCTGATGGGCAGGTTACCGTGCACTTCACGAAGTTTATCGTTAAGTATTACCAAAACTGTATCGCAGTTCTCTTTGAGCTCAGCAATACCTTTATTGGCCGCTTCCATTTTCTTTTTGCCTTCAAAGCTAAATGGAGCTGTAACTATACCTACTGTGAGCAGATCCATGTCTCTGGCAATTTTGGCAATTACAGGAGCAGCTCCTGTACCAGTGCCACCGCCCATTCCGGCCGTTATAAATACCATTTTGGTATCGTCCGAAAGCATGGTGCGAATTTCTTCCTTGCTTTCAATAGCGGCATTTTTACCAATATCAGGATTGGCGCCAGCCCCAAGCCCTTCGGTGAGCCCAACACCAAGCTGAAGCCTGTTGGGTACAGGGCTGCTTTTAAGTGCCTGGGCATCGGTATTACATACTACAAATTCCACATCCTTAATGCCTTGATTATACATGTGGTTTACTGCGTTACTACCGCCACCACCAACACCAATCACCTTTATGATTGATTTGTGGTGCTTTGGAAGTTCAAACATATATGAGTCTGCCATGTCGTTTTATTTTGAGCTGGGAGCGAGAAGCTTGAAGCTTGGAGCCCACAGCGGTTATTTCATTTTTTTCCTAAATGCTACTATCATATTTAAGAGGTTGAAGCATCGCTCATAATTGACTTTAAATTCTTCTTCCCCTAAATAATTCCTGTTCCTCGCTTTGTAAAGGCAAGTCACAACCTCTGCGATTGATCTCACAGAGTAACCTAAAAACCTTCTGAACTCTGAGTCTGACTGACCAATTGATCCTTCTGAAATATTCAAGGCAACAGAATCAATCGCTCTCGTAATCTGACTGGAAAGATTGAACTTCTCCCTATCCGGAAATTTGTATGAAAGAGCATTAATCTCTTCACCCAAGTCCATTGCTTCAATCCAAATTTTCATCCGTTCAAACCTAAAGCTCATTTTGTGTGTGATTTAATTTCAAGTTTCCAGGAAGCCGTTTGCTTCCCGCTTCATGCTCCTAGCTCTAAGCTAGTACTCCCCTTTATCATGAAAGTCGTCCATCAAAAGGCCTTTGGTTTTGTCAATAAGCTTGCTAAAAAACTCTGCTCCTTTCTTTTGCCCTCTGACTTCCTTTTTCACTCCACTATGGTTTCTGTTTTCATTGTAGCGGTTTTCGCGCTCATCTATGGCACGGAACCCTGAAAGTACCAAACCAACTGTGGTGGCATACATTGGGCTCTTAATGGCTTCGATCTTAGATTTACCCAAATGCTCGTTGGGGTAACCAATTCTTGCATCCATGCCCGTCATGTATTCAAACAGTTGCTGCACATAAGCCAGTTGCGATCCGCCACCGGTTATCACAATACCTCCGGCCAACTTATTGGCATAACCCGAAGTAATTATTTCTGCGTGCACCAACTCAATTATTTCCTCCATTCTGGCTTCTATAATATGGGCCAGATTTCGAATAGAAATTTCTTTTGGAGGCCTGTTTCTAAGGCCCGGAATCGAGACAATTTCATTTGGATTGGCTTCTTCGGCTATGGCCTTGCCAAACTTGGTCTTTAACAACTCAGCCTGGTTTTGCATTACCTTGAGCCCCTCCTTAATGTCGGTTGTAATAATGTTGCCACCGAAAGGAATGACCGCGGTATGGCGAATTATGCTATCATGGAAAATGGCAATATCCGTAGTACCACCTCCTATATCGACCAAACAAACACCTGCTTCTTTTTCTTCATCGCTCAACACCGACATGCTGGAGGCCAACGGCTCTAAAATGAGATTTTCGATTTCCAGCCCTGCCCGCTTAACACATTTGTTTATATTTCTTATAGCATTGGTCTGTGCTGTAATTACATGGAAGTCGGCTTCCAGTTTTACGCCAGACATACCTACCGGATCTTTAATGCCATCTTCATAATCCACAATGTAGTCTTGCGGCATAACATGAATAATCTCGCAACCGGGAGGCATTACAATTTTGTGAATGTCGTTGGTGAGCCGATTGATATCTTCTACGGTAATTTCATCGTCTACCCGGTCGCGTGTAATGCTTCCATGGTGGATTGAGCTTTTAATGTGTTGACCGGCTATTCCCACATTGACTACATTGATTTCAATGCCCGATTGCTCACTCGCCTCCGCAATCGCCTTTTCAATGGCAATAATGGTTTTATCAATATTGGTTACTATTCCACGGATCACTCCGTCTGAAACGGCTTTACCCATTCCCAGAACCTCAAGTTTTCCGTATTCATTCTTGGTTCCAACTATGGCACAAATCTTAGTTGTACCGATGTCGAGTCCTACTACTATTTTGTCGTGTTGCATGGCATTGGTTAGTCACAAATTATCTGATCCTTATATTCTACATTCACCTTTGAGTAAGTGTTCCAACCTTTGGTTGGCATTATTTGCTTGAAGAAAATCTCAAGCTTCTTGAACTTCTTCTCTATGTCTTCGGCATAGCCGAATTCCAGTCGTTGATCTCCCACCTGGGGATACATAACCACATATCCTTTGCTGTTGATATCGATCTGACCTATTTGCATAGACCAGAACTTGTGGTTGTTAATGAAATTGATGAGTGTGTAAATCTTTTGGGCATACTCTTCTTCTTTCACCGACTTAATGGCCATAAGTTTTTCGGTGTAGCGTCCGGTAATCACAGGTACGCGAGCAGTGTATTTGGAAGATACCGGCAACAGCTCCCCCGTTTCTGCGATGTAGGCATTTTTGCCCTGTGTTCCCATTAGCCGGGCAACAGGTTTGTTTTGCCTCGCCTTTACTACCAAATGGCCTTTTAGGTCTCTGTATACCTCTGCCTCTTTTACAAAACTGTGTGACTCAATTCGCTCCTCTACTTCTTTTAAGCTTACAGGAGTAAAGCCGTCTCCCAGAATGGAGTCGTTTTCGTTTTGCATTATGAGTTCCATTACATCGCTTTCATCGACAAAGAAGTTCTCAAAGGCATTTTCTATCTCTACATTTATTTCTTCTACTCTATATCCAAAGTCTCGTTTCTCTACCGAACTGGCCAGAATAACCAATAGGGCACATCCGGCTATAATCCCCAGCACTCTCAATACATTCTCTTTTGTTTTCATGACAATGCACGTTTTAAGGGTTGAACTAACTTATCTATATCACCTGCCCCCACAGTTAAAAGCACTTGAGGTTGCCAGGCTTTTATCTGATCTATCAAGCTTTCTTTGCTTGATACCATCTTCTTTTCGGCAGAAATACCATCCATGAGCATCTCTGAATTCACTCCTTCCATAGGAAGTTCCCTGGCAGGGTATATATCCAGCAAGATCACTTCATCGGCCAAAGACAAACTCTCAGAAAACTCTTGAGCGAAGTCTCTGGTACGGCTGAAAAGATGTGGCTGAAAAACAACCGTAATCTTTTTGCCGGCAAACAGGTCTTTTACCGATTTGAGTAGAGCAGCAATCTCTACAGGGTGATGAGCATAGTCGTCTATGAACACCAGGTCATCTCGCTTAATAATGAATTCAAACCTGCGTTTGACTCCACGATAGCTCTCTACAGCTTTTTTAATGGATTCATCTTTAGCCCCTAAATGCCTGCTAACAGATATGGCTGCAAGCATATTTTCCACATTGTGATAGCCGGGAACATTGAGGCGTATACCTTCAATGGTTTTCTCTCCATTCTTATAATCGAAAATAAAAGAGGCCTCTTCAAAGCGAATGTTTTCGGCAGTAATGGAAGCCTCTGAAAGCGCATAGCCTTCATGGTTAAGCTCATGACCTGAAACAAGCTCTGTGGCCAACTCATTTTTCACAAAGAGTTTCCCTTCTTGCTTTATTCTTTTTATAAAGTCCCTAAACGAGTCTTTCAACGCATCCTTATGGCCATAAATATCCAGGTGATCAGCATCGGCCGAAGTCACTACAGCCCATTCGGGATGTAAAGTGAGGAATGATCTATCGAACTCATCGGCCTCAATCACAGCAATGGCCTCACTGGTTTCGTTGAGGATCATATTGGTATCGTAGTTGGCACTTATTCCTCCAAGAAAACCGGCCACATCGAACCCTGACTCTTTTAACAGGTGCACAACCATCGATGAAGTAGTGGTTTTGCCGTGGGTTCCGGCCACTGCCACACTGCGCATGTTTTGGGTAATGATTCCCAGCACCTGTGATCTCTTGAGCACTTCAAATCCGTTATCCTTAAGCCAGTTTAATTCTGAATGATCTTTGGGTATAGCCGGAGTGTAGATAATCAAGCTACCTTCGGGGTTTGCCTTTACCTCTGCATCGATCAGGTCAATATTATCATCAAAGTGAATCTCGATTCCTTCCTGAATTAACCTGGTGGTCAACTCCGTTGAGGTGCGATCGTAGCCAGACACACGCTTTCCGTTGTGCTTGAACCAACGGGCCAAAGCACTCATGCCAATACCACCGATACCGACAAAATAGACGCTATGTATCTTTTCTAACTTCATGCGATGAGTTTCACTATTTCATCTACAATTTCATTGGCCGCATTGGGCTTGGCCATAGCCTTTATATTCTTGCTCAGCTGAGCTTTTTTCTGTTCATCTTTCAGCAGTTCGATGGCTCTATCAATGAGCACCTCTCTTGCCTCAACGTCTTTTACCAATACCGCAGCCTTGTTTTCTACCATGGCCTGGGCATTCTTGGTTTGATGGTCTTCTGCCACATTGGGCGAAGGCACGAAAATGGTGGGCTTACCTGCAATACTCAACTCCGATACTGAGAGAGCTCCTGCTCTGCTAATCACCACATCGGCCACGGCATAGGCCAGGTCCATCTCTTTCAGGAATTCAAAAAGCTTCACCAGATCGTTTTGAGGCACTTGCGATAGCTTGTTCTGCATTTCTGCATGGTAGAATTTACCACACTGCCAAAGCACCTGCACTTGTGCATCAATTAGCTTCTGAATATTCAGAATCATGCTGTCGTTTAGAGTTCTTGCTCCCAAGCTGCCACCTAAAGCCAATAATACAGGTCTATCGGCCCGCAGCCCAAAATGGCTGAGACCAGCATCCCTTTTATCAGTCAGTTCGGTAATGTCCTTTCTCACCGGGTTGCCCGTGAGTACCACCTTCTCGGCCGGAAAGAAGCGATCCATTTGCGGATACGCCACGCATATCTTCTGTACCTTCCTGGCCAACATTTTATTGGTTAAACCTGCATAAGAGTTTTGCTCTTGCACAATGGCAGGAATCTTATGCTTAACTGCCATTCTCAACAACGGACCGGAGGCGTAACCTCCAACTCCTACTGCCGCATGTGGCTTAAACCGTTTTATGATCTTCTTACTCTTTAGCAGGCTATCGACCACTTTGAGGGGAAAAGAAAGATTATCGAGCGTGAGCTTGCGCTGAAGCCCACTGATCCAAAGCCCCTTAATGGTATAGCCCGCTTCAGGCACTTTTTGCATCTCCATTTTGCCCTTAGCCCCAACGAACAAAATCTCTGCTTCAGGAAAGCGAGCTTTGAACGCGTTGGCTATGGCTATGGCCGGATACACATGCCCTCCGGTGCCTCCACCGCTAATAATTAATCGATATGGTTCTTTCTTTTCGATGTTATGCAGTTCTTAATTTATTCTTCATGTCGCCACTGATGGCCGAAAAGTCTTCTTGCTCACCTCGGCTCACGCTGAGGATAATTCCCAGTGATAGTCCGGTGAATAGCAGGGAGGTACCTCCCATACTTATGAGCGGAAGTGTCTGGCCTGTTACCGGCCCGAGCCCCACTACAACCCCAATATTTACCAGTGCCTGAATGACTATGGCAAAAGTTAGCCCTGCCGAAAGCAGGCCTCCAAAAGCCCTATCGCTATTGGCTACTACCCGCATGCCTCTATACAGCAATACCAGATAGAGAAAGAGTACCATAACACCGCCAACCAAGCCATACTCTTCAATGATGATTGCATAGGCAAAGTCTGAGTATGCTTCCGGCAAAAAATTTCGCTGAATACTTTCGCCAGGCCCATTACCTAAAATTCCGCCTGTAGCAATGGCCATGTTAGCCACCTGAGCCTGATAAGGCACTTCGGTTGGATTGAGGAACGACCGAACTCTGTTCATAGCTGTTTCGCCTCGTTGCCCCACCTTCATAGCTACGAAGCCTGCAAAGGCACCAACTACCAGAAGCATGGCCAAATACTTTACCGGTACACGGCCTATGAAGAGCAGTAGCATACAGGTAGCAAACAGCATGACGGCTGTTGAAATGTTGGTCATGGCGATGAGGGCACAAATGCCCCCACACCAGGCCAACATTGGAATTAAAGATTCTTTAAAGTCATCTATTTTTTGCTGACGTTTGGCCAACATTGTAGCCAAGGCAGCAATAAGAGCCAATTTTGCCAGATCTGAAGGCTGAAACTGCAGCCCAACAAACGGAAGTACAATCCATCGATTGGCACCGTTTACCTGAGACCCCCACTGCCACGCATAAAGCAACAGGGGCACCGAAAGTAGCAGTGCAAAATGAGTGAGCTTTGCATAGTACCTATAGTCTATCTTATGAGCCACCCACATAACAAATAATGACAAGCCCACCATAATGGTGTGGCGAATCAAAAATTTCTCGGTGTTTACTCCAGCCCTATAGGCCAATGACCCCGTGGCACTATACACTACCAGAATACCAAAAACAGACAGGCAAATAACCACCAACCAGATGACGGGGTCACCCTGAATATTCTTGTCAGCCCATTCTTTGATCTTGTTCATTTCAGATCTTTGATTTTTAATTTTTGATATTTCTGTTCGCAGAAGAAGTTTTGATCGAAGCCACCACTATGCCAAAATCTCATCTCCTTCTTTCATCAATTCTTTTAGCAATTGAAGATTCGTTCCATTTAGTTCGGTTAATAAATCCATGAAGTATAAGCACTCATCGGCCTCTTCTTCGACTATCTTCAGTTTGTTAATGAAGTCTGCTGATTTTGCTCTACAGGCAGCACGATAATTAGCCCCTACCGAGGTACTACATCTAGTCAGTTGCTGACCAATTACACCATAGGTATATCCATTTGGCAATTCCTCAATCATTCTCAAACTGCTGAGTACATATTGCCTTTGGCGTTTGATCATATCGTGTCTACTGAAGCTCAATCGTCATTCAACATTCATAAATCCAAAATCATAGTGCCCTAACGGCACTCTTAAACTGGTTTCCTCTGTCCACATAATTCTGGAACAGATCGAAACTGGAGCAAGCCGGAGACAGCAACACAATGTCTCCCGGTTTGGCAAGTTCTTTGGCCCAGCGCACAGCCTGGATCAAATCGTCAGTAGACCTTACTACCGGTACCAAATTCTCGAAAGACGTAATGAGCTTGGAATTATCTTTTCCCAGGCAGATCAGCGCCTTCACTTTATCCTGCACCAGTTGGTTTACCAGGTTATATTCATTGCCCTTATCAATTCCTCCGGCAATCCACACAATTGGGTTTTCGAAGGCATCGAGGGCATATTTTACGGAATCAAGATTGGTTGCTTTGGAATCGTTGATGTACTCTACTCCATTGAGTTCGCGGACAGGTTCCAGCCTGTGTTCAGCTCCCTTGAAAGTCTTAAGTGCCTCAAGCAATGCTTCCGGTGAAACACCGGCCACAAGGGCAGCATTTCCGGCAGCGGCTGCATTCAACGCATTGTGTAGTCCCTTGATTGAGATATCTGCTCTGGGGGCAGATACCTCAATACCATTAGGGACATAAAACAACCTATCATTTTGTATATAAGTTATCTCAGCAGCGTCTCCGCTGAGCGAAAAGGGATGTACATTGAGGCCACGAGTGGCTTTAACAATGCCTTCCCCGATTTGGGGGTCATCCTGCCAATAGACAGCATGACGTCCCAGGTGTACAAGGTGAAATATGCGCATCTTGGATGCGATATATTTTTGGAAGTCGTAGTCGTATCTATCCAGATGATCCGGTGTGATATTCAACAAGACCCCTATTTCTAATTTCAATTCGTAGGAATCATCCAACTGGAAACTGCTCAGTTCGAGCACATACCAATCGAAGTTTTCCGTGAGCACCTGACGTGCGAAACTGGTTCCTACATTGCCCGCTAGCCCTACATTGAATCCACCCGTTTTCAGGATGTGATAAGTGAGCATTGCAGTTGTGGTTTTACCGTTTGTTCCGGTAATTCCTATGAGTTTTGCATTGGTGAATTGTGCTGCGAACTCGATTTCTGAAATGATCAGATTTCCGTTAGCTCTTAGCTTTTTAATCAACTCTGCCTTTTCAGGAATGCCTGGGCTTTTTACTACCAAGTCGCTTTTCAGAATTCGGTCTGTCGAGTGACTTCCTTCTTCATAAGCAATTCCAGCATCATCAAGCTCCTTCTTATAATTCGCTTTGATTTGACCTGCGTCTGAAACGAACACATCATACTCCCTAGCCTGCCCTAGTAAGGCTGCTCCTATGCCGCTTTCACCGGCTCCGAGTATGGTTAGTTTACGTTTCATTCGTTTCTACCCCCTTGTATTCCCCCTGCTAGGGGGAAATTGGGTTATGGTTTTATATTTTAATTCTTTTCTTCATATCAACTTCTCCCCTCTCAGGGGAGATACAGAGGGGTGTTAGCCCTCCTCTAATCATCACCTCAGTTTCAATGTGGCCAAGGCAATAATTGCCAGCAGGATTCCCACAATCCAGAATCGCGTAACGATTTTAGGTTCTGGGATTTCCATTTTCTGGTAATGATGGTGAAGCGGAGACATCTTAAAGATTCTTCTGCCTTCACCGTATTTCTTTTTGGTGTATTTGAAATAGCTCACCTGCAAAATCACAGAGAGATTTTCTATCACGAAGATTCCGCACAACACGGGAATCAAAAGTTCTTTTCTAAGTACTAGCGCCAGTACAGCAATTACTCCACCTAATGAAAGGCTACCTGTATCGCCCATAAATACCTGGGCAGGGTATGAGTTGTACCAAAGAAAGCCTACACAAGCACCCACAAAAGCCGTACAGAAGATTACCAGCTCTCCAGATCTTGGAATGAACATTACATTGAGGTAATCGGAGAAGATGGCATTACCTGAGATATAGGCCAATATGGCCAGTGTGAGGCCTATAATTGCTGAAGTACCGGCTGCCAGTCCATCGATTCCATCGGTAATGTTTGCCCCATTGGAGATGGCCGTAACAAAGAAAATGACAATTAAGATGTATATGCCTGCTGTAATCAGCTCATTCTCGGTCGGATTCAGTTTGCTGTAATCCAGCTCATTGTTCTTTACAAATGGTATAGTCGTAGTTGTTGACTTATATTCAAACCAATTGACTTCAATTGGTGGATCACTATCTACATCCGGTAGATTAAAATCACGTATTACAACATCTTGGTGAAAATAAAGTGTGGCTCCTACGATTAAGCCTACTGATATTTGTCCAACAACTTTGAATTTACCAGCTAACCCTTCTTTGTTCTTTTTGAATACTTTGATATAGTCATCCAAAAAGCCGATTCCGCCTAAAACCAAAGTAGTTACCAGCAAAAGGATGACATAGATATTTTCAAGCTTGGCAAACAGTAGTGTTGGCACTACAATGGCCGCAATAATAATGAGCCCACCCATAGTTGGTGTGCCTTTCTTTTGCATTTGGCCTTCCAAACCAAGATCCCTTATGGTTTCACCTACCTGCATTTTCCGTAGCATGTTGATGAGAGACTTACCAAATGTGATGGTGATGAGCAATGAAACGAGCACAGCCATACCTGCCCTGAAGGAGATGTACTGGAATACTCCAGCTCCAATCAGGTCAAATTCACGGTCTAAATAGTCGAATAAGTAGTATAACATGCTTAGTTCGGCTTGTGCATTAGGTTCAACATTTCACTCAATACTTTTCGGTCGTCAAAGTCGCTGCGAACACCTTTGATTTCCTGATAAGACTCATGACCCTTTCCGGCCACCAGAATAATATCGTTTGGATCAGCCATAGCACAGGCGGCTTTTATCGCCTCTTTCCTGTCTTCAATGACCAATGTCTTTCTAAAGTTGGATGCAGAAACTCCAGCCTGCATGTCCTTCAGAATGTCGCCCGGCTCTTCGAATCGGGGATTGTCTGAAGTCAGTATCACCTTATCGCTCAAGTCGCAGGCTATCTTGGCCATAACAGGCCTCTTCTCTTTGTCTCTGTTGCCCCCGCAGCCCACTACCGTAATCACCTTTTCGTTACCGGTTCTAAACTCCTTAATGGTTGAGAGTACGTTCTCCAGGGCATCGGGCGTATGAGCATAATCGACCAGTGCCGTAATGCCTGTATTTGAATTGACCTGCTCGAATCTTCCGGGGGCTGGATTCAAACTAGACAACTGCTCCAGCACCATGCTTTCGTCTTCTCCCAACAGTACAGCCGCACCATACACCGCCAACAGATTATAGGCATTGAAATCGCCTATAAGCTTAAACCAAACACTCTTTCCCTCAATATCCAGTTCTAAACCCTGTAGTGTATTGGAAAGAATTTTGGCCTTAAAGGCTGCCATAGATTTTAGTGCATATTTATGCTTGGCTGCCTTGGTATTCTGGAGCATTACTGCCCCCCTTTTGTCATCGGCATTAACCAAAGCGAAGGCTGTCGATGGTAGCCCATCGAACAGCAACTTCTTCGCTTTGATGTACTCATCGAAAGTTTTATGATAGTCCAGGTGTTCATGTGAAAGGTTTGTAAAGACAGCTCCTTCATACTTAAGTCCTGCAATTCTGTTTTGCACGATAGCATGGGAACTCGATTCCATAAAACAATGAGTACAGCCTTTGGCCACCATCTGTGCCAAAGTTTTATTTAAAGTGATAGCATCCGGAGTAGTGTGTGTAGCCGGAAGCTCCTCTTCATTAATTTTGTTTACTACAGTAGAAAGCAGACCGGCATTGTAACCAAGCAACCGAAACAGCTGGTGCAATAGCGTAACACAAGTGGTTTTTCCGTTGGTACCGGTTACTCCCACCAGCTTAAGCTTCTCTGAAGGATTGCCATAGTAATTGGCGGCCATAAAGCCGAGGGCTTTGGAAGAATCCTTCACCTGCACAAAAGCAACATTATTGACCAAAGACTCTGGTAGCTCTTCGCAAACTACTGCTACGGCACCCTTTTCTATAGCCATTTCTATATACTCGTGGCCATCGGCCTGAGTACCACGAACTGCTACAAAAGCGGTTCCGGCCTCCACTTTTCTGGAGTCAAAGGCAATGGCTTTTACTTCGGTTTCCATATTGCCTGAAACCGACTGCAACGAGACTTTATACAATATGTCTTTCAATACAGCCATTAGCCTAATTCTAATTCTATTGTTGCTCCTTTAGTTGCCCGAACACCAGCTCCAACCGACTGTCTTTTCACGCGGCCGCTGCCTGAAGCCAAAACTTTTAACCCTATATTTTCAAGGATGTATACCGCATCGCGCAAGGTCATTCCTTCCACATTGGGCACCAATCCTGTATTGTCATGATTTTTCTTCCAAATGACTACGTTATTATTCACCGAACTCCTTACCCAATCGCTAGCCTGCTCATCAGCATAGTTAGATATGCCCAATTGATTACATAGCTCATTGAGTTCCTCTAGCCTTCCGGCTCGTATTACAGGAAATGTACCATTGTTGGCAGCAGTATACTGAGGTGCGAAGGAGTCATGTATATCGAGGTTTTGAGCATAAATCATATCGGCTATTTCTTTGAAAACCGGTGCAGAAACATCTCCACCATAACGATTCCAACCTCTTGGGTTATCGATAATAACTATGCACGAATAGAGTGGATCTTCTGCCGGAAAGTAGCCGGCAAAAGAGGCATAGTAGCTCTGTGTCATATAGCGCCCATTAACCAAACGCTGGGCGGTACCGGTTTTCCCGGCAATCTTATAATGCTCGTTCTTAATGTTTTGGGCCGTACCACGTTCTACCACCCCTTCAAGCATAAGACGCAGCTTCTGCAACGTTTCGTCAGAAGCAATCTTTTTATTCAGCACTTTGGGCTTAAATACCTCAACCGGCTTATTGGCTCTGTTGATGCTTTTTACAATGATGGGTTGAATCATTTTACCATCGTTGGCAACAGCATTATAAAAAGCCAATGTTTGCAGAGGAGTCAGGCCGGTCTCGTAACCTACAGACATCCACGGCAAGCTGGATCCGGACCAGGACGGATCGCTCGGATCTTTAATATAGGGTTCACCTTCGCCCAATAATTGAAAGCCAAGGGGCTGACCTAAGCCAGTTTCTTTGATGAGATCGACAAACTCCTTTGGGTTATCTCCAAAATGCTCAGTCACCAGTTTAGCTATACCCACGTTAGAGGATTTTTCGAATACATCCTGAACGGTTATCTTCCCATATCCTCCACGTTTCACATCAGTAAGCTTGAGCTTACCATCAAAAAACTCAATGGTACCATCACCGGTATCCACACTGTCGGTCAACTCCACCTTGCCTGACTCCAGCAAAGCCAACATGGTAGCTAACTTAAAAGTAGACCCTGGATCGTTTGTAGTACCTATGGCAAAGTTGTATGTCTCGGCATAGTTGCCGGACTCAAGTTTTTCCAGATTAGAAATAGCCTTAATTTCTCCCGTTTTTACCTCCATTAAAACCACAGCTCCATAGTTGGCCTGATAGGTTGAAAGAGCTCTAAGCAAGGCATTTTGTGCTACGTCTTGCAGGTTAATATCTATAGTAGTATGAATATCATAACCATCTACCGGACGCACATCGGTTGAGGCATATACGGGCTTCCAGTTTCCACCAGCCACTCGCTGAAAAAGACCCTCACCATTTTTACCGGAGAGGTAATCATTAAAACTAGCTTCAATACCTACTACGCCTTTTCCATCTCCATTAACTCTGCCAATGGTTCGCTGAGCCAGCTTTTTAAATGGGCGATGTCGATCATCAATCTTTTCGAAAATCACACCACCGCGCATTTGCCCTAAACGAAATATTGGCCAGGTGAGCATTTCCTGACGCCCCTGGTAATTGACCAACTCTCGGTTGAGAATGAGGTATCTGCTTTTCATTTGCCGAGCTTCCGAGATCTTCTTCTTATAGTAGTCTGAAGAATGATCCCGGAAATATTTCGACAGTAGATGTGAAAGGGAGTCTATATTAGACGTAAATGTTTTATTATCGACCAAAGACGGATCGAAGGCCAACCTGTAAAATGGCAGCGAAGTTGCCAGCAGATCGTTTCCTGAAGCATAAATGCTTCCACGGGTAGCCTTAATGGTTCTATAATCCAGGCTACTTTCTTCTGCCAATTGCCTCCAGTGATCACCTTCAACCATCTGGATATCGACCAGCCTATAAATGACAGCGAAAACAAATAACACTGCCACCAAAAAGGCTATCCTTACCCTTAATAGTATGGAGTGCTTAATATTCATCTTCGTCTACAACAATTTTGATTGGCGGTTCTTTGCTTTCTTCCAAACCAAGCTCTTTTACCTTCTTGGCTACTTCAGACTGCTTACTGCTGAACATATACTCTGCTTCAAGAGTAGTTACGTCAGCTCGCAAATCTTCCACTTCCTCTTCGAGCCTATCCAGCTCGCGAGTTGCTCTTTCGGCATAGTGGTTATTCCAAACATAGATGATACCCAACAAGACCGCGAAGACTACTTTTGGGAGGTACTTGACCGGAAAACCGGACTCCCAGGCAGAACCTAACTTTAAACCGGACGCCAAAAACCCGAAGAATCCCTTCCCCGAGCCCTGCTTTTCCGATTTAACTTTAAACCTGTTTTCTGCCATTTTCAATACGCTCAGCTACGCGAAGCTTTGCACTTCTCGATCGGCTGTTTTTTGTTAGTTCTTGTTGGTTTGCCGTTACCGGCTTTCTATTCACTGCCCTAAAGGGCTTTAATTCATTTCCAAAAAAATCTTTCTCCACCTCGCCAAACACCTTGCCTTTGTTGATGTAGTTTTTGACCATCCGATCTTCCAGCGAGTGATAACTCATGACCACCAGCCTTCCTCCCGGATTGAGCACTTCTGCCGACTGCTGCAAAAACTCCTCTAGTGCACCCATCTCGTCATTTACCTCAATGCGAATGGCCTGAAACACCTGAGCGAAGTACTTATTCTCCTTACCTCGCGGAGCAAACTTCTTCAACAGCTCGATTAAATCGAAGGTAGTCTCGAAAGGCCGCGAAAAACGACTCGACACAATGGCAGCCGCCAACGATCGGGCATTTTTCACCTCGCCATAAATACCCAAAACCTTATGCAGGTCTTTTTCTTCGTATTCATTGACTACGGTTTTTGCCGTCTTTTGAGCCGACCGATCCATGCGCATATCCAACTCAGCGTTACCCCGGGTAGAAAACCCTCGAGAAGCCTCATCGATTTGATGCGATGAAATACCTAAGTCTGCCAAAACACCATCAACCCTAGACACCCCATGCAACTTTAAAAACCGCCTGAGGTACCTGAAATTGGCTTGCACGAATGTGAAAGAACGATTATCTATTTCTTCTGCATTTAACCTGGCATCCTCATCCTGGTCGAACCCGAAAAGCCTGCCAGCCCCAGATAAATGCTTAAGTATTTCTTTTGAATGCCCTCCTCCACCGAAGGTCACATCCACGTAAATTCCGTCAGGTTTGATGTTGAGCCCATGAATGCATTCCTGAAGCATTACAGGCACATGATATTCAGCCATTACTTGTTATTCTTCAGCCAAGTACTTTTCGGCAAGCTTTGAATACTCCGAAGTGTCATTAATGAGGTTCTCCTCATACAGATCAGGATTCCAGATCTCAACCCGGTTGCCCAACCCCACTAAAACCACCTCCTTCTCCAACGAAGCATAACTCATCATTCGGGCCGGAATGTTGATTCTACCAGAACCATCCATTTCTATCTCCAGATTTCCCCGAAAGAAACTCCTTTGAAACCTCCTATACTCCTCGTTGAATTCACTCAAAGACCGAACACGGTTGATAATCTTTTTATACTCGATCATAGGATATAAAACCAGACAAGACTCAAAGCCACGCCTAAGCACGAGCTCCTGAGTAGCCACATCGGGCAAAGCAGACTTTACCTTGGCCGGTAAAGCAAGCCTTCCTTTAGCGTCTAGCTTACAATCATATTCACCAGTAAAAAAAGTCATTACACACCTGAACTAATACAAAGATAGAAAAACATTCCACTTCACCCCACTTTTTTCCTTTTTTTCCCACGTTGACTGAAAATTTAAGAAAATCATTCGATTTTGCGCTACCTGAGCTCATTTCTTTTCATTAACCCACCTCACGCAACAAAATCGTAAATAGCTGTAAATCAGATAAATAATATCAAATTCCAAACTATTGTGTCGAAAAAACATGAACTGTGAAGAAAAGTGGTATACGGTGGGAGATTTCCCCAAAATTTTCAAAAACCAGACGACCTGAGCCAAATTTAAGACCCAAAATTGGTACTCAACCTCTTATTAAGCTCAACAAAATCACCGTCTGACGCATGACGTTTGACCACTACAATTGAGCCGTTCTAACCAAAGTTTGAGGCGGACAATAAGGTTATAATCAAATAGAATTGTTGTTAGGGAGACGAGGCTCAGAACCCTTGTCGGACTACAAGTAAATACTTAAACTACTAACTGAATAGCACCCGTTGAAGACCTTCATCGGGTGTTACTATTTTGAACGTTCAATGGTAAACTGCACAAGATCGAGCAAACTCTGGCGGTAGGCCGTTTCGGGCAAATCTAAAAGCACCTCTCGCGATTTCTGATAATACCCTTGCATTACCTCCTTAGCGTACTCAATACCCCCGGACTGCTTCACATAGTCTATTACCTCTTGTACTTTTTTATTGGTTTGCCTGTTGCTCTTTACAATACTCTTGATTCTTCGTCTATCTCCATTACTAGCCTTGGAAAGAGCATAAATAAGCGGAAGGGTCATTTTCTTTTCCTTAATATCTATCCCCAATGGTTTGCCAATTTCACTGGTGCCATAATCAAAGAGATCGTCTTTTATCTGGAAAGCCATACCTACGTTAAGACCAAACTCTTTCATTTTTTGAATGGTTTGCAAAGACGCCCCCGATGAAGCCGCCCCTACCGCACAGCATGAAGCAATGAGCGAGGCGGTTTTCTGCCTGATCACATCATAGTAGATTTCTTCCGTAATATCCAGGTTGCGGGCCTTGGCCATTTGAAGCAACTCTCCTTCAGACATCTCGCGAACAGCCTCTGAGACTATCTTTAGCAGGTCGAAATCTTCATGATCTACCGAGAGCAACAACCCGCGTGATAACAGGTAATCGCCCACCAATACGGCAATCTTATTTTTCCAAAGTGCATTGATAGAGAAAAACCCTCTTCTGAAGTTCGAATCGTCTACCACATCATCGTGCACCAAGGTGGCAGTGTGCAGTAATTCTATTAAAGAAGCTCCTCTGTAGGTTCTATCGGTAATTTGCCCACAGGCTCCTGCTGTAAGAAATACAAACATAGGGCGCATTTGTTTTCCTTTGCGCTTCACTATGTAACTCATGATTTTATCGAGCAAGAAGACTTTGCTCTTCATGAAGGAACGGAATTTCTCCTCGAAATCTATCATTTCCGAGGCTATGGGCGCCTGTATTTCTTTGAGTTGAAGAGCCATTAGACTTGAGTGCTACAATATTAATAGGTAAACTAGCAACGGCAAAAACATAAACATAAATTCGAAGGATGGAGGTGCAGGAACTGACGAAAAAAGAACTTTTAATTGAAGGAAGCTTAAATCAAAAACCAATAACTGCCGATATTACCTATCTAAACAATGGTATTGCCAAGCCCATCATTCTCTTTGCCCATGGCTTTAAGGGATTTAAAGATTGGGGGCCCTGGTCTCTTCTTTCGGAAAAAGCAGCTCTGGAGGGCTTCTGCTTTCTCAAGTTCAACTTTTCTTACAATGGCGTAACTCCTGAAAATCTAAATGAGATTACAGACAAGGAGGCTTTTGGCTACAACAATTTTAGCCGGGAAATTGAAGATATAGACAGGCTCCTTACCTATCTGGAACTAACCCTGAGCAAGGAAATACAAACCTTAGACCTAAATCGCATATACCTGATCGGGCACAGCCGCGGAGGGGGTATATCTATTATTAAAGCGGCAGAAGATGCTCGAATAAAAAAGCTGGCCACATGGGCTTCTGTCCACGACTTTGCTTCTCGTTTTACCGAAGCTGAACTCACTTACTGGAAAACTCATGGGGTGGTGTATGTAAAAAACTCCCGAACCGGAGAAGATTACCCCATGTACTATCAGTTTGCCGAAGATTTCTCCAGAAACGGAGACCGATTCCTTATAGCCAGGGCTATGGAGAAAGTATGGCAACCAATGCTTATTATACATGGCACAAACGATGAAACTGTCAATATAAATGCAGCTTTTCAACTGCATCAATGGAAACCGGAGAGCAAGCTTTTTATCCTAAACAAGGCCAACCATACTTTTGGAGCTCGGCATCCGCACATGGATAAAAACCTACCTCAAGACCTTGAATTGGCTTTGGAAAAGACCTTAACCTTCTTTAATGACTGACACCCCCTACTGACGCTTGGGTACAAATCTTAGCTGCAGTTCAAGACCTATGTAGGCGTGCCTTCCTGCACGGCCACGCACCTCTTTACTCAGCCAGTTGTAGGTTACTTTAAGAGTAGAGTTTTCTGAGCTGGTAGCCCACCCCAAGCGCATGTGCCTTACCCAAGGCATTATTTCTTCAGTGTGTGGGGCATTGGTATTAAAGGCATGCCCCTGTATGGTGGCGTTGTGTACCACACCTTCCAAACCATAGCCTAAAAAGAAGTAGTTGTGGGTTTCCATGCTGCGGCTACCTTCGCCAATCAGAGCATTCACAAAAGCACTCTTACTAAGACTCCTCAAATGTCCAAACCTCAGGTCTATTCGCTGCCTGGCATTCACAAAGGCGTTGCCCAACTGCATGGCCGATGTAGTTATTAGATCGAACCGGCTTGGCACCAGCACAAACTGCCGGTTATACTCTAGCGAAAAATTAAACACAAATCCATTGGGTATTTGGTTTTTCCACCCCTGCGGTTGTGGAAAGCCAAACTGCTTATGGTACCATTCCTGAAATGCCTGCGCTCCGGATGCCTTGCCCATTACTCCCAGCTCTATGCCGTAGCTAATGCGTTTATAGGTTTCAGGGAATTCGGCCACTTGAAAATTACCATTGAGCAGTCCGGCATAAGGCCTGTAATATGCCTCGGGGTTTATTATTCGCAGGTCTTGGGGAGTCCAAAAACGCTGAGCCAGGCCTACTTCATAAATTACCTTTTTGGAAGATTTTTTGTTTTTGGGCAAAAAGCGGTAGTTAAAGAACATTCCATTGGAGTAGTACCGATCAATGCCGAGAAACAGGTATACGTCATTTTCATTGACAATAGAAAACTCGCGGTTTCTAAACTCGGTTTGAGCCTGTAGCCCAAAAGAAATTAATAAAGATGCAAAGACAATTGGCCTGAGAAACCTCATGTATTCGTAGATTGAGCGCAAAAGTGTGAATTAATTTTCGCTTACACCACACTTTTAGCCGAAATGGAAAGACTGCTAAACCAACTAAACAAGCGTAAAAGCACCAACTCTTTCAGGGAGTTGCGCACTCCAACCAAGGGATTGATCGATTTTTCATCGAACGATTACCTGGGTCTGGCCCAATCGAAAGAATTAAAGGAGACTATTATGGAGCGATACAGCTCTATGCACAGTCTCAATGGCTCTACAGGCTCACGATTGATCACCGGCAACTCTCAACTCACTGAAGCTACGGAGTCGTTGTTGGCCGATGTTTTTCAGTCTGAAAGCACCCTGGTCTTCAATTCCGGATACATGGCCAATCTGGCCTTGTTCTCAGCCATTCCGCAACGAGGCGACACCATACTGTACGATGAGCTCTCTCATGCCTGCCTTAAAGACGGTGCGCGATTGAGTCTGGCTCGCAAGATGCCTTTCAAACACAATGCGCTAGATGATCTTTCCCGAAAACTGGAACAATCGGAAGGCCAGGTATATGTGGCAGTAGAGTCAGTCTATTCGATGGATGGAGATGCCGCTCCGCTCCAAGAATTGGTGACACTAACACAAAAACACAAGGCCCATCTCATTATAGATGAAGCGCATAGCACAGGTGTTTTCGGAAAAAATGGTAGCGGAATGGTAAATGAGCTTGGGCTTGGTGAACAGGTTTTTGCTGTAGTATACACCTTTGGTAAAGGCATGGGTATTCATGGTGCGGCCATAGCCACCAATGCCACAGCAAAAGACTATCTCATTAACTTTTCCCGCCCCTTTATTTATACCACGGCACCCTCCGATTTCGAGCTTATTTCTATTCAGGAAGCTTTCGGGCAGCTTAGTTCTGCCCCATGGCGACAGTTAAAGCTACAAGCCAACAGTCAACTATTCAACTCGTTATTACCCGAAAACGCCTCCCCTTCGGCCATCAAGGCTGTAGTAGTTGGCGGAAATGATAAAACCAAATTGGTAGCCTCAGAGTTACTGCAACTAGGGCTGGATGTACGGCCCATTTTAAGTCCGACAGTAAAAGAAGGCACCGAACGCCTTCGGATTTGCCTGCACAGCTTTAATACTGAAGAAGAAATTGTATTACTTTGTGGGCAACTGAAAAGACTGACTAAGAGAAGCGACTCGTAATGGTCGGCTTTTGAACATATTTAATACTGAATGCAATCCAACTCTAAAGATTACACCAAGAAGAAGTACGATCAGGTATTGCCGGGTGGAATAAATGAATGGCCAGTAGTGGCTCTTAGCCGCAACAGAGCGGAATTTATTAAAGAAGTAACTGAGGAGAGCATACGCAGAATAAAAGCCAACAATAAATCGCGTGAGGCACTCATAGAAGAAATTGAGACAACCCTCTTTAGAGAAAAACTACGGATTAAAAGAAACCCATGGGCAGTAGACCCGCCCGATGAAGCCGCCTTTCTTAACTCAATTAAGGAACGGTTGCTGGACATTGCACAAACTGAAGACGACAAAGCCAAAGACGAGCAACTGGACGCCATTCTTTACGACATCATTGGCCGGTACTCCAATGAAATAGCGGGTAACTTTAAAAAATCACGCTACCGGATGGCCCGCTCCATCGTTACTTTTGGTTTTGCCCGATTGCTCAATGCCTCACGGGCCAGAGGGTTTTGGTCTATTTTCAGTACACAGTATACCCTGCAAGACAAAATTCATATTACAGGCGAGGTTGAACAATTGCGCACACTGGCCAAGAAGGGCACCATTATTATGGTTCCTACTCATTTCAGCAACCTGGACTCTATACTAATTGGCTGGGTAATTAGCACACTGGGTCTACCAGCATTTATTTATGGTGCAGGACTCAACCTTTTTAACATTCGCATGTTTGCCTACTTTATGAACAGCCTGGGGGCTTATAAGGTAGACAGGCGCAAAAAGAATATGCTGTATCTGGAAACGCTTAAGGCCTACTCCAGTTTGGCAATTCAACGGGGCTGCCATAGCCTCTTCTTTCCGGGAGGTACCCGGTCTCGCTCCGGGCAAATCGAAAAACGGCTGAAACTGGGACTTTTAAGCACGGCTATTGAAGCCCAACGGGTAAACTATCAGAAAGGAAAACGCGATGCCCTGGAAAAAATATTTGTAGTTCCCGTTACCCTCAACTATCATTTTGTACTCGAAGCTCCTAGCCTTATCCGTCAGTACCTTAAGCTTCAGGGGCAGGAACGATACTATGTAGAAAATGACGAATACTCTACATCATACAAGATTTCTACCTTTTTGCTGAAATTCTTTACTAAGGGCTCTGATATATCGGTTTCTATCGGTAAAGCTATGGATGTGTTGGGCAACTATGTTAATGATCAGGGCGAAAGCTTCGACAAGCACGGACGCATTATAGATACACAAGAATACTTCACTCAAGACGGGCGTATAATTTCGCAAAATCAGCAACGCGAAGATGAGTATACGCGCATGCTGAGTGAACGAATAGTAGAAGAGTACCATCGCATTAACAAAGTATTTGCCAGCCACCTGGCAGCATTTACAGCCTTTGTTATACTTCAAAAGAAATTCAAGAAACTAGACTTATATAACATATTGCGTCTTCCTGAAGAAGACCTTGTAATTCCCTATGAGGAGTTCAAGACCTCTTTCGAAAGCGTGCTAACCAAGGTTCACCGCATGCACAATGCCGGTGAGATAGGCGTCTCTCCATACCTGACCGGAGAAGTCGATAAGATCATAGATCATGGTTTAAAAAATGTGGGCATGTACCACTCCAAACGACCATTGATTAAGAACAAGAAGGGTGATATTACTACGCAAGATCTAAACCTGTTGTACTATTATCATAACCGACTAGTAGGCTACAATCTCGAAAAATATGTCTGAGCAATTGGTGGGTGTAATCGGAGCAGGAAGCTTCGGAACAGCCGTTTCCAACATACTGGCCAAAAACGTGAACGTGCTACTTTATGCACGAAACACAGAAACCATTGCTGAAATTAAGAAAACCCGCACCTGTGCAGGGCAAAAGCTTTCCGATCGGGTAGAGATCACCAACAACCTATCGGATTTGCCCCAAAACTGCAATGTCCTTTTCCCCATGGTTCCCTCAGCATCGTTCCGGGAAATGGTTCTGAGTCTGGCACCTCACCTGCGGCCCTACCACATGATGATTCATGGCACCAAGGGGCTCCATCTGGAGCTGCCGGAAAAAAAGGCCCCGGATTTCGTGCTCAACAAAAGCAACCTCTACACCATGAGCGAGTTAATTCGCAAAGAAACCGTGGTTGTTCGGGTTGGCTGTATGGCCGGTCCCAATCTGGCCTCTGAACTTTCTATGGGACACCCGGCAGCTACCGTTATAGCCTCGCCCTTCAATGAGGTAATTAGCAAAGGCAAAAGTCTGCTCCGCTCAGAAAACTTCCAGGTGTATGGCAATGCCGACCTTCGGGGAGTAGAGCTGTGCGGTATTCTTAAGAACATTATTGCCATTGGCTCCGGAATTCTCTCCGGCCTGGGGCTTGGCGAAAACTCCCGCGGTCTTCTAGTGAGCCGTGGCTTGGTAGAAATGATCTACCTGGGCAAGGCACTCGGAGGCGAAATATCTTCTTTCGTAGGCCTGGCCGGCATTGGCGATCTGGTGGCCACTACCACCAGTACCAGCAGTAGAAACTATACGCTTGGCCATAAAATTGGCAAAGGAGCCACATTGCAAGAAGCTCTTGGCGAAATGGAAGAAACTGCCGAAGGTGTAAACACCATACGCATTATTAAACAACTGGCCGATAGCCAGGGACTAAAACCACTAATAACAGAGACCCTGTTTAAAATTCTTGAAGGAGAAATGACAGCCGAACAGGGTGTAAACTATCTGATGCGCTATCAGGGGAATATTGATATCAACTTTCTTTAGCCAACTTTTCCATCGCTTCAAGCCGTTGCAATAGTGGAGGATGTGAGTAATGAACAAAGACATAAGCAGGATGCGGGCTAAGATTGCTAAGACTTGAGGCTGAAAGCTTTTTGAGTGCAGTCATTAAAGGTTGGGCAGCATAGGTGCTTGCCGCAAAAGCATCCGCTTCATACTCATTCTTTCGGCTCAATGCGTTCATCAACAAGCCTGTGAGTCTGGAAATTGGCGTATACAACAGGCCAAAGGCTATAAAATTGAGGTGAACAGCCAATTGATTTCCTCCAAGAGCCAAAGACAAATTCTCATTGAACATAAACAGAGAAAGCACATAGAAAGTAATCGCCAGCTGTACCACACTAATCAACAGGCTCATCACAATGTGTTTCTTTTTATAATGTCCTACCTCATGAGCCAGCACAGCCACTAATTCTTCGGTAGTGTGCTTTTCAATAAGGGTATCGTAAAGCACAATCTTTTTTTGCTTACCTAGGCCGGAAAAGAAAGCGTTGGCTTTTGTAGACCTCTTGGAGCCATCAATTACAAAGATATTTTTAAGCGGAAACCCTACACTGTTGCTATAGGCTACAATTTGCTCCTTCAGCTCCCCGTCTTCAAGAGGCTTAAGCTTATTGAAAAGAGGCAAGATGAGTGAAGTATAAAAGAGATTCATTACCAGCATAAACAGCGATACAAGCCCCAGGCCATACAGCCAAAACTGAGCTCCAAGTTCCCGTATAATCCACAGCAGCGCATACCCAAGCCCACCACCAATAAGCGCTATCAGCAAATAGCCCTTCAGCTTGTCGGTAATAAATGTTTTTAAGGTTGTTTTGTTAAAACCGAATCGCTCTTCCAGCACAAAGGTGGCATAGTAAGCAAAGGGAATATTTACCCAGTCAGACAACAGAAAGAGCACACCAAAAAAGGACAGCGAGAGCAGTATAGGGTCGTCTATGGAGTCTCTCAGCCAGGCGTCCAGCCAACCAAAAAGGCCAAGTGATAAAACCAAAAGGGTAAGTAATGTACTAAAAGCCGAGGTAACAAAACCAAACTTTGCCTTGGCCTTCTGGTATTGCTGCGATCTGGCATATTCGTCAGCCTCATACAAGCCTTCGAGCTTTTCGGGCAATTTAGTTTTTGAGTGGCGCAGGTTGAGGTAGTCTAATCCCTGGTCAACCACATAATCGACCAATACAATACCAACAATCAGGTAAAGCCACTCTTCTGGAGTCATACAACATACTTTAATTCTTCGGACAAGGTATTCTCCATCTATCCCTTGGCACCTTCACGGGCTTGTTGAAATTGAGGAAATAGGCCATGGAAAATTCATGAGCTCCCCCCGCCTCAATACCCAAATCGGAAATGGTATAATCGAAACTATAGCCAATATTGAAATTGTTGGTGGTAACCCCCAGCGAAAATATAATAGCCTCATTATTGGGGAAGTTCTCAAACTGATTAAAAGGTACTCCCCTGTACTGTATACCTAGGTTAATAGGCTCAAGGTGTACAAAGGCACCCACGTCTAACTGAGAAAACTTACCTTGTTGCTTGTACTGAAACACAGGGGTAATGGAGCGTTCGGCATAGGTGTAAGTCAGGTCTTTACGTAAAGGTCCTCTTCCTATCTTAAACTTAATTCCCCCATGCAGAGTAATGCGCTGCGGCAAGGGGCTGTCTCCTCCAATAATGGACTGATTGGGCTCTGTGAGGTGTTGTACGGCAGCCCCTAAAAAGAGCCTTCTGGAATAAAGCACCCCTCCCACACTTAAGTCGCCAAAGCTAACCCTTAAATCACGGTTGGCCACTGATGGATCTGTGATGGTTCTATCTATAGCTCCTGTAATTGGGTCTATTTGGTTGGCAAATACTAAACTCTGAAAGCCCGCATTCCGATTGAAATAGTTGTATTGAATTCCCGGTCTGAACACCAGGTTATCATTGATCTTTAGCTGATAGGCATAACTAAGCCCTATATTGGTAGACTGCAGTCCGGCATGGCCTTCTCTGTCAGTAGTAATAATCATACCTATACCACTATTGTACTTATACATAAAGTGGTCGGCATAAAAAGAAAAGGTTACAAAAGAAGATTGCAGATTGGGCCACTGGTTTCGATAGTTCACCCCCATTCGGGTATATTCAGAGGCTCCGGTAAAGGCCGGGTTTATATAAAGCGGGGCGGCATAAAATTGCGAGAACTGAGGGTCTTGCGCCTTTAAATCGCTCAAAGTGAATAAACTGATTAAGGAAATAAGTACTATGCCTGCTCTTCGCATGTAAGTTTTAACAATTAAACGGAAAGAAACCCTGTCACTATTATACTATAGTTTGCCAATTTTTAATTTTTCTACGAGAAGAGCTCGTTTCCACATAGAAGAATTCCGTTATCTTAGGGCATCATAACGAAGGGCTGAATATAATAAAAACCTTTATAACTGCGTATTATGGGTATGATTTCAGCCAATTGTCCATAAGATAAAAGATAAACGTGTCCGCAAAGAAGATTGCTCAGTTCTTAACTGTGTTTCTGTTAACCACTTTCACATTAACAGCGCAGAATTATACCCAGCACAATTGGTATTTCATGGGGAACAATCAGGCATTGATCTTTGGCAAATCGCCCGAAGCCCCTCCCATTCTTCATCCGGGTAAAATTCCTCAAAACAATATTGGAGAGAAGGTAACGGCCACTTCTCCACTTTCTGGCGACTTATACTTCTATTCCGATGGCATAAATATTTATGATGGCACCAACCAGGTTATGCAAAATGGAACGGGCATACTTACCGACCCCAATGCCATACAGGCAATGAGTACAAGCCCGGCCCCGGGAGTGGGCAATGAACTTATTCAATATCTTCTGCACAGAAATGCAGCCGGAGAAATTTTATGGACTGCTGTCAACACCGGTCTGGCCGGTAACCGCACCGATGGTCCTCCGGCCGGAGTAGTGCTGGCACAAAAAAATATGCCTACCGGCATTACCGACAGAGGTGATGGTATGATAGTCATCGGTTCACGCGATTTAGAAGAATTCTGGTTGCTAAGCCAGAACGCCACCACGGGAATCATTGAATTGCATAGCATTCCTGAACCCGGAGGAACGTTCGATCTGGTTGCTAACCTAAACCTTACATCACCCATACGGGCTCAGCATTTTGCCCTTCATGCGGCTACCGGACAAATAGCCATAATCCCGGCCAACAATACCAACATAGAAGTTATTCAGTTCGAAGAAACCGGTGGCCCCGGACCACAGCTCAACACCGTGAGAACCATTCTCAATTCTTTCGCGGCCGGTCAGACCTTTGGAGGTTCGGCCGGATGGTCACTATCAGGTAACTACCTCTACTTTAGCCGAAACAGAGCCACCGAAGGGGGCTTGTATCGATTCAACATGTTCGATTCGCGTCCCGATGCATCGATAGAGACAGTACAAACGTATGGCTCTTTACAGAGCAGAAGCCTTCAACTGGCTCCCGACAGCACCATTTACCACATTACGCAAGACATTGGTGGTGCCACCACCCATCTCAACCGAATTAATCAGCCCGATAGCGTTGTAGCGCGCATTCAGTATGAAGCTAACCTTTTCAGCGATGTCAACCCACAATCCAACTATTTCAGTCAGTTCAGCCCACTTAAAAATACGCAGCCGTTTATTGAGGTGGGCGTTCAGGACGGCACCTTGTGCATGAATACTCCCATACAGTTTTATGTATCATTCGAGCCTAGCACTATAATACCGGGCAGCATTAACTGGGACTTTCAACCCATAAATTTACAGTCCAATATGCAAGCTCCATTGGTTACGCTAGACCAGGCAGGCCCCTTGCTGGCTACTGTTTCTATGGAAGTTAACGGACTGACCTATTCCGGCATACTCAATACTCAGGTGGAGCAAAACGACCTTCAGTTGTCTTTGCCCGATACCACAATTTGCCCTGGAGAAACTTTGACACTGGATGCACAACCTCAGAGCTCCGGAGGCGGAGGAGGCGGTGGCGGTGGCACCGGCTCATACGATTACCTCTGGAGCACGGGAGAAACTACTCAGACCATCGATGTGACCGAATCGGGAGATTACTGGGTGGTGGTTACACCAACGGGAGGCGGATGTCCGGTGTATGGCACAGCCAGAGTTACCGTATATGGCGATGAAGGCCAAACAGCCAACATCTGGTATTTTGGCAATGGTGCGGGTATAGATTTTAATGAAGAAGAAGGGCTTGATCCTCCTCCTCGCAGTATAACCGACCCCCACGCCATGAACGCACCGGCCGGTACCTCTACCATTTCCGATGCCAATGGCGATGTACTATTCTATAGCAATGGGAAAACCGTTTGGAACAGAGAAAATGGTGTAATGCCCAATGGCACCAACATAGGAGGAGATAGTGTGGCTGTTCAGGCAGTAATTATTGTGCCATTTCCCGAAGATGAAACCCTGTACTACCTCTTCACCACCCAGGAAGTATACGGTTCTAACATTTATGCGCTAAAATATTCTGTGGTAGATATGAAAGCCGATAATGGCCGGGGAGACGTTGTGCTGAAAGATATTATCCTATACACCAATAATACAGAAAGGCTGGCTGCCTACGAAGTTGGTGGAGGTTTTTGGTTACTGGCCCATGAGTTCGGGAACAACACCTTTAGGTCGTATCCGATAACAGCCGATGGTATTGGAGCCCCCGTGCTGTCTTCGGCCGGATCGGTCCATTCGTTCAACGATGCCGCCAGTGCACAAACCGGTATGAAATTCTCCAGCGATGGTCAGCGTGTGGCCGTAGCTCTAATTGAAGGTACCGAGGACTATGTAGAGCTTTTCGATTTCGATCCTCAAACCGGTGAAATTGTAGAGTTTGAGTACCGAATAGACCTCAACGAAGGAGGCAGTGCCAATGATGAGGTTTATGACGTACATTTTTCAACAGGAGGAATTAAGCTGTTTGCCACCATGAACAACCGATCGGGAAGCAGCCCGGGTGGAAGAATATTGGAGTACCGGGTAGACTCCTTCTCTACTGAGGCTTCCAGGCTAGCCTCCAAAGCCGATATAACCAGCGGCCAAAATCAGAATGTGAATTATGGACAAATACAAACCGGTCCCAACGGAGCCATCTACGTAGCTGTAGAAACTCCGGGTAATCCGGGAGGTTCCGCTTTTGTAGCCTCCATCAACGCCAATGAAGACACCACAGCCAACTCAGGATTCACCCCTCAGGCTGTAGTGCTTACAGTTGGGCATTCAAGGCTTGGCCTGCCCAATTTTGTGCAAAACAATGCCAACCCGCAACAACTGCCGGGCATGAGTGCCCCAGACGAAACCTGTGTGGAAGAGCGCATTGCTATGAGCGGAACGGGCACCTCCGATATTGATGAGTTCTATTGGAGCATTACCAGGCAGAGCGACAACAACACGGTGTTCAGTGCTCAAGGGCAAGACACAGCCTACGTGTTTACCGAAGATCAAACAGGGCTTTTCAACATTTCGCTCAACATCGTAAACCGCTGTGGCCTTGATACTACCCTGGTACAGCAAATAGAAGTTTTTGCAACACCTGATCCTCCAATGATTCCGCAAGCCATTTCACTTTGCGAAGGAGACACTTATACCCTGGATGCTCTAGGGCAGGGAAATCCGGACGATCCGGGACTTACATTTGAGTGGACCGATAGCCAAGGCACAGTAGTATCGACCAGCAGAACCTTTACAGTTACTCAAGAAGAAATCTATACCGTTACCATCAGTAATGCACTGGGTTGTTATAGTTCGGGCGAAACGTTTGTTGGACCTCCTTTCGAAATTAATCTGCCGGAAGCCAGCACCATTTGTCAGAATGGAGCCCTGACACTAGACCCGGAGGTTACAGCCAACAATTACATCTGGACCGTACGAAACCCCGACAACTCTACCACAACTCTGCCTAATCAGAGAAGAGCAACGGTTGACAGCAGCAATCCGGGAGAATACTTGTACGTGGTATCTATTGAAGACCCCATCAATGCCGGCTGTTTTGTGAACGACACTACTCGGGTAACCATTAACCCCTTGGCGCAAGCTACTGCAACCAATATTGTAAACCCTGCCTGCGGGGCCAGCAATGGTAGCTTTGAGCTAAACATTTCCACAACAGGAAGTTACTCATATACCGTTACCGGCAACTCTACCGGGCAAGTGGCACAAAACTCAATTGCGGGTCCGGCTGTTGAACCGGTAAGCAACCTGGCAGCCGATACTTATACCGTAACTATTACCGATAACAGCAGTGGTTGTGTTCAAACTCTGGACAACATACAGGTGCAAAATGATCCGCCTGACTTTACCATCTCCAATGTAACAGCTACCGATGCGGACTGTAGCAATCCCACCGGCTCTATTCGGGTTACGCTTGACACGGATGTTTTCCCGATTAGCTATGTACTCACCAACAACGATAACGGAAATACGACTTCCGATACCATAAATTCAGCAATTGCCGCCACTACATACGACTTTGAGGTAAGCGGCTTAAGTGGAGGAACGTATGATCTTGAGGTTACATCGAATGGAAACTGCGTGCAAAGTCAAACAGGTATAGTCATTAATGAACCTCAACCGGTTCAGAACTTACAAATTAACGGAGACACGGAGGTTTGTGCTGTAAATCCTAGCACCAGCCTAACCGCTACTTCAGACAACGGCACTGACTACACTTGGGTCACACCAAGTGGAACAACAGTAAATGGCGCTACAATAACCGCTACTGAGTCTGGTGATTACACCGTGACAGCCGATGCTCCTGGCACAGCATGCCCTACTTCCGAAACCGTAACTGTAACACTTACTGTTCAGCCAGATGTAAGCTTCACTGTTGGTGATGTTTGTACAGGTGAAGCTCGCCTTGAGGCCGTCATTAATAATACTCAGTCTAATGCCTCTTACAACTACAGATGGACTAACGGTAGTGGAGATGTTATTGGAACAAGTAGAGCCATTACCGTAACTACCACCGATAATTATACATTAACGGTTAGAGAAGCCGGAGACCTAACTTGCCCTGGTACTTACAGCGAAGCAATTGATATTCCAGAAGAGCTTGAAGCAACTATTACTTCTTCTCCTGCTTGTGACGATGGTTCACCCGTAACACTTACTGTAGATGTTACCTCGGGCAATGCAACTAGTTTTACTTGGGTAAGAGGAGAAAATACTCCTGTACCTCAAACAGGATCTACTATTAGTGTAGACGATGAAGGGGCTTACACAGTAACCATATCTAATGGCACCTGCTCTATTCAAAGAAGCATTAATGTTAGAAGACAAGCTATTCCTGAAGGCCTGCTTCCTGAGGTGGAATACTATTGCTCCACCCGAACATCCAATCCTGTGCTTTTGGCCGGAAGAGGCTTTGAAACTTACGAATGGACCCGCAACGGTCAGCCCTACCCCCAGGGAGGAAGAACACTTGCGGTGGAAGGCCCGGGAGAGTATGTCGTAACTATGACTACCGCCATTGGTTGTGTTCGCACCGATTCGGTAACCATTATTGAAAGTTGCGATCCGGAGGTTATTGCTCCCAATGCTTTTGCACCAAGCAGCCCTGCGCCAAACAATACCTTCTCTGTGTTCCCGAATGACTTTGTCGATAACTTCCAGATTTTCATTTACACCCGCTGGGGTGAGCTTATTTACCAAAGCAACTCGGTAGATTTTAAATGGGATGGCACCTTTAACGGTGAATTGGTTCCTCTTGGTACGTATCCCTATGTAATCCGGTTTACCTCGCGCTTTGAGCCGGAAAGAGGTCAGTTTGAACAGAAAGGAGCAGTAACTGTAGTTCGTTAAAATAGAACGCTTACTATTGAGGTAATAAGGTACTCCACAAACACCACTAGCCGCAAGAATAGGGAGCATGTATCCTTACAATCATGCATGCGGCTTAAAAAAGAGACTGTCTCACTCCCCCGTATCAAACATTACAGGCTTGTGAGACAGTCTTTCTATTTTTACACTTTAAAAATCGAATGGGTAGAAGTCGGGTCAGAAGATTAATCTTCTAAAGCTGCTACACCCGGCAGTTCTTTACCTTCCATGTACTCTAGTAAAGCTCCACCTCCGGTAGAAACGTATGATACCTCTTCTCCATAGCCGAGGGTATTGACAGCAGCAGCAGAATCTCCCCCACCAATCAGAGAGAAGGCTCCTTTCTTAGTTGCTTCTACGATAGCCTCGGCAACAGATTTTGTTCCGGCTGAGAATTTGTCCATTTCAAACACACCCATTGGCCCATTCCATAGAATGGTTTTAGACTCTTTAATGGTTTGCGAAAATACCTCAGCAGCTTCAGGCCCTATATCCAGACCCATCCAACCTTCCGGAATAGAAGTGTTTATACATACCTGCGTTTTGGCTTCATTGCTGAAAGCATCCGCAATTACAGAATCCATAGGAAGCATAAGATTTACCCCTAAAGATTTGGCTTTTTTGATGAGTTCTTGCGCAAGGTCCAGCTTATCTTCTTCCAGCAACGAACTTCCGATAGAACCACCTAATGCTTTAAAGAAGGTATAAGCCATACCTCCACCAATCACCAGGTTATCCACCTTTTCGAGCAATCTTTCAATAATGAGTATTTTATCGGAAATCTTAGCCCCACCCATAATGGCCGTATAGGGCTTTTCGGCATTATCGAGTACTTTCTGGGCATTGTCTAGCTCGGCCTGCATTACAAAACCACATGCTTTCTGGCTAAAGAAGCGAGCAATTATAGAGGTAGATGCATGGGCTCTGTGAGCCGTGCCAAAGGCATCGTTGATGTAAATATCTCCATGTTCTGCCAATGATTTAGCAAAGGCTTCATCGCCTGCTGTCTCTCCTTTATGAAACCTCAGGTTTTCCAACAAAAGTATTTCTCCGGCCTTTAGGTTTGCTGAAAGCGACTTTGCTTTATCTCCAATACAATCGTCTGCAAACTTTACTTCCGTAGAAAACACTTCTGACAAATGACCCACGAGATGTTTGAGGGAATACTTTTCTTCGGGCTGATCTTTAGGGCGACCAAGGTGAGACATCAATACAACTGCTCCGCCATCGTCAAGAACTTTCTGAATGGTGGGTATAGCAGCCTTTATTCGGGTGTCGTCCGTAATCTGATAATCTCCATTGAGCGGCACATTAAAGTCTACTCTTATGAGGGCTCTCTGACCCGAAAAATTGAAATCGTTAATGGTTTTCATAGGTTGTTATTTTGCAGTTGCTCTTTTTAGTCTATCATTAATGGCTCTACCCAGCCCCACATCAGGAACTCTTTGCGTAAGTATAAGTGCTATGTGGTTGTTTTTGTCCATAGTCCTGAGAGCCGTAAACAGGTTTCTTGCCGCCTCTTCCAAATCGCCTTTGGCAGATAACACAAACTGATTCTCTAAAGGCAATTCTTCCAAAGGATGTTGAAATACTATGGCTCCAATTTGCGAAAAATCATTGGCCGCTTTCCAATTGAAGCCATCAATCCATACAATCGATTTACCGGGTGCATAATGGCTCTTGAGCATACCGGGAGCCTGCGGACTGGAGCTGGAATGTTTGTTCACACGTACGGAGCCAATTACCTCTTCTATTTGCTCTACAGCAAGCCCTCCCAAACGGAGCACCTTAGGTTTTTCTTCCAAAAAACTCACTATGGTAGACTCTACACCCACCCGGCAAGCCCCTCCATCTAAAATGTAATCCACAGTATGTCCCAGTTGGGCTTCCACATGTTCTGCGGTGGTGGGGCTCACATAGCCAAACGGGTTGGCACTTGGAGCGGCCAGAGGAAACTCCAGTTGAGCCAGCAGGCTGAGTGTTAGTTCGTGGTTGGGAATTCGAACGGCCACCGAGTCCAGCCCTGAGGTTACCAGGTCGGGCACAATGCTCTTTTTTTGTAGAAGCAATGTGAGTGGTCCCGGCCAAAACTGCTTCGCCAGTTGAATGGCCTGATCGGGTATGTATCGAACAAACGACTCTACCTTATGAAGAGAGTTGGTATGCACAATCAGAGGGTCGAATGAGGGTCTGTTCTTGGCCTTAAATATCTTGCTAACACTACTTTCCTTCAGCGCATTACCGGCAAGCCCATATACGGTTTCGGTAGGAATCGCCACCAGCCCTCCCTGCCTCAGAATTTCTTCTGCACGGCCAATATCTACACCAATTTGTGCCACTACTGCATACAGTTTTGTGAAATAGCCTCCATGGCGCCTTCAAAACCAAGGCTTGCTGCACTGTTCAGGTATTCGCAGCCCTGAGATTTATTGTCTCGGGTCAACTCGGCCAACCCCAGCCAGTAGTAGGCCTCTCCATAGTCCGGTTTTATCTCAATAGCTTTTTTGAGGTCGTAGGTGGCATCTTCAAAATTATTGATGCGCAGTTCTGCTTTCCCTTTGTTCAGATAGATCAAAGCATTGTTAGGATCCATGCGCAAGGCAAACTCAAAATCGAACAAGGCTCTGTCAAACTCATTATACTTAAAAAGAATAGCCCCTCTGTTCAGGTAAGCATCTACCACATCAGGCTTTATCTCCGTTACATAGTCATAGTCCAGCATAGCCTCATTGTCTCGGCCTAAAAGCCTGAACGCATTACCCCTATTAAAAAATGCCTGATACTGGGTGGTATCGGTATTGATGGCTTGGGTAAACACCTCAATGGACTCATCGAGTTGGCCAATACGCAAGAGGGCCACTCCTTTGGCATTGAGAGCCACATAGTTTTGTGGGTTCTTCTCGAGGGCTTTATTCAGCTTTTTTAAAGCTTCAGCGTAGTTTTCCTGCCCCATTAGCTCTCTGCCTTGCTGCACCAACTCTTCTTCTGACGGTGAGCACGAGAACATTAAAAGTGTAACGACTGCGAAAATGGTTAGTTTGCCCCTCATAGCTTTGTTTTGAGGCGGTAAAGATAGCAGTAGTCTTACAGTAGAAAAAATCTATTCTCTCTGTAATACTACCTTACGGCTGTAGCTTTTTTGTTCGTATGTAACCCGAATTAAATAGACTCCATTGCCTACCGGCTGCCCCAATGAGTTGGTGCCGTCCCAGAAGAAGTCGTTCTGACCTACAAAGGCCAGGTTGCTGGTGACTCTTTTTACCTCATTGCCCTTTGAGTCGTAGATCCGGATGATGAGCAAACGGGTGCGGGGCGCATTGACCTCAATAGTTACCTCATCGGCAAAAGGATTGGGGTATACATTGGCAATTTCAAAATCTTCTTCAACCACCAGGTTTTCGTTGGGCACCACGCCATCTGCCTGGGCTGTATACAAGCCATTGCCATGTGTTGCGGCTACCATTTTTCCATCGCTCTGCCTAAAATCTATCATGTTCACCACCATATTGCCAATGCCTTCGGGAGACTCTTGCTCCCACACCACATTTCCTTCTAGCGAAGTAGTGGAGTACAGGCCGGTGCTGGTAGCTGCATAATACAGCTTGGTTCCGTCAGTTTTAGGCACAATGGCGGCCCAGCGGAAAGAAGGTCCATTGCCTGTTCCGTCTTCAAACTCTTCCAGATTGCCAGACACGTGAGTAAATGTGGTTCCACCATCGGTACTTCGGAAAAGGCTCTTTACACCATAGTTAGAAAAAGCCACCAATATGTGGTTGGCATCGGTTGGGTCTATGGCTATGCAGCGAATGTAACCACCCACCGGAAATTCCTGGCCCGTAATTTCTTTTACCGAATAAATGTCGGAATGGGCATTGTCTATTCTAAATAACTGACCGTTTCCGGTACCATAGTACACAATATCTTTAGGGTTGGTAGATACCTGAATGGCGCTAATTACTCCTGCCTGCACCTCTGTTCTTGTGAGCCTTTTCCAGTTAACTCGTGCCGGGCTTTGACTTCCGGCCGGAATTTGCGACAGATTTTGGTTGTACCATACAAAATCGCCACCGGCCAGGTACATTCGGTTGGCATTGTTAGGGTCGAGCACATAGGGGTTCACAAACAGGTACGATTGGCTGGGATCTGTACCGCCTCCAACCGGATCTACTCTTGCGAAGGAGGTTATCTCCGCATTGCGATTTAGCGTGAGCCTGAAAATTCGTGAGTTTTGGAAAGACAGGTAGTAGTAATAGCCATAAGGGGTTGAGGCTGTAAAGCCACCGTCTCCGCCCAAAATCCTGATGCCGTTAGGGCCTTGGTTCACCAACTTATCGAGCGTTAATATAGAGCCATTGTCTTGTGTACCACCAAGCACCACTTCTTCCAATGGATACCGGCTATAGGAAGCCGTATAAAACTGGGTGGTCACAAAGGTGTTGTTTAACGGTATATAAGTAACTTTTTCTGCCCTTGAATCGCTGGTTATAAACACTCCACCATCGTTAGTAGAAATAAGAGCGTCCGGAAAAGCATGGATGAAATGAATAGCATGCTGATCGGGGTGATGGTTGGGGTAAGTGCTTATGTTTTCCGACTCGGGATCATAACCACCAATCCAGGAAATATTATCGGCAGTGGCGAACCCATCGGTAGACCGGTAAAGGTTAGTTCCTCCTATAAATACCACGTTTGGGTTTGTGGGGTGAATGGCCACGGTGAGATTATACGAACCTTGTGAGTCGAATGCTTCTAACTCTTCCGTTTCTATGGGCACGTTGGCCGAGTAGTCTGTAAAGCCTTCTCCCTCCACATATTTCCACAAACGATAGCCTTTGCTGCTTTCTGCTAAAAAGTAGAGCAACCCGGGGTTTGATCTGGATGAGGCAATCTCAATTCTTCTAAAACTCTCTTCGCCCGGACGAAACAGCGAGAGTATACGCTGCCAGTTTTGACCATCCTCCGAACGATAGATACCTCCGTTGCGACTTTCTCCGCCTGCCATATTGGTGGCCGAACTAAGGGTGGCATAAAACACCCCACTCTCGGTGCGATGTATATCGGTAAAAAATTCTGCCGGAATGTTGTTTAAATCGAAGGTAGGTGGATTGTTGATTAAATCTGTCCCCAACACGGTTGTCCAGGTTTGGCCACCATCGGTAGATCGTACAATGGCTCCATAGATGGCTGCCAACACTTCATCTTCGGCCAGGTTGTTGGGATTTGTGGTTATATCCCATACGTATTGAAAGGGTGAGTTAAATATACCGGGCGAGTTGGACTGTGTTGAAGGCAAGGGCTCCCAGCTGTCGCCTCCGTTGGTCGATTTAAAGATACCATCGCCTCTAAAGGGTGCTCCCGGTGCCCGACTGGAGTTACCCACCAGCTCCCCGGTTCCGTAGTACCAAATGTCTTCTTTACCGGTGCGTATATCTTGCGTTATGGTGGTTACGCTCTGCAGCTGATCAGAGGCTGTGGTTTTGAACCAATTCTGCCCAAGATTTTCCGACTTCCACACTCCTCCGGAAACTCCTCCGGCCAGTATAATTTGCTCATTGCGAATATCTAGAGCTATGGCCCGGGTTCTTCCCGCAATATTTTCCGGCCCAACAGGGAGCCATAATAGCTGATGGTTTTTGGTGCCATTTCCTGAAGATGCCGAGCGAGGTGTTTTATTCAGGGTATTTTGAAGGTTTACTTCACGCGCAAACTCCAATTCTTGTTTACGAATATTCGCAGGTACTTTACCCGTTGCCGGGTTCACCAGCATTTCTCGTTCATACTCCTGCCGCGACTGAACATTTTCTTTTTGATAAAAAGAAGACCGGGGAGTCTCTATTTCGGGCGGTGATTTTTTTTCGTCTTGGTATGTAAAAACCAGAATACTGCACACCAGCACATAGACCAGAACCAGAACAGGGAGTACAGCCTGCTTTTTGGAGTTTATCATAGGTTAAATATAACGCTGTGAATAAGGAGGAACGTTAATCTCCTTTATTAATTTTCAATTGAACGGTTTTGTTCAGCATTCTTACAATGGAATCGTTTTGCTTTACTTGCTGCTTCACTTTTTCCAGCGGTAGCCAGGCCATGTCTTTTGCTTCATGGTTGAATTGAAGCGGTTCATTCATAGATGCCAAAACAAGGAACCTAACATCATAATGATCGTGAGCCGGAATACCCTTATACTCAGGGATTAAATGAATATCAATATCGAAAATTTCTTCATCAATCAATTGAAGGTTTTTTAAACCTGATTCTTCACTCACTTCTTTGAGAGCCACCTTCCACAGAGCTGCTTCGCCATCGGCATGCCCTCCCAATTGGAGCCACCGGTTTAGTTTGGCATGGTGGGTAAGCAAGCAGTGGGTTCGCTCCTCGTTTACCACCCAGGCCGAAGCGGTGAAATGGGCATGCTCCAGGCTTCTTTCAAAACAGTTAGGGTAGCTTTCAAGCAAAAAAAGCATTCGTTCTCTGAATGCTTTTTCCGCTGGGTTTTCTGGCGAATAGCCCAGCATTTTTTTCTTTAGCAGCTCTCTGTCAGAGCTCTGAGATAACCACATTGGCCTTGTTTAGTTTTTTAGGTTCCAAATCGGAGATAATTTCGCCACCACCGGCATTGGTCTTATCGCCCTTTTCTACCTTCACATAATATTGTTTTTGGTTGAGGCCCTTAAAGGTAACTATGCCTTTCTTATTGGTAAGCTGAAACTCCTGAACAGGGTTTTTCTCGGCTTTGTAATCATTGGCGTTGGCATAGAGGGTTACCTTAGCATCGGGTACCACATTGCCCAACTCATCTACCACTGTGATTTTAAGTTTGGTCGTAAAAATTTGTGCTTCTGCTTTTTGCTCCAGTCCAAAGCCCACCAGGCCGAACAGCAATACGAATAAAAATTTCTTCATTTGGGTTTAATTATGATTCAAAGACTTTATCGAACAAATCTTGAAAAGGTTCGGCTTTTGTATACTGCCGATCTTGATAAATGTTGGCCATGAATTTAATAAAACTCGGCTTTCGGTTCACATCAACCTTTTCTATGAGCACGTTGCCATAACGCTGATTAATAATTGGCTGCCCCAATTCTTCAGTAACTGGCTTTAAATACCATTTTTCTATGGTTTCTTCATGGGTTTCTTTGTCCAGCACCCTGCGGTCGCCCTGAGATAATTTATAACCGCTGTCCAAAACTTTTTCTTTAAAGAAATCGAAAAGATTTCTAAAGTTTTCGTGACCAATGGAGGGATTGAAACTTACCGCAAAACCATTGGAGTATTGAGTGTCCAGAATGTGCACATCGATAGAAGAAAGTATGCCTTGCTTTTTCATGTAATAGGCATGCTGAATATCGTGAACCAACTGCTTTTGACCTTCTCCTCCTAACCAGCTCTGGTAAGAGGCCAGCTCCTTAGTGCTTCTGCGAAGCATCTCATGTACAAAAGCTGCTTTGGGTGGCTGCTTACCAAAAATTTTGCCCACTACATCTTCGAAAAAACCCATAACTCAAAGGTAATGAATCTACAACTGCCAAAAGGGTCGTGCGGTTTTCTAAATTGCAAAATCTGCGGAAGCTCAAAGCCACCCACAAGCCTAAAGCTTTAGCCTGAGCACAGAGGCGGATAGATCTAAATCCTCAAAAGGCTTACCCATTAGAGGTTGTAGTATGGCCGAAAGCCCCTCCTCTAAAATATCGCTAGCTTCTGTCAACTGCAGTTTGTTGGCCCCATAGCAAGTAAACCCGGGCTCAAACACATAAAAGTCTTCTGCAACTTTCTCGCCTTGCTCATAAAAACGAAAGGCAAAAACCATTGAGGTTTCACTTAGCATAAACTCCGTCAGTTGCTTGCCACCGGAGGTTAATTGCCCAAGTTTGGAGTCTTCTTCCAAAAGTGCGTTGGAGCAGAACACCAGCGAGGCTTCGCCTTCTTCATAAACATCTATATCCGCATATTCGTCTTTGTCTTCAAGAGCCTCCTCCAGAGTAGATTCTTCGCTGCTTTGTATGTCTACAGAGAGGGCCTCACTCAGCTCCTCAAGCTTGTCTGAAAGCTTCTGGTTGGTTATAAACCCGCATGTATTGTAACTCATATCTTCGATTAGTTGATGAACAATTCGATCGGCTCGTTTTCTAAACACCTTGCACAATAGCCTGTTCCAAATCTTTAATTATACCCATCAGGGTATACAGTATCTCCCTTAAATCTTCTACTGAAGAGAATTTGGGAAGATTGTACTTCTTGCGGTCAAATTCATAACCCATTTCTTCCGGGATAAAATCCAACCGGCCCGAAGGTTCCATATACTGCCCTTCATGCCTAATGACTAAAATAGTCTCTACCTTTCCTCTCCAAAGCCCGAAGGTCAGGGTAAATTCGTGACCGGAGGCTAAACTATAGGTAGTGCTTAAAAATTTTTCCTTCTTATTGTGCTCATAAGACAAGCCAAACTCATCTAATACTTCTTTGTAGGCAGCTATTTCATAGCTATCCATACTGGTATCGTAGTTATTGAACTTATGGCATAAGGCCCTGTACCGTTCTACAAAGTTTATTTTCTCAAAAAAGGGAGTTGTTGTGTGTGTATTCATCGGAATTGAATGTTCAATAAGAGTCAAATTCAATGGCTTCTGGAGGGTTTTATGTAGCCGTACGAATCATAGTGCAAGTCACCATGGTCTATAAGTTCAGCCAGTAACTCTAGCAGCAGCTCTTTGTTGCGTGGTTTTATTTTTTTAATCAGTTGCTCCTCACTATAACCTGTTGAAGCAGCCAGTAATTCGTCAATAGCTTTTCGGTAGGTCGCCTTTTCTTTGTGGTCTTGTTCATGCTTGTGCCTGTCAATACAATTGTCGCACACCTCACAACGGCCGTAGTCCGTTTCACCAAAGTAAACCAGTAGTTGCCGGGTGCGGCACTCTTCCCGGTTGTGAACATAGGCCACAACCGACTCCATTTTACCCATTTTTAGTTTACGCTTAGCCTTCAGTGCCTTTTGGTCTATGGGCAACTTATCCGTTGGCTGACGGGGCATTAAAAAGGTAAGCTGCGGTCGTTCTTTTTGTTCGGAATATTCAACCACACCGCGCTGCTGCAAATGACTAAGGCTTTTTCTAATGTCGGCCACAGACTGTCCCAAGAGGGCCGAAAGATTGTTTTCTTGCAAGGTAACAAAGTTCTGATACAACTCTCCACCATGTAGCCTTAGCAATGCCTTAATAAGGGCATCGAACTGGGCATTGGCAATCTGAAACTCATACATTTTTCGCTGATCGATGGCGAAACGCACTTTACCTGGACTGAAAAAAGACTCTGACAAATGGATTACACCATGCTCGCCAAGAACCTTAAGGGCATGATATACCTCCAAAGGATGGCGTTGAAAGCGTTTAGAAAATAGGTCAAAATCAAAATCGAAGCTTTCATCGGGCCAGCTACCCACTGCCAATTGAAAGAAATTACCCAACATTTGGTACACTTCTTTTAGGGTATCCAGTTCAGGAAGAGCCTGCTCGGTTTTTCTGCGCAAGTGCTCAATATCGGCCTGATTGCAGATGATAAGGGCAAAAGCCTTTTTCTCATCTCTGCCCGCTCTTCCTGCCTCCTGATAGTAGGCTTCCAGATTATCGGGCAGATCCATATGTACAACCACCCGAACATCGGGCTTGTCTATGCCCATACCAAAGGCATTGGTGGAAACAATTACCCGTGTGCGATTATGCACCCAATCTTCCTGCTTGGCGCTGCGTTCCTGAAAAGTAAGTCCTGCATGGTAATAATCGGCCGAAATATGATGTTGACTAAGCCATTGTGCCACTTCGCGAGCATGTTTTCGTGTGCTCACATAAACCACTGCACTTCCCGACACTCTTTGCAATACTTCCAGTAGCTTGCGTTCCTTATGTTCTTCGAACCGAACAGAGTAAGATAAATTAGGCCTGGAAAAACTCTTTACAAAGTGCTGAGGGTTACGCAACTTAAGTCTCGCTTCAATATCTTCCCTTACCAATGGGGTGGCCGTGGCTGTAAGTGCAATGATGGGGGGCTGTGGTAACAGGTCGCGAAGAGCCGCAATTTCCAAATAAGCCGGTCGAAAATCGTAACCCCATTGCGAAATACAGTGGGCTTCATCTACCGCAATCAAGCATACTCCACGCTTTGCAACTACTTTTTTTATACGCTCAATGAACAGTTCGGTCTTAAGCCGCTCGGGCGAACAGTAGAGAAATTTGAGGTCGGAGTTGGCCGCATTGTCCAGCAAATAATCAATTTCACGCTTACTCTGCCCTGCGTGCAGGGCTTCGGCTGCAATGCCTCTTTTCTGCAATTGATTTACCTGGTCTTTCATTAGGGCAATGAGGGGAGAAATGACCAGGCAAAGCCCATCCATGGCCATAGCCGGCACCTGAAAGCAAATGCTTTTGCCTCCACCGGTGGGTAGCAGGGCCAGCACATCTTTCTGTTCCAACACAGCTTTTACAATATCTTCCTGCAAAGGCCTGAAGGCAGAATAGCCCCAATACTTTTTCAGGATGTCTACTGGCTGGATCATTGCTTGAATATAGCGATCAGAAAATGGAAATCAGGTTATAACTTCTTCTAAGGTTCGGTTGTAGGGCTGCCCTATTACCTGTCTTAATGAACAGAATTCTACCAACTGGGTTTCTCCTTGTTCAGGAAGGCCGATATCCCCTTCTGGCAATCGTCTGAAGCTCTTGCTTTCGCATTCTGTTCGGCTGCATGGGCCAAGCCTTCTTCTAATGACATGGATTGTACCCGAGCGATCATCTGTTTGGTAAACTGCATGGATTGTCCTGAATTTTTACGCACCAGCTTTCGCGCAAAATCAGCTACAGAACTATCGAGCTCATCTTCTTTGACCACCCAATTGATTAGGCCCATTTCTCTGGCATCCTGAGCGCTGATCAGGTCTCCGGAGAGCAGCAGTTCTTTGGCTTTACCTTCCCCAAGCTTTCTCAAAAGAAAGACTTTAACAATGGCCGGAATAAACCCAATCCGCACCTCGGTATAACCAAACTGCGCTTGCTCTACTGCAAAAGAAAAGTCGCACACCGTAGCTAAACCGCAACCTCCGGCAATAGCGTGTCCTTGAATTTTGGCAATTACCACTTTCGGGTGCGTATATATTTGGTAAAAAAGCTCTTTTAAATGATTAGAATCGGCCAGGTTTTCTTCAAAGGTATTTTTCTGTAATTGCTGTAAATAGGCCAAATCTGCTCCGGCACAGAAAGCTGCTCCTCGAGCCGCCAACACCACCACCTTGGCATCACTATCGATTGCTGCCTTCTGAAATGCCTGCTTTAGCTCGCTCACCACTTGCTCATTGAGGGCATTGCGTTTATCGGGCCTGTTGAGCATAATGGTCGCCACTCTGTCTTTGACCGTATATTCTACAAAATTCATCTTTTCCATAGACTGCTAAAATAACCATTGGTAGCGACTTGATGCACAGGAATACCCATTTCCTTTGCCGCAAGAGTCAAGTAACGGCTCACCCATCGGCTGTTCGATTTATCTAACACAATGTATTGGACATGACTAAAATGCTCCAGTTGTTCCGTCCGGCTTATGGCATTGCCCGAAAGCACAAGGTAGTCTACGGGTATTTGAACTTTGCTCCACCAATGAATGTCTACTAACTCGTTTAACCAAAGAATAGTCTTCCCTTCAAAAACCGTAAGGCTTCCTCCCGGAAACGAAGCACTGGCGAGTGTCAACTCATCGTCTGCTACTCCTTGTTTAGCTCCTGAAATGAGTCGCTTACCATGTAGGCTGAACTGCTGACTTTCCGGATCGGCCAAAAAAACCTCATCGGCCAGAACTTTAGACTGAAACCCGTGCCTAAAATCCATGACAGACTGCCGAGAGGCATCGATTACTGAAAACTCATAAGAGCGCTGATATGGAGCAAAGTGATAGGTCTGACTTAAAACAAAAGCCAGAGCCATGGCCAGGGCAAATTGCAGATAGCTCTTTCTGTGAAGCTCCCAAAAAAGAACCACACCAATAAGCACGGCATAGAGCAACCAGGCATCTAATATGGAAAGGTAAACGCCATCAATGGTGCTCCCCGGAAAGTGACTCACCTGTGTCACCAGCCAATTTACTGCTACCACTGTGCCGTTTAGCATTACCCCCAACAACATAGCCACAGCCGACCAGAATGAGAGTGCTAACAAGCCCAATCCACCAACCAGAATAAGCGTTGCGGCCGGAATAATAAACAGGTTGGAAACTAAAAAGTAAGTCGGAAACTGATGGAAATACAACATACTTAGTGGCCCGGTAGCCAGCTGAGCGGCAACCGACACGCAAGTTATTGACCATACCTTATCGGCCAGCCAATGTCGGGGCTGCCACAATCCATATAGTTTGGGATGTAAATAAACTATTCCAAAAACGGCCAGAAAAGACAATTGAAATCCAACACTCATAATGAGATAGGGATTGTAAAGAAGCAGAACCAATGCCGACAGCGATAGGGTATTGTAAATATTTCCTCCTCTGAAAAGGGCTTTGCCCAGAGCCACAAAAGAGAACATGGTAACTGCCCGAAGTACTGAGGGAGAAAGCCCGGTTAAAAGGGCATAGCTCCAAAGCACCATTAGGCTGGCAATAGCCAGCCACCATCTGTACTTTTTCCTATTGAGACCAACTTGTTTTACAAGCGCAAAGAAGATAAGATAGATTATGCCCACATGCAAACCGGAAACGGCCAGCACATGCATGGCTCCCGTAGCCGAAAAAGAAGCAATAAGCTCATTATCCAGTTCATCTTTTACACCAAGCACTAGTGCCAAAACTACGGCTCTGGATTTGGGATTGGCTATGTATTTACCAACCTGCCCCACACAGAAATCTCTAACCAACAATGATTTGGCCACAAACCAATTGGGAGTTCCGGACCTTAGCAGGCTGAAATTATGCCCCACAAACTGCTGGTAATGAATATTCTGATAGGCCAGGTAATTACGATAGTCGAACTCTCCTGGATTGGCCGGAGCCGTGGTATGAGCTGGCTTACCCTCTATCCAAACCACATCTCCATAGGATAAAGTCTGGCCTGCTTCTTTCGAAAAATAAGCATTCACCCTACCCTTGGCAGATCTCCACCCCACATCCGTTTTAAGCTCCGAAAGTTCAATAACTACCCTCACAGTATTGTCTTTGACCTGAGGCTCCTGAATAAGCTGACCAATGTATCCTCCTGTTTGGTGAGGAAACTCTTCCGGTGCCATTAAAAACATACTCAAACGGTAACCTCCCAGATTAAAGAGCAATAAGAAACTCAGAATGGCCAAAACATGCCGATTGCTATGAGAAGACTGCCATAGCAACCATATATAGACCACCAAAAGTACAGGAAGAATCGCTACCGGAAGTAAAACTGACTCTCCCAGGTAGTGGCGGCACACCACACCCAGGGCAAAGAAAAACGCAAAGCGAACAAATGGAAATCGCTGAAACTTCATGGTGGTGTTTATTGTGTGTTCACCCTAAGCAAGTGATGGTTGTTATCTCGGATTATGCTTAGATCAAAGACAATAGCCGACCGATAACCCTATGAAGTTATTGAATTTACCTGTTGCAAAAAAGTTTAAGGAATTGATGAGTTATAACAACCAAGCCAATTTACACTCTTTTAAGTGCTATGGCCTAAACATATGAGCTAGCTATTGAACGGTTGCTTAGTAAAGGTTAATCGCTTTAGCCTTCAATGGTCTTTTGCATCTCAAAGTGCTCTATACCTACTTCAAAAAAGCGCTCACCTACTTTTTCGAAACCAAAACGAGAATACAGGCCCATAGCATCTACCTGAGCGTGTAAATAAAGCAATGTGCCCGGAGCAAGGTTTTCTTTTTCAATATAACCCAACACCGTTTGTACCAGGCGTTTCCCAACCCCTTGTCCTCTATAGGCTTCCAGCACAGCAAAACGCTCCAGCTTCAAACCCTTGTTGGTTTCCCGGTAGCGGCATGTTCCTGCCGGCTCACCCTTCACAAAAGCAATGAAGTGCGTGGCATTCTCATCAAACTCATCGAATTCGTCTTTTTCAGGACAATTCTGACCTACAATAAACACCTCTCTTCTAATATCGAAGGCCTGATCAAGCTCCTGTTGACTCTCTATTTTCTTTACTCTTATCACTGTTGTTGTTTGGTTTGTCGTAGGCGTTAATAATTTCCTTCACCAATTTGTGGCGTACCACGTCTTTGGTATCCAACTCTACGGTAACAATGCCCTTTACGTTACTCAAAAGCCTTACCGCTTCTGCCAGGCCCGAATGTTGATGCCTGGGCAAGTCTACCTGCGACTTATCGCCAGTTACAATAACCTTGGAGTTGGGGCCCATGCGCGTCAGAAACATTTTCATTTGCATGGAGGTAGTGTTCTGAGCTTCATCGAGTAAAACAAAGGCATTGTTCAATGTACGGCCACGCATATAGGCCAAAGGGGCTATTTCTATAATATTATTCTCCTGATAGAACTTCAGCTTTTCGGCCGGAATCATGTCACCCAGCGCATCATAAATTGGCCTCAAATACGGATCGATCTTCTCTTTGAGGTCTCCGGGTAAGAACCCTAAGTTTTCACCGGCCTCCACAGCGGGCCGGGTAATGATTATTTTCTGTACCTCTTTATTTTTAAGTGCTCTCACAGCCATGGCTACAGAAATAAAGGTTTTGCCCGAGCCGGCCGGACCAATGGCAAAAACCAAATCGTTTTTATTAACAGCCTCTACAAGGGCTTTCTGATTGCGGGTTTTGGGTTTAATAACATTGCCCCGATTGCCGTATACCAAAATATCGTCTTGCCCTTCTTTATCGAGGTGATGAACCTCTCTGCGCACGTAAGACTGTACACTCTCGTGGGTTATTTTGCCGTATTTATGGTAATGCTTAACCAACGACTGAACAATATCATTGATCTGAATAATCTCAGAAGCACTACCCTTAATGAGCAATTCATTGCCACGAGAAACAATTTTACTCTTGGGAAAAGCCGAGGCCACTTCTTTGATATTTTCATTCCCTACACCAAGGAAGTCGACCATAGTAATATTATCGAGTGTAATGAGTTTTTCTACCAAATTTTCAGACGCTTATGAATGATTGTCTATGCTTAAATTTTCAATAATTTTGCTTTCACTAAATTATAGAATAAACGCCAAAGTCACTTATGACCCTTATCACTTTCACATCAGATTTTGGACTGAGTGACCATTATGTGGCGCAATGCAAGGCCCGAATATTAGCCGAACATCCGGAAGCTCACATCATTGATATTTCGCATCAAATCAGACCATTCGATTTGGCTCATTTGGCGCATACAGTTGGCTCTGTTTTTCAGGATTTTCCCGAAGGAACCATCCACCTGATTGGAGGCGAAGCCTCAGCAGCCTCTTCACAAGACTACCTGCTGGCCGAAGTAGAGAAGCACTTTTTTGTGGTGCCTGATAGTGGTATTCTCAGCCTTATTTCGGAAAGAATTCCCGGCCATGCCATAAAACTCAGCATAAAGAAAAATGCCTATCGGGAAGTACCGGCACTGGTGGGCAAACTGGCCAAAGGCGCTTCTCCTGAAAGTCTGGGAGAAGTAACCGAGTCGTTCAAACAGTATGTGAAACGAAAATCAAGAGCCACTAAAAAAGAAATTTCCGGCCACGTGATTCATGTAGACCGCTACGGCAATCTAATCACCAACATAGAAAAGGTAGACTTTGACATACTTAGCCGGGAAAGAAGGTATGTCATTTATTTTGGCCGCGAACAAGCCCATGCGGTTCAAAAAAGCATAAATGAAGTTGACCCTGGCGATGTGTTCGTAGTCTTTACTGACGGTGAAAAAATGATGCTGGGCATTAACCAGGGCAATGGCAGTCAATTATTGGGGCTGGAATATGATAGCCCCGTTACCATTCAGTTCGAAGATTAATGCCTGCCACTCCTGTTTGTGTGTTCGCAAAAAGAATCGAACTTTGATCTGTAACTTTTACCTCCAATGCTGATACGAGTTGTTCGAATGACCTTTAGACCGGAAGAAGTTGAGGCTTTTCTGGATTTGTTTCATGCCACCAAAGAGAAGATTCGCCACTTCGAGGGATGCAAACACCTGGAACTGCTTCAAGACTTTAACACTCCTCACATTTTTGTTACATATAGTTACTGGGAATCTGAAGAACACCTCAATCGCTACAGACACTCCGCTTTGTTTGCAGAAGTTTGGAAAGCCACCAAAAGTAAGTTTGCCGATAAACCAGTGGCATTCTCTTCCAAAAAAGTGATTGAGGTGAAATAAGAACGTCAGACCGGAAAAAATAGTCCCTACATTCAAGCAGGGGCTATTTTATCCGGTATCTCATGAGCGATATTTCAAAAAGAGATTCCGGATATTTTTCTTCTCTTTTTGAATTTGAGACGAAAAATTCCGGAATGACAGATTCATCAATTTTCCTCAACCTCAAGGTTGTTTAATAAAAAATCTTTACTCATTTTTGCACACCCAATTTCATAGATGCCTAGGTGGCGGAATTGGTAGACGCGTTGGTCTCAAACACCAATGCCTTCGGGCGTGCCGGTTCGACTCCGGCCCTAGGTACAAAAGCCTCGACTCTGTCGGGGCTTTTTCTTTTATATCCTGAGCTTGCCGAAGGATCTGCCCTACCCTATTTGCACACTGGCATTATTTCATTTGAATGCTTCCTTCTCGGAGATGGCTGTAGATAAGGAATGTCACAAATTGATTGCTACCTAATAATCACAATTTTACCGAAGTCTTTGTTGAAGGCCTTGTCTTTGCCTGTACCCCGGTGGCCAAGATCCTGCCCGTTGGCCTTTACCTGCACCCGATAAATGTAGGTGCCATTGGCCAGAATATCGCCAAATTCATCGCGCCCATCCCAGGCATACTCAGTAATGTTGTTTCCAATACGGATTGGCCCAATTTCATCTTGCGTAATCTCACGCACCAGTTTGCCCGATACAGTAAAAATCTGAATTTTAATCTGATCGGGTATCTCACTTCCTGTGAGTGTAAACACAAAACGTGTGCTGGTGGAGAAAGGATTGGGGTATGGATAAAAATGAGTGATAGTAGACTCGCTCACCACTTCGAAAGTAATTTCGTAGGGGCCTACTCCGGCATAATTACCAGAAGCATCGGAGGCGTTGACCTGCAACATGTATTCACCATCGGGCAGGGTCTCCGGCTGAAACTGTACTTTAAAATTCTGACCTTCGGCTGCCGGCACATAGGTAACTTCGGGATCGGAAAAGTTAATCCGCTTCAACGCGCAACCTTCGCAAATCTGACCAAGAAAAATCTCAACTCCTGTTGTATCGGTCTTAAAAAGGTACGGATTGTTATCGCGTAACTCTATTTCGACCATAGGCTTAGGAGACACTATGTCGCCATCTACGATATAGATACCATCGAAGGTCACATCCATAGCCGGATTTACCTCATCGCGCTTCACATTGATAAAGTCCTCTAAACGAATGACGTTGTTGCTGTAATACTGCTCAATTTCATCGCCCGGGTTCACGAATATTTCAAAATCATTCAACCCCAATTTACCCTGTGTTTCTATAGGCACCGTAAAGTCTACCGACTGACCGGCTGCTACTCCAGCAATTTGAGAGGTGGCGAAAGACTCTTCTCCTGTGGTTTGATTGGTGAGCTTATACCGTACATTCAGTGCTCCTTTAAAGTCGTAAGACGAAATATTGCTAAAACGAAAAGCTGCCTCAAAGGGCTCGCCATCTTGTAGCTCTATTCGCTCGTTTTTATCGTTTTGGAGGGTAAGTACCCCTTCAGGAACTCCCTGATAGGAAACAAACCAATTTTTAAATTGAGGGGGAGTTGCCGACACGCGGTCTCTGGCACTCACAAACAACCGAACAAAGGGGTATTGCTCTGCATCAATGGCGCTCATATCTAACTCATCAATATCGTTGAGGGTAGCCAAGACTACTTCTGTGCCGTTACTCTGGCGCCCCCTCACTTCAAAAATCACATCGTCTTCAGAAGGCTCTTCATCTATTCGCTTGGTGAGCCTGCCCCAGGAGCTCACAGGACCTATGAGAGGAGAAAACACACTCCCTGAGTCTGTGCTGGCAAAAATGGAGGTCTGAAAAGAAATCTCGGTGCGGGTATCGTCTGGCTGAGCTCCGGACGATACTCCCTCAATTAAAGTAGCCGTACCTTGCTGCGCCCCTTTTCTACCATAGATTATAATGGGCTCCCCATTCGTATAATTAGAAAGCTGTGTTGGAGCTACTCCAATTCGGCCGAGCGAACTGCGGGTAATATCGGCCCAGTTTTCATAAAGCAATTCGCCTATAGAAAACATCAGCACAAAATCTCCATTACCCACTCCGTCCATATACTGACTAATTAAGGCACTATTATCAATCTGGTTTCTGAGGTCTTCATCCGCAAAGCGGTTAATTACTTGCGGTGTAGTACCACAGTTGAGTGGATCCTGATCTTCAAATTCTGCCCCGGGAGTTTTTAGAATCACATAGGGCCGTCCACTGTCTTTGTCGAAGGCTATGGCATTGAGCGATTCGGGCAGGCAGCTTCTATTGGCTCCTTCTCCGAACAGAGAGCGCCCGTCTACCTCAATGGTCATCTTAAGCGGCTGCCCCCCTAAAGGGTGGTTTTCGCCATAGGTAACCACGTTGATGGTGGTTTCGTTGCCTTCAAAAATCCAGGTTTTGGTGTTAGGTTCTTTGGCAATAGAACTTAGACCAAGGTCTCTAAACTGATCGAATTCTGTCTGAGCCCAACCTTCTACCCCATTTTCAATATTGGTAAAGGAAGAGATGGCCCAGGGCTGAGGGTTATCCAGAAGTTCGTCTTCAAAGATAGACCTCCAATAATACTGAATGGTATCGTTTACGGTAAAGGGCAGAAGTTCTACCTCCCAATTAACCAATCCTTTTCCGCTGAGCGTATTGGTTTTTCTCCACGGGCTGTTAAAATTAATGGTGGTGTCAATCTGAATTACAAAACTCTCATCGTTGGCTTTCAGGTTGGCCGACTGAGCCACCAGGTTAACGGTAGACTGCGAAAGAGTTGCAAAGTGGGTGGGTGCTGTATTAAACGTGCCTGAAGCACCTAAAAAAATAGAGGTCTCGGCTATATTGTTGAATTCGCTTCCTTCGTCTACTTCATTATTCCTGTCGAGGTGTACTTCAAATTTGTTTTCTCCAAAAGCATCGAGTCCCTGGTTACTAATCTCATAATATATAGTATCTCTGTTTCTCACAGGGGGCACTTCTATTTCTGAAAGCTCTATTACTGTACCATCGGGCAATGTTCTCCTTACAAAAACTTTTACCGGCTTATCGGTGGTTCGCCCCGCGTTGTTCACCACCACGCCAAGGTTAAAAAATGGTGTGGAAGCCGTAACTGGTAAGCCATTGATAGACTCCCGGAAAATATCTTCAGAACGAACAATGTAATCTACCTTATCGTGACCAAACACCGGAATGGCCGGGTCTCCCTGCAATACCGTTTGCTCTACTACAGCAAAGTCTATCTCATCGGGTGAAAAGGTATTCAATTGCCGAATGATGGCTTCTTGTTGAATGTGCCCAATGGAACGGGTCATCCAGAGAGTATCAGACATAATTCTGTAGTACTGCTCTGTATATTCTCTAAGTACATTGGGAATACCCACATCGCTATGAGCCAAAAAGTTGATTGCCCCCTTGTCTTTTGCGGCCATCCAGTTTTCGCCAAAAGAGTTATAGTAAAATATTTCACCACCCCTGCATCCATTGACAAACATGACCGGATAGCGCCCCTGATTGTTATAACCGTAAGCCGGGTCAGTTACATACCCCACATCAATATCGGTATAAGTTGTAGAGGAGTGCCCAAAGAAAGTCACAAAGCCGGTGCCCTTATTAATCTCTTCTGAAATGTTGATGTTCTGAACCGCATTGTTATTGGTTTTAGAAATGTTGGTTACCGCTGCACCCAGGTAATCTTGTGAAACAATATTCTTAAAACCGTCAATGAACTCACGGAAACGAAAAAGCTCATCTGTAGTAAGCCCACCACTCAACTGAAGAAAATTCTTGGTCCAAGGAGAATCTTTCAAAGCAGCCTCTTTTTCTTTTACCTTGTCCAGGTAATTGGCCACCCCTTGTGGTGTAGTTACAGAGAGCCTACCCACAGGAAAAGCTGGATAGTGCGCCCTTCCATCCAAAGCCTCTACATACATTATGTCCGAACCGGGCGCGCCCATGGTAGGCACAAGTTCCCGGGAAGAAATAATCAGAGGGTCGGGCAAGCGTTGGGTTCGAATATCTACCCTTCTTGATTTACCAATTAGAAAGAGGTATTGAGGATTACCTTGCAGGTAGGCACTTCGCACAAATCGCCTAATGGCTAATGGGGTATATTCTCCATAGCCAAACTCATCATACAATTCCGTCACGTTGGCATTCAGCACCTGCCAACTGCCTCCTTCCACAGAACTTCTGTAGTCTACATAGGCCTGTACAGGATCATCATAAGCCCCTTCCACCGGCTGACTTAGGTAGGGGTGCGAAATCATCAGGTAATTGTAAGCCGAAAGGTCGTTGTAGTGGAAACTCACTTTCTCTACCTTGGGTTCTATGCTCTGCTGCATATTTTTTAAGTACAGCTTTTGCTCGGCTGTTGTGGCGGGCAACCCGGCCGAAAAACTACCACTTGCCTGACCTTGTATTACCACAGGATTTCGGTAGTCTGTCACATCGAAAAGGACCGCATTGGCAGGAGGATTGGCTACAGTAAGCACTCGCTCCTGATTAGCTGGTGGTATGAACAAGTACTTATCAGAACCAAAGGCATTAAGCTCTCTGGGATATCGGATTCTAAGATAACCAACCGACATTTGATCTACCGGGTATTCATCATACCCCACTACTTCAACTCTGAAAACAAGTTGCCCCTCTGCACTAATATCGTCCCAGTTGATTTGAAGTGTTCGTGTGCCAAAATTGTTAAACGAGAGTGTGATGTCTTGTACCAATGGGCGCAGATTGTCTCTGTCAGGCCCCACATAAACATTGGCTCGGTGCAAAGCAATGTTATTGAACCCTATGAGCTGAAAGGTGAGCTCAAGTTTTGAAATACTTGGAATTTGACCAGAAATACCCTGAAATATAAAGTCTCTGAAGTTGGTTCCCTTGCTTACCGTAGCACTCGATTTAGTGATTACGTTGCTCATAAACATTTGGCCACGATCGTAGAGCGAACGTTTTACTTCTCCGGCCGGGTTGCCAATGGGGTAGTATTGACCAAAGCCAAAAACATCAGTTCTAACCTGCAAGTCATCTTCTCTGTGATAAGTTACGGCTGGCAATCCGGTGGGCGAAACATTCCGTACAGTCATGCGCTTACCTGCATTTTCTCCAACGGTTAAAAAGAAAGCCGTGGTATCGGAGAAAAGATTATAAAATGTATGAATTTGATCTTGCGCCCTATAGTACAACTCGGTGTCCTGAGTACCATCATTTCTTCTTCCCCAAAACTCTACATAATCTCCGGGGTCAAAAGAAGCATCCTCCATTCCCACGGTACGTATGGCCACCTCCTGCCCTCTATGATACAACTGAATATTGTCTGGACTTATACCGGCAGGATCAAACCCGGCTGTCACAAGTTTCTCATAGGTAATGCGGTGAACATCGTCTTTACCCGTCTTTATTTTGTAATACTCCTGGCTATAGTTAATCCACTCATTGCCCAATTGCTGACCAAAAGCCAAAGGGCCATAGAACAGAATTAAAAGAAGCAAACAACTATTTTTCACTCTTACCCTCCTTCTTTCTTATTCTTCGCTTATTTCTTGAGTAGCTCCCCGGCAGCTTTTCTAACGAATACAATATGGAAAACACATGAGAATATGGAGACTCTGCTACATTACCAATATCTGTTAACGCGTAATCTATGGTAAATTCCTCCAACACCACTCCTATACCCATATTGGGCTGAAAAGACCAAAAGGTAGACTCGCTGGGCTGGCCTCCCCTGCTAAAATCTTTGACACGCTGAAAATTGCCAATACCCATGCGCAAAAAGAACTTGTTCTCATAGTCGAACTCTGCCCCTACCTGCGGGTCAATAGAGGCCAACCTAGACTTGACCAACACGTTTCTGCGGCCATCAAAAGTAAAAACCATATCGGCAGAGGTTAACACATCTATCTTGTCGTTGATTCTAAACGAGCGTGATGCTCCAACAATCGCCTTAGGGAGTGTAATTTCGGTTGAATTACCCGGGATATCATTATTGGTTTGGTTGAACACCGGCCGTAAGGCCTCTTTATTGATAGTCCAGGTATTGAATGTGGTAGAAATATCGCGCAGCATTAAACCAAAGTTCCAGTCGTCTACCCTGTATTTAGCCGATGCATCAAGACCAAAGCCCCAGGCTGTGGCAAAATCTCCGATTCTCCTTCGAACAATCTTGGCATTAATACCAAACGTGAGTCCTCCGCCTTCCACAAAGTTTTCTCCGGAAATAAAGCTTACCCCTCTGGCATAAGAAAAAACAAAAGCCAGGTCGGCTGCAGAAAAGAAATTAATTCGACTGTAATCAATTCTTCCCTGATCATCGAATAACAAGCGAGTATCAGGAATATCATCAATCCCAAGGCGTATTATAGCCATTCCCATATGGCTGTCGGTATCAATGGCCATAGCTGCACCCAGGTAGTCGTAGTTGGCCACTCCTGCAAAATAGGCTGCATGCTGAAAAGAAAACTGATAGCGATATTCAATATCTGTTAGAGCAGCAGGGTTCCAGTACACCGCGGTTACATCGTCCGAAACAGAAGTCATGGCATTAGACATGGCCAAAGCCCTGGCCCCTACCCCAATAGACAAAAACTCATTGCTGTACTTTGGAGAACTCTGAGCAAGGACCTTAGGAGAGGACAAAAATATAGGGATGAGAAGCACCCCTTTCAGTAAGAAAACAGCTAACTGTTTCACGCGCATTTGTAACTACTACAATCCAAAATTAAATATACCTACTGGATTTGCGGCATTTTTAACATTCAACTGCAATAAAGATTTTTTATTACCCAAAAACCACCGACACCGGTTAAAAAAGCCATTTTTAGCTACCCCTTGACCACAAGGTAATATTTTTTATATAGTACTATGCAACACATAGTACCTTCTTTCGTATATTTGCATGAGGTCTAAAACTTGAATAGATGAATTTGGAAAATACACAAGTGCAAATGCGGAAGGGAATTCTCGAATTCTGCATTCTGCACATAATCTCGAGGGGAGAAGTCTACGCCTCCGACATGCTAGAGGAACTTACCTCAGCAAAAATAATGGTAGTTGAAGGCACCCTCTACCCCTTGCTCACTCGCCTGCGCAAAGCAGGTTTGGTAGAGTACAAGTGGGTTGAATCTAACTCGGGGCCACCCCGAAAGTACTACACCATCACTCCAAAAGGCCAGGATTTCTTGAATCAACTTGTCAATACCTGGCAAGAACTGGTCGGTTCAACCACACAAATCATCACAAAAACATCTAAGTAATGGTCATGAAGAAGAATATCAGCATAAATATTAGTGGTATCATATTCCACATAGAAGAAGATGGCTATAAAAAACTCAAAGCCTATCTCGATTCTATCAACAAGTACTTTAGCAGCTACGATGGTAGCGAAGAGATTATTGCCGACATAGAGAGTCGGATTGCAGAAATCTTTCTGGAAAAACTCGATGAAGAAGGCAAACAGGTTATCTCTAATGATGACATTGACCAACTCATTAGCACCATGGGAAAAGTCTCTGATTTTGAGGCCATGGAAGAAGAAGCAGATTTTTCTGCCGGAAGCTCTGACAACAACTCGGAAGACCCAAAGAAAACCACCGGCTATACTTACGAAAACACCTATAAAGCCCGCAAGCTATATCGCGACTTAAACGATCAGATTGTAGGTGGAGTATCATCCGGAGTAGCCAAATACTTTAACATAGATCCCCTGTGGATTCGCATCGCCTTTGTGCTGAGTTTCTTTGCAGGCTTTGGCCTCATAGTTTACATCATTATGTGGATAGTGATTCCCGGCAGTACAGAACTTAAAGATGATGACTCCATCAAAAAGTTTTATCGAGACCCTGACGATCGGGTGTTAGGAGGTGTGGCAGCCGGTTTGGCCAACTATTTCAAAACCGACACCATCATATTCCGGATCATATTTATAGTCCTGTTCTTTGGTTTCGGCACCGGCCTGCTAGCTTACATAGTCCTGTGGATCATTGCTCCACAGGCTAAATCGCTTACAGACAAAATGCAAATGAAGGGAGAAAAAGTAACTCTCTCCAACATTGATAACAACATAAAGAAAAACAAGGAAGAAGATCTAAACCCGAAAGGAGAGGGCCTGTTCACCAAGGTAATCCTTTTCCCTTTCCGACTCATCGGCCGAATATTTCGCGCATTAGGAAGTGCATTGGCCCCACTTCTGCTCTTTATTGCCGCAGCCTTCCGCATCTTCATAGGTGCTATAATTTCTTTTACCGGTTTGGCCATAATGTTTTCCATACTCGTGGTAACAGGAGTATTACTAGGCCTGCACGAGGGCGACTGGTTCCTTTGGCCCGACTCAGACATTCCTTTTTATCTGTTCAACAATACTGTTTCAGAAGCCGGAATACTCTTCACTTTTGCAGCAGTGTTCATCCCATTCCTCTATGTATTCATTGCCGGCATTACCATTATTGCCAAACGCAAAGTAATGAGCAGCTCGGTAGGCTGGAGCATATTAGGTATCTGGATGATCTCCGTAATAGCCGCTTTTGCTACCGTATCTACCATTGTAAAAGACTTCAGAGAAGAAGGCTATGCCGACAGTACCGAAGTGCTGGAAGTCAAAGGCGACACCATAACCCTTAGCCTGAAAACCGTAGAACGAATGGAAAGAAGGCGTAACCGAGAATACCGAAATAATTCCTGGGAGGGAAAATTTACCGATTTAGACCTGCGCGCCAGCAGAGACAATACCTGGCGTTTGGAAAAAAGAGCAACCGCTCGCGGAAGAAATACTGAAGAGGCCGACAGAAATGCGGAACAGATCAATTACAATTACTCACTGACAGACGGTCGCATAGTTTTCGATGGCCAACTGAGTCTGCCCGAAAATGCCCAGTTCAGGTTTCAAGACATTGACCTTACCCTCTACATACCAACCAATCAGCCGTTCAAAGTAGACCAGGGCATGAGCAAACTCCTACACTATTTCAGCTTCCGTTATAACTGGTGGGAGATATACCGCAATACCTGGATATTCGATGAAGACGGCACATTGCAGTGTGTTACCTGCAATGAAGACAACACAGAGGTCAATTCAAGAGCAGGCTTCAACGACACCAAAAACTTCGACCTAAGCTCTTTTTCAGACATTAGCATTTCCAGCAGCATTGCCCTTTCACTGGAGTATAGCAATACACACGGGGTAAGGATAGAAGGCAACGAAGCGCACTTCGACCAGTTAGCCCTTCGTGTCAATGGCAGCCGTCTGGAGGTGAGCGAAGTCCGCTCCACCTCAAACTGGGGCACTACCCGACTCATCATTCAGACTCCGGAAATAAACAACCTCACATTGTCAGGAGAAGCTAATGTGAATCTGGGACTTCAAAATTTTGAAGATTTAGCCATTGTGCTCAGCCAACAAGCACGACTCAATCTTTCCGGTGAGCTAAATACCCTCTCCTTAATTCTTAAAGACGAGGCACGAGTAGACTCACAGGCAAAAATTCAGCGAGCTAATATTGCGGTGTCGGACAACGCACGCTTATATGCCTATGACGGCCGTATAGAAGAGTGCGACATAAGCACCAATGGTGAAGCACGAGCCAGACTAACCGTTACAGAATACCTTACCGTTGAAGCAGGAGGTTTTTCTTCTATTCGCTACAAGGGCTCCCCCCGACTAGACATTCAAGACAAAGCCAACTCGGCTATCGTAAGTCAATACTAACCAATCAATTTCTCAAAAGAACAGAAACAACAAAAGAAACAACAGAACATAACTCACTGATAAAGAGAACCTTTATTACCTTTACAGAGCATCACGTTAAACGAACGATTTTTTTTTCGCAAACGAGATGCAACGTAATTTATCATTCATACATCTACCTTGTGTAGTCAACCAAAACATGCTTCAAATCAAAAGGTCAAAAACTGAAGAGAGGCTTTTAGAAGCTTGCCGTAAAGGCGACAGAAAAGCTCAGCGCGAGTTGTACGAAAAGTACGCTGGCCTGATGTTCTCTGTGTGCAGACGGTACATCAGCGAAGAAGAAGCTGCTGAAGATGTTTTGGTATGCGGATTTATGAAAGTGTTCAGTAAAATCGACCAGTTCAAGAGTGAAGGAAGCTTTGAAGGCTGGATTCGAAGAATAATGGTCAACGAATCACTAACATATATCCGAAAAAACAAGAGCCTGTACATGCAGGTAGAGATTGAAAATGCCGAACGCGAGCCAGACTACAATCAACTCCAGGATCACCTGGAAGTGGAAGATCTAATGAAAATGATCGACCGATTGCCTACCGGCTACAAAACGGTTTTCAACCTCTACGCCATCGAAGGCTTTTCGCACAAGGAAATTGCCGAACAACTGGGCATAAGTGAAAACACTTCAAAGTCGCAGTTGAGTAGAGCAAGAGCCCATTTACAAAAGCTTTTGGTCGAAGCAGAGCATTATTTGAATGATAAATTATTGAGCCATGAAGGGTAACCCAATTGATGAACTATTCCTTAAAGGACTGGCATCGCACAAAATGCCACCTCCGGCAGACACCTGGGCCAAACTAGAAAACCAGCTTCCTCAAAAAAAGAAGAGAGGAGTATACTTTTGGATGAGCATTGCAGCCTCCACCATGCTTTTGGCCGCAATGGGTTGGCTGGCCCTAACCAACACCGGCAAAGAACCTTCCGGCCAGGAGCTAGCTCAACAAGCTACAGAACAAACGGGCCCGGCCAATAACATGCCACCAAAAACTCAGGCTACACAGCCACAAACCCTGGCCAAGAGAGATAAGCTGCCGGATGCAACGAATCCTCCGGTTAAAATACCCACATTGGTAAATGCTAAACAACTCGACCAAACAGCCCTGGCCGAGACTCAGGCAACCCTGCCTGTAAACCTTGCCGATGTAGACCTGGCAGAACTCTCTATAGAACCCATAAGCCCTACCACACTACAGACTCCGGTGCTTTTTGTTAGCAACCGTAGGGCAAGAAGCCTAAGCATAAACGAAGACGCTCTATTAGAGCAACTAATCATTAGCCCTGCCGAAATGGAAGCTATTGAAAGCGAAAGCAAGAAAAAGCCCGGGTTTTTAAACAGTATTGTTAGCGTAGCCCGCAGCGTAAACAATGGCAAGAAGGCCATTTCGGAAATAAGAAAATCCAAAAACGAGTTTGTTTCCAATGAACTCAAGTACGGCCTCAAAACAGAAGGCGAAGACGAAGACATTGACGAACACCCTCCATTGAAACAATAGTCAACAACTCAAAATAAGTATCAGATGAAAACTACCTTACGAATGGCAGCACTAGTTGTGCTGATCACGGCCTTGGTGAGCCCGGCACTCCAGGCACAAACCGATCTTTCCGATCGACTGACAGTTACCTCCAATGTATGGAAAAAGGGACTTTCTCCCTCCACTAACCTTACCGATGTTGAACCAACAAACACCCTGAAAGTAGAGAGTCCGGGTCAGGTGAACACGCATTCCATAGCAAACAGCCCGAGAAGAAGCCCCTTCGATGTAGACAAGTATTATCCACGCAGGGGCACGGAAAACTTCTTTAATGTGTACCTGGGACTCAACAACTGGTTAGAAGATGGCGACCTACCCAACAGCGATAAGCTCTACAGCCTTCTACCCATTAACTCATGGTATGTAGGACTCAACTTCGACAACATTTCGCACCTACTCGGTCCGCTCTATCTCGACTGGGGAATTGGAGCCAGTTTTCTCGACTACGCCTTCGAGAACACCCGTGTGAGTGTAGACAAGGTAGATGATGCCGTAGTGTTTTCAGAAAGAAATGACATCACCGGCCGCAAAAGTAAAATCAATGTAGGCTACCTGAATGTGCACTTTGTACCAACCATTTCCTTTGGCCGATACCGAGATTTCAGAGTAGGCTTTGGGGTTTATGGAGGCTACCGCATTAGCAGCAACACAAAAATGAAGTACGATGATGCCTCTGGCGACAAGCAGAAAGACAAAATGTCTGACAGCTTCCATATCAATCCATTCAAGTATGGATTCAGAGGCCAGATAGGGTGGGACTTTATGGACTTGTTCTTCAACTACGATCTCACGGAGTTCTTCGATGAAGACAAAACCGCCCCGCGCTTAACTCCGGTAACCTTTGGTATAATCTTCTAAACAACTCAAAAGTTAAACAACATGAAAAAAGTAATACTACCCATACTGCTTGGACTGGCACTGGTCATGTCAGCTTCTCAGGCACATGCCCAGGTACGATGGGCAAAATATGGCGACTTTGAACGACTCGACACAGTAGTAAGTATTCCTCGGGCAGAAAAGAACAAGCTCTACATATCTGACGATGATTTCTACCTCCGCATTGGCTTTCTTGGGCTTGAACTGGAAGTGGAAGATCGCTGGGAGTGGGACTACAGAGACTGGAGAGGAAGCAATGCCTCTACCATAGAGTATTTCGAACAGCATGATCATGGCACACTGCGCGGACTGAATTTTGACATTGGTTTGAACAATTATCTTTCTGACGGAGATTTCCCCTCTTCTTCAGATCTTTATCAACTCAAACCCATCAGCTCCATATATACTGGGCTCACCTGGAATCACACCTCCTACATTTCCAGCCCCCTCTTTATTGAATGGGGTGGTGGATTTGGCTGGTACAACTTCAAATTTGAGAACGCTTCTACGCGACTCGACCCTAACGGTGGGCAGCTCAATTTCACCGAGGCCAACAATATTAACAGTGCACTTAAAAGCAAACTCAAGGTAACCTACCTCACTTTTCAGGCCATTCCCATGATAGATCTTGGCCATGGCAAAAGAATAGTTAGAAGGTTTATGGAAGATGACGTACGAGTAGCGTTTAGCGAACGCAGAGGCTTCCGTTTTGGAGTTGGCCCCTACGTGGGCTTGCGACTAAATAACAAAGCCAAATACATTTACCGCAACGATGACGGACGTCAGAAAGACAAAGAGAAAGGCGGGTTCTTTGTGAACGACTTCCGCTATGGTCTAAGAGCGCAAATCGGAATTAACGGCTTCGATATGTTTATGACCTACGACTTCAACGAGCTTTTTGAAGAAGGCAAAGGGCCACAATTAAACCCCGTCACTATAGGCATTACCTTCTAAAATCAGACAGCCAAACCAAAACTTTGGCTGACACTGCACAAAACGGTCTTAAGAGAGCCGGGCTTTTAGGCCACTGAGCTACTTTTGAGACCGTTTTTTATTCAGCTCCTACCTCTCCATCCACTGGCGTTCTTCGCCCTTTAGCTTAAGTAACTTAGCAAAATAACGTCCTGTTGGGCGGTTGGCAGTCATAAGAACAAGAAACACGGTAAATACCATTGCGTAAACCATATCTCCTTTTTCATAAAGACCATAAGCACCTATGGCTGCACCAAAAGCCCATAGCACATTCCGATATAATATCGGCTTACGCAACATCTTCAGTTTTACATCCAACTCCTTAAACGGCTCCGTAGCCTTGCGCATATCTCTGTTCCATGTAGCTGTTGTACGCATAACAATGTACCCTACACCAATCCCCATTACCCCATGAAACATGAGATCGGGGTTATCGAAAAACACCGAACGCAAATCCCCTGCCTTGTTCTTTTCGAGAAAAACCCACCCAAAGGCCAGCAAGGGCAACATCAAAAGCAGGTAAATCAGTGATTCCAGCCGTTTAAAGTAGGCTTGCTTATCAAATTCAGGGTCGCTTAAATTCATAAAATCAAGAAATTAGCTCTCAACAATTATTTGCTAACGAACGTTAGTATGTATATCTTTGAGTGAATGGAAATACTGGTTAAGAAATCACGCAAGCAACAAATAGAAGAGAAAGCAACCAAGCTTTTTAGGGAGAAAGGTTATGCTGCCACTTCTATGCGCGACCTGGCTCAAGTGCTGGGCATTGAGGCCGCCAGCCTTTATTCACACATCAAATCTAAGGAAGAAATTCTTCAAAAGATATGTTTTCGCATGGCCGACCAGTTTTTTGCGGCCTGGAAGGAAGTGGAAAAAGAGCAAGGCAGCTTTTCGGCAAAAATGGAAAAAGCGGCCATTGCCCATGTAAAAGTAATTACGAAAGACACCGATGCCTCGGCTGTATTCTTCCATGAATGGAGGCATTTGAGCGAGCCGCACCTCTCTGAGTTTCTGATGATGAGAGAAGACTACGAGGGCCGCTTTAAAACCATTATAAGAAATGGTATAGAAAATGGGGAGTTTGAGAAGGTAGATGAAAAGTTTATGATGCTTACCATACTTTCATCGCTCAACTGGACGTACAACTGGTACAAACCTACCGGTAGTTTGCGCCCGGAAGAAATTGGCAAACAACTCGCAAACCTGATATTGAACGGATTAAAGAAATAAAACTATGTACGGAGGTGGAAACGTTTTTGAGGCCATGAAGGCTACTGCCCTGGCTGATGAAGATCCAAAAGAATTGGCAGAGTTTGAAGCACGAATAGACAGAGGTGAGAAAATTGAACCGACTGACTGGATGCCTCAGCTCTACAGAAAACAGCTTATTCGAATGATTGAACAACACGCTCATTCGGAAATTATTGGTGCTTTGCCGGAAGGCACCTGGATAACCAGAGCTCCCGGCTTTAAAAGGAAGCTGGCCCTTATGGCCAAGGTTCAGGACGAGGTGGGCCATGCCCAATTGCTTTATGCCGCGGCAGAAACCCTTGGCAAGCCTAGAGAGCAAATGATAGACGACCTTATTTCAGGTAAGTCTAAATACTCTAACATATTCAATTACCCGGCTTTTACATGGGCCGACTCTTGCTTCATCAGCTGGCTGGTTGATGCAGGAGCTATTGTGAACCAACTGGCAAACTCCAAAGGAAGTTATGGTCCTTACTGCCGCGCATTGGAGCGTATCTGCGCAGAAGAATCATTCCACCTAAAATACGGTCACCACTGTGTGATACACTTGGCTACCGGCACCAAAAAGCAGCGAGAAATGATGCAAGCCGCGGTAAACAGATGGTGGGCTCCCATGATGCACTTCTTTGGCCCTTCCGATAAGATTTCCGTTCACTCCGAAATCTTAATGAAGTGGAAAGTGAAAATGGCCTCGAACGATGAATGCCGACAGCAGTTTTTAGACATGTATGTGCCCAAAATTTGGGAACTGGGATTAACTATTCCGGATGATAAACTGCGTAAAAATACCGAAACCGGCCTATGGGAATACACCGAACCTGATTGGGACGAGTTTAAACGTGTGATCAATGGCGATGGCCCTTGCAACAAAGAGCGGCTGGCGGTAAGAAGAATAGCGGAAGAGCGCGGTAAATGGGTGCGAGAAGCTTTGCTGGCCCCCAAGGCAAAATATGTAACACCACTAGCTTAAACCATGCTTCAATCATTAGACCCCAGAGTAAACCGTTTAGGCTTACCCAATGAATTCGACACACCAATGCCCAGTAAAGAGGCATTGGACCAGTTTGAAACTTATGAGGCCTTTGTGCAGGTAAAAGAAGGCAAACCTTTCGAACATGTGGGTATTGTACATGCCCCCAATGAAGAAATGGCTTTTCTCTTTGCCAAAGAGCAGTATAGTCGTAGAGGCATGTTCTGCAACTCGTTGTGTGTTGTAAAAACGGAAAACATAAAAGTGAGCCCCTATTCAGAAAACGATATCGATATCTACGATTCATTTTCAGGAAAATATTCGGGTAGCACCAGCGAATCTTTCGAGGTGTTTCACCTCACAAAGCGAGGTAAGCAACACAAATATGAAGGAAATGTGCTTGCCAAAGATTATGACGATGCTATACTGGCTGCCAAAGAGAGTTTTCCGCGAGACAAGGCCATTATGAATGTGTGGATAGTAAAATCGGAAGACATCTATGTTTCTGACGAGGAAGACAGGGATATATGGGACACCCTGAAGGAGAAAAAATACAGGGACGCCATTGACTACAAAGCATCGGATAAAATTAAAGCATTTAAAGAAGAACAAGCCTAATGAATACGGAAGCACTTAAAGAGTTGATCTATAAAATGGCCGATGACCTGTTAATTCTAGGGCACCGAAACTCGGAATGGACAGGCATGGGACCTCTTTTGGAAGAAGACATTGCTTTTTCTTCTATGGCCCAAGACAAGGTTGGCCAGAGCTGGCAACTCTATAAAATACTGCATACGCTGGGAGAAAACGATCCGGATACGGTTGCTTTTATGCGCAATGCCGATCAGTTTCATAATGCGCAGCTCTGCGAACTACCAAACGGAGAGTACGACTTCAGCCTCATCAGGCATTTTCTTTTCGATACTGCCGAGCTGCTCAAATATCAGATGCTGGCCAATTCATCTTATACTGATCTGGCCAACCTGGCTAAAAAGGTAAAAGGTGAGGCAAAGTATCATTCTATGCATGCCAAAATATGGATTAAGCAATTGGGTTCGGCCACACCAGAAAGTATTGAGCGTCTGCAGCAGTCGTTGGATGTAGCCCTACCCTATGCACTGGGAATGTTTGAAAAATCGCCATATGAAAACGAGATCATCGATGAGGGATTGTTTGGGGGAGAAGAGGTATTGATGGAAGCCTGGAAAGCGGAGGTAGAAAAAATCATTTCTGATACCAAACTGATACTACCTGACTGGTCTACTATAACGCCTGTTTATGGTGGACGAAAAGGGGTGCACACAAAACACCTGCAGCCGCTGCTCGATGAAATGTCGGAAGTATTTAAAGTTGATCCGACAGCCGACTGGTAAAACCGACCATTGATTGGAGCGGGAAAGTGTAGAGGAACGAATGAAACGCATGGGCATGGAGAAAGAAATTTCAGCAGAACAAATAAAACAATGGCTCGATTCAGTGAAAGATCCGGAAATCCCGGTGCTTTCGCTGAATGACCTTGGAGTAATTACGGGCATTGACATAGGCAATGATGGCAAAGTAACGGTGAACATGACCCCAACTTTTGCCGGCTGCCCTGCCATGGATGTTATGCAACAAGATGTTGAACAGGTACTGCAAGAAAATGGCATTGCCAACTATGAGGTTCGTGTTTCTTTCGACACACAATGGAACTCCAATATGATCAGTGAAAAGGGCAGAAAAGCACTGGCCGAGTTTGGTTTAGCTCCTCCCCCTAAGCACAACCTGATTGTAGATATAGATATTATTGAACACGCTAAGTGTCCGAACTGTGGAAGTGATAATACCGAAATGAAAACACCTTTTGGCCCAACGCTTTGCCGCTCTATACACTACTGCCACAATTGCCTCAATGCCTTTGAACAGTTTAAGCCGTTGTAAGGCTATACTTTTTCCCATAAACTATCTACAAAAAGGCCTTCAGCATGATTGAAGTGCCTCACCACCTTGAAGCCCGTGGCTTTGGCCGTAGCACTAATCATTTCGCACGAATATTTCTGAGAAATTTCGGTGTGAATTGGCTCCCAGGCCTTAAAGCGGAAAACCATATCTACATCGGCTAGCCTTACTTCCTGCTCCTCTGTACTCACCAAAAAGCTTTTGGTCTCTCCTGTTATAGGATCGTACGTTGGGTAATGCACAAATTTAGAGAGGTCGAAGTCGGCTCCAAGCTCATCATTAATGCGCTGCAACAGATTAAGGTTAAAGTCTCGGGTTACTCCCTGGCTGTCGTCATAGGCAGAGAGTATTTTTCTGGGGTCCTTCATGAGGTCAAACCCTATAAAGAGTAAATCACCGGAAGACATGTTCTCTGACAACTTGCTAAGAAATACTTCTCCGGCCGACCGACTGAAATTGCCTATGGTGGACCCTAAAAACATAACCACCTCTTTTTGCAGATGATTCTCCTTGAGCGCAGCCAGAGCTTCGAAATAATCGCCCTCTATAGGCTGTACATTCACTTTGGGCAGTTCGCGGTTGACGGATTCCTTCAATTGCACCAGCACATTGGCTGAGATGTCGATGGGGCTATAAATAAAACTTACTTGTTGCTTAGAAAAGTACTCGAGCAGTATTTTAGTTTTAGAACCATCGCCTGCCCCTAATTCAACCAATCTAAAGCTCTCATCTTCACCCAAAAATTCTTTTAGAATTTCGTCTTTGAATGTATCGATGATCTGCTCTTCCGACCGAGTTAAGTAGTACTCATCCAGTTTCATTATTTCCTGAAAAAGCCTATCTCCCTCCGCATTGTAAAAATACTTGGAGGGCAACCTTTTGGGTGTCTGTCGGAGGCCTGTTACAATATCTTTGGCAAAGCCTTGTAGTGCTTCGGTGGTTTGTGTCATTTTATATGTGTTGTGCTAGTCTAAAGCCTGTGAAGTGCCAACGTAAATTGGGGTGAAAGAAGTTTCGGTATGATGGCCTAATGTGGTTCTTCATAGTGGCAAAAGAACCTCCTCTCAACACCATTTGATTGACCATAAACTTGCCATTATACTCTCCCAGGGCTCCTTCTACCTTTTTGTAGTATGGATAAGGCAAATATGACGAATTGGTCCATTCCCAGACATCTCCATAAAATTGAGGATTATTCCCTTTTCGAGGCATAGTTCTAAAGTTGCGGCAATCCATAAGGTTGGCCTCTTCCGGAATTTGGGGGGAATACATTCTGCAAGCCACTTCCCACTCCTGCTCAGTTGGCAATCGCATGCCTTTCCACTTGGCAAATGCATCAGCTTCATAGAAACTTATGTGAGTAACGGGTTCTTCAGGGTTTACCCGCTCTTTGCCAGAAAGAGTAAAGTGATACCACTCCTTGCCTTCCTTCATCCAGTAAAAGGGCGCACGTATATTTTCCTTTTTCACCCATTCGTGCCCCTCCATGAGCCAAAGATTGAAGTCCTGATAAGCCCCCGCATTTATGAATTCCATAAACTCTCCGTTGGTTATGAGCCTGTCTTGTATTTTATAGGCATGAAGAAAGACCTGGTGCTCGCCCTCTTCGTTGTCGAAATGGAACTGCTGGCCTGCGTAACCCATTTTATAGATCCCTTCCTCTACGGTGAGCCATTTGCTACTCAAATTAGGCTGATAGCGGGGCTTTACTTTTTCCTTGTATACAGGAAATAGCGGATTTATGCCCAATATGTGCTTAATGTCATACACCAGAAGTTCCTGATGCTGTTGTTCGTGGTTAAGCCCTATTTCAAAAATATGTGTTTGTTCTGGCGTAAGTGGTTCCTGAAGAAGCTTTTCCATGTGCTCGTCCACATAGGCTCTGTAGGCTTTAATTTCGTTGACAGCAGGTCTCGATAGTGCTCCTCGCTCAGACCTAATCCAACGCTCTCCCTCGTTTTCATAATAGCTATTGAAAAGGAATGGGTAGTCTTTATTGAATAGTTTATAGCCAGGCAGGAACTTATTGAGTAGAAACACCTCGAAAAACCAGGTAGTATGGGCCAGATGCCACTTAGGCGGACTTACATCGACTACAGGCTGAACCACAAAATCTTCCGGCTGCAATGGTTCGCAAATTTCTAAGCTTAAGTCGCGAACCTCCTTAAATTGTTTCGCCAGAGTTTGAGGCGTAGGAGGAGTTAATACCGTATCCATATTCAGAGTTACTGAATATTGAACAGAAAGGCAACGACTAAGGTTTTCCACTTGGCCGGCCGGAGGACAAAAAAAACCGATTGAAGCAAAGAAATGTACTACTCCAATCGGTTTTTTCTAACAGAAGCTCATGGGCAAGTTATAGCATACTTCTACCCAATTTCAATGACTACACCGTCTGTAAGCGGATGACTCACACATGGCAGCACGTAGCCTTCGTCCAACTCGGCCTGAGAAAGCCCTTCGTCCTCATCCATCTTCACTTTACCAGACAGACACTTTCCTCTACAGGCAGTACAAAGTCCACTTTGACAAGAAAATGGCAGGTCTATATCTTCATCTAGCCCTTTTTCCAGAATTGTTTCGTTGGGCTGAACAGTGTACTTATACTCCTCTCCATCGTAAATAATGGTTACCTCTCTGGCTATTACTTCATCGGAAGAGCTTTCTGTGGCTTCACTTTTACTATCGGATGTAAAACTTTCTTTCCTTATCAAATCTTGCGGAACCCCAAGGTTGCTCAGTGCCGATACAGCTATATCCATCATGGGTGTTGGCCCGCAAATAAAGTACTCTGCACTCTCATCGTTGAGTTCATTTTTTACCTGCTCTATGATAGACTCGCTCAGGTAACCTTCATGTTGTCCATAGCCTGAACCATTATTTTCAAGTACATGTACAACCTCAAACTGATCTTCCTTGGCCAGCTCTTCAATTTGTTTCTTAAAGATTATGTTCTCTTCATCCCTATTGGCATAAAGTAGTGTAACCCTTGAAGCTGGCTCCTGGCTGAGAGTAGACTTAGCCAAAGACATGAGCGGAGTAATTCCACTACCACCGCCTATGAGTACGATATTACGCTGGTTGGTGGAAGAAAAATCTGTGGTGAAATTACCTAGTGGCTTCATCACTTTAAGGGTATCTCCCGCTTTGACTTTCTCATTGAGATAATTCGATACCTTACCCCCTTCTACCCTTTTTACCGCAACTGCGGGATATTCATCTACAAATGGAGACGAACAAACCGAATATGCCCTTCGCTCTTCCTTACCATCTACCTCTACAATAATGGTAAAGAACTGTCCTGCTTTATATTCAATAGGTCCGCCAGCCGGATGCTCAAAGTGAATAGAGACAGCCTCTTTGGTTTCTCTAACGACTTCTTTTACCGTTAACTGTATGATACCGGTGTCTTGCTTTTCTACTTTCTCTTTTGTCTTCTTAAATAAGCCAAATGCCATATCGTTAATTTATTTCCGCTTATAGGATGCTTAGTTTACTAAAAAACCCAAAGTAAGCGTAAGGGTTTAATTTTCTGGGCAAAAGTACTGACTAATAAACTAGAAATGAAGCAAATCGATGACATTGCCCTTCAATTTTGAGGCCTCAGTGATGGGATTTCGTATCTTTGCGCTTTCCTAAAAAAACCATAGTCTTTCATGGAATTAAGTAGCCTAACGGCCATAGCACCAGTTGACGGTAGATACCGAAGAGTGACCAGCGAGTTTGCCAACTATTATTCGGAGTATGCGCTCATTAAATACAGAGTGGAGGTTGAAGTTGAGTACTTTATTGCGCTCTGCGAAATACCTCTTCCTCAGCTAAGTTCAGTAGATGAGTCTGTTTTTGAAAACCTCAGAGATATTTACCGATCGTTTAGTTTGGAGGATGCGGGTAGAATAAAAGAAATTGAGAAAACGACCAACCATGACGTAAAAGCCGTTGAGTACTTTCTGAAAGAAGAGTTCGACAAATTAGGGCTGAACGATGTGAAAGAGTTCATTCATTTTGGACTTACCTCTCAAGACATTAACAACACCTCCATTCCACTATCTTTGAAAAGAGGGCTACATGAAGTACTTGAACCAGCCATTGTGGAGGTAAACGAGCTTATTAAACAAATGGCCGACCAATGGAAGCATGTATCCATGTTGGCCAAAACTCATGGGCAGCCGGCATCACCCACACGCTTGGGCAAAGAAATGGCGGTATTCTCCACTCGAGTAGATGAGCAGCTGGTGTATTTGGGAGATATTCCTTTTGCAGCTAAGTTTGGCGGGGCTACAGGCAACTTCAATGCACACCATGTGGCTTATCCGCAAACTGACTGGATTGCATTTGGCGACCATTTTGTGAAGGAATACCTGGGGTTGCAAAGAAGCCACCCCACCACTCAAATTGAGCATTACGACCACCTGGCTGCACTCTTTGATGCCCTGAAGCGAATCAACACAATCCTGATAGACTTTTCGAGGGATGTATGGCAATACGTTTCAATGAACTACTTTAAGCAGAAAATAAAAGCAGGGGAGGTGGGGTCTTCGGCCATGCCTCATAAGGTAAACCCGATTGACTTTGAGAATGCGGAAGGTAATTTTGGTATTGCCAATGCCTTGTTCGAACATCTTTCGGCCAAGTTGCCTATATCAAGACTGCAAAGAGACCTGACGGACTCAACGGTATTAAGGAATATTGGCGTGCCTTTAGGACATATGCTCATAGGGCTTAAATCGCTGGTAAAAGGAATTAATAAACTAGAACTGAATCAGGCTGCTATTGATGCCGATTTGGAAGAAAATTGGGCCGTTGTAGCTGAGGCCATTCAGACCATTCTTAGAAGAGAGGGCTACCCCAAACCATACGAGGCACTGAAAGGCCTTACACGAACTAACTCTAAGATTACTGAAGTAACAATCAAAGAGTTTATAGGAACGCTGGAGGTTAATGAGGCAGTTAAGCAAGAGCTCCTGTCTATAAGCCCATTTAACTACACGGGCCTTTAAAATAAGAAACCCCGGAGCAATTGCTCCGGGGTTCAAAAACCTAGTACACGATTTTTTTAGTCTCTTGATATTTCAATCACAGAATCCGTTTTAGGATCATATTCCAAAAGTGGGTTATAGAGTATCTCCCTGTTTCTGAAATCATATAGGGTAAGTGATCTCAATTCATAATAGGCTACCCAATATTGCTGAAGGGCACTAATGTAATTTCTTACAGCAGCGTCTTTAGTTTCACGAGCATTGTTGAGTTCCAGAATGCCTACTTTACCGGCCAAGTAACGACCATTGGTAATTTCAAATCCTTTAAGAGCTATTTCTTGCCTTTTTTCTGCAATATCGATTTGACTTCTAATTTGGTCAAAGTTTCTTACCGCGTTGGCAATCTCCTGCTCAAAGTTAATCTCATTTTGCTCTACGGTAAACTCAGTATTTGCCTGTCTGGCTCGAGCCTGATTCATTCTAGCCTTATTTCTACCTCCATCTAAAATAGGCAGCGAGAACGTTAAAGAAACCCTTGAACCGGTAGCCACATTGGCACCATCATAAACACCACTCAATGAATTTACCTGGGCACTGTTATAACCAAACTGCGCTATTAAATCGGCTGAAAAGCGTCTGGCTCTGGCATCGGCCACCTGCCGCTCGGCATCCAGTCTTTGCAATTGAAACTCAATCCATTCAGCCCTATTGTCTTTGGCATATTGCAGTGCTTCTTCATAATCGATGCTAAACTCCGGAACATCTGAGGGAGGAACCAGCTCTAGTCTTACATCATCTCTTAATCCTATAAAGTTTCTTAACTCCAAGGAAAAAGATTGAACATCCAGCCTTGCCTGCTGAGCTTCAGCCTGAGCAGTCAACAGGTTCAATTCTGTTTGAAGCAGTTGGTCTTCCGTAGATGTACCAATGTTATATCTTCCTTGTTCAATTCTATAAATTGTGTCGTTCGATTGCTCATTCTGAATGGCAATTTCCAGGTTTTTCTGCTCAACCAACAATCTAAAAAAGAATTGTGCAGCAATTCTCGAAGTCTCTTCCATGTCCTGCACATAGCTTTTCTTGGATTGTTCGTACTCTAAAGGCTGAGTCAACCTGTCCCACTTGAATGGGTTTACATTAAAGAGCGGTTGTCTGATGGTCAGGCCCACTGGGTCACCTTGATACAGTGTTTTCGGGTCATTGGGACCCAATAGTGCATAATTATCAAACCTAGCTAAATTGGTTTCGAACGAGACCGTGGTATTGGTCCAGGGTAATACCTGCTGTAAACCCAACGACAGATCGGAAGTATTCTGGTTAACCGTTCTGTATTGCACCGAACCATCCTCTTGAACAATAGGTGTGGCTCTATTTACATAGTTGGGCAAGTTTCCTGTAAGTAGCAGCTGTGGCCTAAGCTGAGACTTATAAACCTGATAACTCCAGTACCCTAAAGTTCTAGATGTCTCTGCTTGTTTGGCATTTCTTGAGTTTTCCCTTGCCAAACGAATCGTTTCCTCAAGGGTTAGTACTTTTACCTCTTGAGATAATGCTATTCCCGTCAGGCAAAAAAATGATAGAAGTAAATAAATGACCTTTTTCATAGTGTTAATGTGGTTATTCGTGTCTTAACGAAGTAATAGGATCTTGACTTGCAGCTCTGCGCGCAGGAGTAATTCCGAAGATTAGACCAACTGTTGCTGCTACACCGAATGAAATCACAATTGAAGTAAAACTTATAGCGGTAGGGAAATCGGCCAAATTAGATACAGCATAGGCCAAACCTATTCCGAGAATAACGCCAACAATACCACCAGTAATAGAAATCATAACGGCTTCGAACAAGAACTGCATAACAATGTCTGAAGACTTTGCGCCAATGGCAAGCCTCAGCCCAATCTCTTTTATACGTTCCATTACAGAAGCTAACATAATATTCATAATACCGATACCACCAACTAGCAATGATATAGCTGCAATAGCCGCCAATACAATATTGAATATATTTTGAGTTCGCTGTTGTTGCTTAAGTAGCAATTCCGGAATAGTGATTTCAAAGTCTACCACACCGTAGTGCCTACGCTCTAACATACGCGCCAGAACATCGGCTGTAGGGTTGAGTTTAGCAGACTCTTCTACCTGCACTACCAAACGGTCAATCTGATGATAATTCTTTGGTTTGTCATTAGACGAATCGTTTCCCCCACCTGAAATAGAAATCATACCTCGGAAGCCGCCAAAAATTTGAATGCTTGATCCAAAGCTTTTCTTTAAACCGGAGCCGGTTACCAAGTCGCGGTTGATGTAACGAATGAGCACCGTTTGAATAGGTGTATAAACATCCATGTTATAATCTCGAATTCCGAGGTTGTTAATGGCCTTTTCAGAAATAAAACGCTCCTTGAGTACACCAATCACTTTTAACCATTGGTTCCCCACTTTGATTTGCTGTCCGATGGGGTTCTCGCGAGGGAAAAACTTGGAAGCAATGCCTTTTCCAATAATGCAAACAGGCATTCCGAGCCTAAGCTGTTTCTCGTTGAACATTTCGCCATCGAGCAACTCAAAATTGGCCACTTCAAAATAAGCAGGTTCAACACCTACCAACTTAGAGCTTCTTCTGATCCCGTTTTTAATAATGTAAGTCTCTAAAAGAATCTCAGGGCTGAGTTTCTTAACACCGGGAATGGTATTTTCAATGCTCTCTACATCGAGTAATTTAAGTCCGGGAGAAAACTTCTTTTTGTCTTCATCGTCCGACTCGCCCAACTTTTGTTCTACCTGCTCTATGTTGGGTTGTACAATAATATTATTGACTCCCACCAATTCGATCTGCTCCAGGATTTCGTTCTGCGCTCCATTTCCGATCGCTAGCATGGCAATAACTGCTGCTACCCCGAAAATGATACCCAACGCTGTCAGAAGCGATCGCACCTGATTGGCCAACACTGCTTCTAAGGCAATGTAGAAATTGGAAAGTAAACTCTTTTTATTCATGCGATTTAGAGTTTTGGGGCTTATCGGTTAGGCTGTCCTGATCGGGCGGCACCTTCTCTACCTGAAGAACCGCCTTGAGGGCGCTGACCACCTCTCATCATGTTTTGCAGTTGAGATGGGTCTGTTATTCCCCGGTCTTTCAATCGTTGAATCATTTCGGGAGACATTGGCTCTCCATTAGGCAACACCCATTTAGAGGCATCGTCCAAAGAGTTTTCAGGATCTGTAGTCTCGTACTTCTGATTTCTCTTGCCATTCAACTCAGGCAATAACTTAGGTTCTTTACCCTCAATGTTGTCAGGACGACTTAGGTATAATACCTCGCCCGGCTCAACACCCTTCTCAATAACAGCTTCGTTGCTATTGGTTAGCCCCACTAGCACTTCTTGCAAGGTGCCATTCTTTTTGATCACGTAGTTAATGGAGTCATTGTAGGTATTAAGACATTCCAATGGTACGTATACCACATCTGTGAGCTTCTGAGTGATAATAACATTGCTGGTTGTCATGGCTGGTCTGAGGTCGCTGTCTCTTTCGTTTACCCTTACCACAACTTCAAATACCTTAGCGTCAGAGTTAGGGTTTTGTTGTCCAACTCGGGCAACTCTGATTACGCGTCCGGTTAATTTCTTTTCAGGAAAAGCGTCCAAACCAATTTGAACTTCTTGTCCCACTTTTACTTTTCTGATATCTACCTCGTTGATGTATGTTGTAGAAATCATGCTGGAAAGGTCGGGCAACTCGGCTACTTCTGGGTTCCAAACATTTATTTGTGAGCCCTCAACAATTCGTTCGCTTCCCATTTTGGTATAGATAACCATTCCGGCCTGAGGAGCCAGTATTCGGAAATCTTCCAATACCTTTTGCATATTATCATAGCGCGACTGACGTCTTCTCAAATCGGCCGTCTCTTCAATCATCTTTGCTTTGGCCTGCTGAATTTTGAGTTGATATTCTTCCAGCGCCCGGTCTTTATCGCGCTTAAGCTTTTCTAACTCATTCTCATATTTCTTGATGGTGGCCGGTGGTTCATACTGCGATTGCTCAAGTTGCAATTGCTTCTCTTCAATCTGATAGTCCAGATTAATAAGTTTATCGCGCTCACTTCTAAGAGTTAGTGCAGTATCGATTTTGGCGTTATCGAACTCGGCAATTTGAGCATCCAGCTGTTCTTTCTCTTGCTGGATTTTATCATATAGCTCACTAGGGTCTAATTGGGCCACAAAGTCGCCTTCTTGAACCTGGGTACCTTCTTCTACTAATCGCTGAACTGTAATTTGACGAATACCATACTCTCTGGCATTTATTGGTCCCATGATTTTGGTCGACCTTTCAGCGGATAATTCACCGGTTGTCGTAACCTCTACAGTAAAGGAGCCTTTTTCTGCTGTTGCGAACAGCGCAGGACCTTCTTCTGCCGAAGAGGGATTGAACACTGTGGCAGCAACAATAATGGCTGTTACTACAACTAAGGCGAAAATGGTGAGTTTCTTTTTCATGACTCTTTTGTCTCTACTTAAAATATGTTGGCGAAATTATGTTTATTCTTGCTGGATTTTCATCCACCTAAAAAACTTTAGCACCTCTAAAATAATTAGAAAGTGCGCCTTTTACAGCTTTTAACAAGCTATGGTGTAAACTGCCTCCTTTTTTATTTGTTCAACACCACAGATTGCCAAAGGCTCATATTTTTAGATGTTTTAAAGGGTTTAATGGTTTAATAAAAATTTACCCATTTATAGGAGCGGTAAATAAGCCTCATTATTTGAAGCATCAATGTTTGGATGGACTTAGGCCAAAAAGTATTGATTTCTATCTTTGACGAAACTTAGACCATGAAGAAGCTCATAAGTTTAACCTTAAGGTTTGTACCACGCAGGTATCTGCAATACTTCAGCCATTATATTCTCCGATTTGTGAGTCTCTTTATGCGCGGCAACAATGTGGAGTGCCCTATTTGCGAAATAAAATACCGAAAGTTTCTTCCTTATGGCCGGTTAAACCCAAGACCCAATGCCTTGTGCCCGGACTCTCTTTCGCTGGAACGGCACAGACTCATGTGGCTCTATCTTAAAGAAAGAACCAGTTTTTTTAACGCTCCTCATAAGTTGCTTCATATAGCTCCGGAGCTTTGCTTTATAGATCGCTTTAAATCAATGGAGAATCTGGACTACACCACTGCCGACCTGGAATCTCCACTGGCCGATGTAAAGATGGACGTTCATGATATTCCCTTTGAAGACAATACCTTCGATGTGGTTTTTTGTAATCATGTAATGGAACACGTAGAAGATGACATCAAGGCCATGTCTGAGATTCATCGTGTATTAAAAAAGGGAGGCTGGGCCATCATTCAATCTCCACAAGATTATAGCCGCTCTACAACGCTCGAAGATCCCAGCATTACCGACCCCAAAGAACGTGAAAAGGTATATTGGCAGGCCGACCACGTAAGACTCTATGGCCTTGACTACGGCCAACGCCTCCAAAAGGCAGGGTTTACGGTAAAAGAAGATCGTTTTGTAATGGAACTGCCAAATGAAATGGTAAGGCGCTATGCGCTCCCAGCTAATGAGATTATTTATTTCTGTGCAAAAAACTGATTTCCTCTAGGCCTTATCACTTCTGCAACTATCCCCATTCCATAAGCATATAGCTGAATGAATGAGGTAACAATACTAAGCACCCCCACTCTAAGACTTTTGTTCTTTACAACACTATGTAAGAATATGGCCAGATAGTAAAACATCAGAACAAATGCCCCAAGTTTAAACAGGCTGTGTGAGTAGAACAGCGTGGAGAACCATCCATAAATTATAAGCACAAAAAAGAGTGGCAACAGGTGAATTAACTTCATTTCTCCGGGCCAAAAGCGGTTTACATTGACTCTGGCTCTTCCAAAAAAATGTAACTGCTTGTAAAATTGGCTTAGGCTTGTTCTTCTTTTATGATATACATAGGCCTCTGGAATAAGTGACGTCTTAAAGCCTGACTGGAGTATTCTTATACTAAGCTCAATATCTTCGCCCATCCGGGTTATTTTATAGCCCCCCGTGGTATCGTAAACCTTACGGGAAATACCCATGTTGAAACTGCGAGGATGAAATGTTCCTACATGTTTCTTATTCCCTCGAATTCCTCCTGTAGTTAGAACGGAGGTCATGGAATAGCTAATTGCTTTCTGTAAACTACTGAACGAGGCATGGGCTTTATCCGGCCCTCCAAAAGCATCTGCGGGCTGTTTTTCTAAAAAGCGATTAACCGCATCAAAATAGTGTGGTGGCACAATGCAGTCAGAGTCAAAAACAATAAGGTAATCGCCCACAGCCTTATCAAAACCAAAGTTTCGACTAAAGCCTTGCCCGCTGTTCTCTTTAAAATAATACCGTACCCTGAGCGTATCCGAAAAAGAGTCCGCCACGGATTTACAAGTCTTAGTTGAACCGTCTTCTACAAGGATTACTTCAAAGTTCTTATAGGTTTGTTGAACGAGCGAGTCTAAAAGCTCTTTAACCTCATCCGGACGGTTATATACCGGAACGATCACAGAATAATAGTGCATTACTCAACCCCTATGGTTTGGTCTATGATGTAGTCGTTTTTACGATGGTTGTTCATAACCATCATTTCTCCAATAAACCCGGCCAAAAAAAGCTGTACACCAATTATAATAGCCGCCAGCGATAAAAAGAACAACGGTTGTTCAACTACATCTCTGTAGTCTGTTGTATGGATAATATAAATTGCCCTAAGCTTCTCCCATATAATCCATAGCACCATGAAAAAACCGGCTAGAAAAGACAATGTACCAAGGGTACCAAAGAAATGCATTGGGCGTTTCTTATACTTGCTTACAAATGAAATGGAGAGCAAATCGAGAAACCCATAAATAAACCTTTCCAAACCAAACTTGGTCTTTCCATATTTACGCGCTCTGTGCACTACTTCTTTCTCGGTTATCTTTTCAAAGCCATTACGCTTGGCTATTACCGGAATATAGCGGTGCATTTCTCCGTATATCTCCAGTGTTTTGACCAATCGATAATCATAGGCCTTAAGCCCACAGTTAAAATCGTGAAGACGAATACCTGAGAGTATGCGAGTAACCCAGTTGAAAAACTTAGATGGCACTGTTTTGCTGATGGGGTCATGACGCTTCCTTTTCCAGCCCGACACCAAATGATTCCCATCCTTAATCATACGATAAAGTTCTGGAATCTCGTCCGGACTATCTTGCAAATCGGCATCCATGGTAATTACAACCTCGCCCGAAACAAATCTAAACCCCGTATTTAAGGCGGCCGATTTACCATAGTTTCGGTTAAATCGAATGCCCTTGATAGGGTATGTACCTTTCAACTCTTCAATCACCTTCCACGACCCATCACGACTACCGTCATCGACCAAAATCACCTCATAAGAAAAGCCATGTGAGTCCATCACACGGCTTATCCATTGAATCAATTCGGGAATTGACTCCTCTTCATTAAAGAGTGGTATAACTATCGAAATATCTATCAAGCTAGAATTCTTCGGCTTCATTCTTTGTAACTGCAGCAACAATTGCCCCAAAGATTAGGCCTGCAAAGATAGCCGAAATTATGCTGGCTATTACCAAAAACTCAGCCGTATTAAAGAACTCAACCCAATCGGGCACCGGTTGATTTGGATCAGGAGCTGGACCAAACGACTGATTAGCTCTCTGTTCTTTCAAGAAATCCATATAATCCGGGTCGATCATTACATATACATACTGAAGCACGGATCTCACAATTCCACCAATAAAAGTAACCCACATGGAAACAGAAAATCCTTGCCCAAAAGACATGAATCCTCCATTTTCGGCCTTAAAGTTCTTACAGGCCAATACCAATGCTGTAATTACAACACCCCAGCTAATTGGTATACCGGCAAAGCCTAAATCTAACCGGGCTGCCGCACTACCAATAAAAATCATAGCGCTAATTAGCCCAAATATGAGACCGTATTTACGACCAACAGCACCTGTTGTTATTTGCTCTTCCATAATTTTTGATTATAAGGTTGATATCTAGAAAAATACTTATTTATCTCAAGTTTACCTACAAATGATAAAACTGCATAGGTTTTTACTTGAGCGACAGATAAACCGGATTAGCGAATTATTTCGGCCGTTGGGTTCTAAGTACAATTGAAAAAATAGGTGTTAAAAATAAACCAATGATCACCTTTTTAACGAAGGCATCGAAAATCAGCGAACCTTTGGTTATCTCTTTAATGCCATCTAATTGTTGTTGATAAAACTGCTCCGGGTTTTCCTTTACACGACTCATCATTAGTTCTTTCATTCCTTCAATCTCCTCCAACTGCACAGATTTGTAAAGTTCAAAGTAGCCGGGCTCTATCCACAACACAAACAGCATAATAAACAGGGAATAAATAATCCCTATAAACACATAACTTAAAAAACCAATGGACATGCCATGATAAAACCGAAGCTCTCCTTGATTGTAACGAACCTTGAACTCGCGTATAGGAAGCACACAGAAAAAACCAACAATTACTATATCCAATAAGAACGAAACAAGGTTTCTCCAGGGCTGTTGGTCCAAGTAATAGAAGACTACGAAAGACAATACCGCCAACAAGCCTCCGGCAATACCGTAGCGAATACCAAGCTTGGGAATAATGGGCCTTACTTTCATATGTCGTTCAAAACAAGTTGACCATTATTGATAATCCCGAGCACTTTGCCTTTGATAGTCTGGCCAAATAAAGGTGAAGCAACCGATTTTGACTTATTTGTATGGTCATTCATTGTCCATTCGTCATTATTGAAAAGAGTAAGACAGGCACTCTCCCCTTCTTTGATCTGGGGCACTCTCAGTTGTAGTAACTTTCTAGGCTTTGAAGTAAAGAGTTCTATGGAGTCAAATAAAGAACCTCCCAAAGCCTCACTTACAACCCCAAAAAAGGTTTGTTGATTGCTCGATCCGAAATCGGCCAAGTCAAACTCCAGTTTTTTACTCTCCTCATCATGAGGAATGTGGTCAGACACCAAACAGTCTACCGTTCCATCCAATATTCCGTCTAACAAGGCCATACGGTCTGTTTCTGTCCTGTATGGAGGGCTCACTTTAAGAGAGGTGTCATAGTCTTGCAAGTCTTCATCCGTAAACTTCAGGTAGTTTACCCCTACATCACAAGTCACGTTCAACCCTTTTTTCTTAGCCACTCTAATCAACTCCAGGCCTTCAACCGAAGAAACCAAACTAATGTGTAGTCTCCCCCCTGTATACTCCAACAGATTCAAATCTCTTTGAATCATAAGCGTTTCAGCAAGAACGGGTATGCCTTTAAGGCCCATCAATGTGCTCACTTTACCTTCATTCATATGTCCAAAGGAAGAAAGCATTTCATCTTCTGCCTTGTTAATCAGCAAACCGTTAAACTTCTGAAGATATTGTAAACCTTTGAGCATGATGTCCGAATGCCATACCGGACGCAACCCATCACTAAAAGCTTGGGCTCCTGCAGTGTGCAAATCGATCATTTCAGTCAATTCCTTACCTTCACAACCCAATGTAAGAGCAGCCATTGGGTGCAGTTGCACAGCCGAACTCTTATTCCACTTATGATAATATGAAACAGCATTTTTTGAGCTAATCACAGGTGAGGTATTTGGCAAAAGAAGCACGTCAGTAAAGCCTCCTGAAGCTGATACCGCAGCTCCTGATTCCATATCTTCTTTGTGTTCATTTCCCGGATCTTGATAGTGCGCTCGCATGTCCATCCAGCCAATAGAAACACAAAGACCATCAGCTTCAATAATTTGGCCTTCATACTCAATATTATCGGCAATTGTTTTAATGATGCCGTTGCTAATGAGAAGGTCTTTATGCTGAAGGTGAAAAGAAGAAGATTTGTCGATTATTTGAGCGGAACGGATTAGAAACTCCATGCTACAAATATCGGATTAAAATTATTTCTGCAAAAAGAAAAAACAGTGCGGCAATTAAGAGTTGAGCCCATAAAGACTTGCCCACCACTCCAGCCTCTAAAAAGCGTGAGGCTGAGTTCTCCTCATTGAGGTCGATTACCGTTATATGGTCGTAACCATTTAGTTCAGTCAAAACTTGTCTGTCAATTGGAGAGATATTCGATTCCGATTTAGGCACATTAAAGGCTATGGTACCATAAGATTCCCCTTCAACCGTAATCGAATAGTGCCCCGACCGAACAACACCTTTCGGAATCTCAAAAATAATTTGTCCACCAAGTATCCTCTGGTCAGGAGTAATTGCACCATCTTGCCCCTCAAAAGTCACCACCTTGCCAATAAGCTCATCCTGGTTTGGATAAAAGATGGTCTCCTGGTCGGAATAATAGTAAACCTTCGACAGGCTAGCCTGGCTACCAAGTGCCAGCTTATACATCACCGGTACAAAAAGAGCATGGTTAGTATAAGAGGTATAACTTTCGTTAAAAGGAGAAGTATAGAAAAACAAATTGCCCGTTCGGCTCACCTTGGCCAAAAAGCTTCTTCCGTTCTTAAACGTGAGATAGTCCAGCTCGCTATTAAGTAACCGCCATGACACAGAAGCTTCTGGCATCTCAATACGCTCATCGGGCTCCTCGAACACTCCATCAAATATCGGGTTCTCAAAATCCGGCTGATTCAGTTCAACTCTTTCGGCAATATCTGAAACAACTTGTATTCCTAAACGTGAAAGATCACTAGACCTGGTATTCCTATCTGGCACAACTATTACGCTGCCCCCTTCATTCAATCGATTTTCTAGAGCGTTCACCAATTGATTTGAAAATGCAATCAGCTGATTAACAACAATTAGGTTAGCAGAAGATAATACTTCGTTATCCAGAAATCGTGAGTCCATTCTAACAAAGTCAAACATTTCGTTCTCGCTATAGAGTGCCTGTATAAACGAAGGAGAAGATGAGTCAAAAATCTCAATTACTTTGATCTTATCTAGAGCATTAATCGATAGATAAAAAGAATTATCGAAGAGTAGACCTGAATCATCAATCTCTACCAGAACACGCTCAAGACCTGCCGTTCCCTGTGGAATCTGAAACTCATGATCTTGAATTAACTGATTACCAAAATCTATTTCGGCAGTCCCAAAAAGCTGTCCATCAATATTTAGCTTCAGGTTAACTACCTGCTCATCCCTGTAGTTTCTTCTAACCTTAAGTTTTAACAAATTAGAAAAAGAACCTGAAAGAAAGGTGTTCTCCAAATAAGCGGTATCTATATATACATTAGAGACTTCCTCGGGTATTATGGGCACTATATAATAGTTATTACTTGTGTCCATACGGATAGCTTCAAAATCAAACTTATTCTGAAAATCAGAAAAGAGATAAATATCCCCGCTTAGCCCTGCTGCATTAATTCGTGTCCCAACTTCTGACAAGGTTCTATCGGCTTCAATCTGCTCCAACTCAGTCAGCTGTTCAGAAACAGACTCCTTGGAATATTCTAGACCCAGAGAGTTTCCATAGCCATTTTCCAGGAGATGAAAGGAGGTGCCATCCGGATAGGCCAAAATAACATCCGATGTCTCCCTAACCAGCCGGTTAAAGTCATATTCACTATCCGTACCGGACAGGCTCAAAGAATTATCTAAGTATAGTATAACCCTCTCTTGAAGGGCCAAATCATCATCTCCATCCTTCAGTGTTGGCCTGGCAAAGGCAAGCACTAATAGTGAAACAGCTAATATTCTACACACCAATATCAGCAACTCTACCGGCTTTCTCTTAGCCGAACTCTCCTCCTTCACTTTCTTTAAAAAGGAAACATTTGGAAAGTACTGTCTCTTCGTTCTCCTAAGATTAAAAAGGTGAATTATGACAGGTATCAATATGGCAAACAACCCAAACAACACATTTGGAGCCAAAAATATAAGCTGAGCATTCATATTCTACTTTTCTATTACTAGTAGTGAACGCAAACTAGCGAAATAATTTATGCTTACTACACTAGTCTTTTAAGTAGCCTGACAAGAAGTATAAGCGGG